>CAYZYG010000086.1:8553-10566 GCA_964481395.1 uncultured Vicinamibacterales bacterium
TCCAGTTCAAGGCCACGACCATCCAGACCGCCCCGCCGACGAGCATCGAGGGCATCGTGCGCTACCTCGGGTCAGGCCTGATCCGCGGCGTCGGACCCGTGTTCGCCCGCAAGCTCGTGGACGCGTTCGGAGCGGAGGTGTTCGACCTCATCGATCGCGAACCCGAACGGCTGCGCGAGGTGGAGGGCATCGGCCCGCTCCGCGCGTCGCAGATCGTGGAGGCCTGGCAGGGCCAGAAGATCGTCCGCGACATCATGGTGTTCCTGTACGCGCACGGCGTGGGCACGTCGCGGGCGGTCCGGATCTACAAGACCTACGGCGCGGATTCGATTGCTCTCATCAGGGAGAACCCCTACCGGCTGGCGCGGGACATCCGCGGCATCGGCTTCCTGACGGCCGACACGCTGGCCGGGAAGCTCGGCATCGAGAAGACCGCCCTCATCCGCGCGCGTGCCGGCGTCGGCTACGCCCTCTCGGAAGCCCTGGACGAGGGACAGTGCGGCCTGCCGCGCGACGATCTGATGGTCCTCGCCGAAAAGCTGCTCGAGATTCCGCGAGGGATCATCGACCAGGCGCTCGCGGCCGAGCTCGAGGACGGCACCGTCGTTGCCGACGCGTGCGATGGCCGGGAGTGCATCTTCCTCACGTGGCTTCATGCGGCGGAGCGTCAGATCGCCGAGCGGGTCCGTGACCTGGCCGCGGGGACGATTCCGTGGCCGCCCATCGACGCGGATAAGGCGCTCGCGTGGGTCGAGCCGAAACTGGGCATGCATCTGGCGGCCGGCCAGCGCGACGCGGTCCGCCTCGCCCTGTCGTCGAAGTGGCTCGTCATCACCGGCGGCCCGGGCGTGGGCAAGACGACGATCGTCCGCTCGATCCTGACGATTCTCGGAGCGAAGCGTGCCCGCATGCTGCTGTGCGCGCCAACGGGGCGTGCCGCCAAGCGCCTCTCGGAAGTGACCGGTCTCGACGCGCAGACAATTCACCGGCTGCTGGAGGTCAATCCGGCGGACGGCCGGTTCAGGCGGGGGCCGTACAACCCACTGGAGTGCGACCTGCTGGTCGTGGACGAGACCTCCATGGTCGACGTCCCCCTCATGCACGCCCTCGTGCGGGCCATTCCCGACCGCGCCGCCGTCATCGTCGTCGGGGACGTGGATCAGCTGCCCTCCGTCGGCCCGGGACAGGTACTGGCGGACCTCATCGACTCAGGCGCCGTGTCGGTGGTCCGCCTGACCGAGGTGTTCCGACAGGCTGCGGCGAGCCGCATCATCGTGAACGCGCACCGCGTGAACCGGGGGGAAATGCCGGACGTGAGCGCGGCTCCCGACGCGGCATCCGACTTCTACTTCGTCGAGAGCGAGACGCCGGACGATGGGATGCGCAAAATCATCCAGATTGTGTCGGAGCGGATTCCGCAGCGGTTCAAGCTCGATCCCGTGCGCGACGTGCAGGTGTTGTGCCCGATGAACCGTGGCGCCATCGGGGCGCGGACGCTGAACCTCGAGCTGCAGAAGGTGCTGAACCCCTCGTCCGGACCGACCATCCAGCGGTTCGGATGGACGTTCGCCGTGCGCGACAAGGTGATGCAGATCGAGAACGACTACGATCGAGACGTCTACAACGGCGACATCGGCGTGGTGCGGGCCATCGACGAGCAGACCGGGCTCGTCAGCATCGACTTCGACGGACGGTTCGTGCAGTACGCGCCGGACGAACTCGACGAGATCGTGCTGGCGTACGCGACGACGGTGCACAAGGCGCAGGGATCCGAATATCCGGCCGTCGTGATTCCGGTGAGCACGCAGCATTACCCGCTGCTGCAGCGGAACCTGATCTACACGGGCATGACCCGGGGGAAGCAGCTGGTCGTGCTGGTCGGGCAGAAGAAGGCGCTGGGGATCGCCGTGCGCGGGCAGCGTGAGACGCGCCGCTGGTCCAAGCTCAGGGAGTGGCTTGCGGGAAGCTGACGCTGGCAGGCAGAGCGGGCTGTGGCATCACCGAGCGGGCCCT
>CAYZYG010000086.1:10666-22549 GCA_964481395.1 uncultured Vicinamibacterales bacterium
GTGCCGCCCAGGCCGCAGTAGCCGCCGGGGTTCTTGTGCAGGTACTGCTGGTGGTAGGCCTCGGCGTAGTAGAACGGGCCGGCGGGGGCGATCTCCGTCGTGATCGGGCCGTGGCCGGCCCTGGCGAGCTCGGCCTGGAAGGCCGCGCGTGAGGCGTCGGCCTCGGCGCGCTGCGCGTCCGAGCACGTGTAGATGGCCGACCGGTACTGGGTGCCCACGTCGTTGCCCTGGCGCATGCCCTGCGTGGGGTCGTGGTTCTCCCAGAAGATGCGCAGGATCTCCCCGTAACCGATCACGGCCGGATCGAAGACGATGAGGACCGCCTCGGTGTGTCCCGTCAGGCCCGAGCAGACTTCCTCGTAGGTCGGGTTGGGCGTGTAGCCGCCCGCGTAGCCGACAGCCGTCGAGTGCACGCCCTTCGCCTGCCAGAACTTTCGTTCGGCGCCCCAGAAGCACCCCATGCCGACGACCGCGCGCTCGAATGCGTCGAACGGGTCCTCGAGCGGCGTCCCCAGCACCGCGTGGGCTCGCGGCACGGGCATCTTCTCCGTCCGCCCGCCAAGCGCCTCGCCGGGCTCCACCATCCGCGCCTTGCGCCACCTGTCGAACACGCTACGACCTCCACGCTCTAGGACGCGGCCGCCTCCGCTCAGGGTGCCGGCCCCGGTGGCCCGCTCCCGGGGTCATGGGCGCGGCCTTGGGCCGAATGTCCGCAGCAAACCATGGCGAGCACGGCGCGATCACGGCTGGCGTGGCCGGGACCTTGTCCTTCATCAGCCTCCGGCTACTTCAGCTCCGCGAGCCAGGCCGACGCCAGGTCGCGCGCGGCGCCGCAGGCTTCCTTGCCGGCCCTGAAGCAGGCCTTCCACTCTTTGGGCTTGGCCTCATGGTCCGCGTTCACGAACTTCTTCAGACCGTATTGCGTCTTGAGCTGCGCATCGAAGTCGACGTCGGCGGTCCCGTCGAGAAACCGCTTCAGCGTCCGCTTCAGCCCGACGTTCGGATCCGCCGACGGCGCGTCGGGATCCGGCGGACGCGACTTGGCCTCCTCGTACCGCGCCTTCTCCTCCGCGGCCTGCATGGCGGCGAACTGATCGATCTGACCCATCTGCGCCTTGAGCGCCGTCGCCGCCTCCAGGATGGCCTTCTGCATGTCGCCCGACATCGTCTTGGCCGTCTTCTCCATCTCGGCCAACTGCGACTGCAACTCGCTCTTCATCTCGTCCGCGATCTGCTTGGCCGTGCGTGGCGGCTTGAGATCGTCCGGCAAGCTGGCTTCGTACTCCTTCTTGTATCGCTCCTGGAATTCAGCGGTCCCAATCCACGCCCGCGCTGCCGCGCCGAGCGCTGTCACGACCGCCGCCCGCTCTCCCACCGGCAGGCTCTTCAGCTTGGCCGGCACGCTCGGTAGCGGGAGCGAGGGATTGGTCAGCGCGTAGAGGAAGCTCGACGACCATTCCTGTCGGTCGATGCCGTACTGCTGAAATACGTCGGCCGCCCACACCAGCACCGACCCGACGATGACGATCGCAATCGAAGCGACAACCTTCCGCATGTGTTCTCCTTGATGGGGTTGACAACGGGAACCCCCGTACTCTACCGCAGGCGGCCGCTCCGGAAACAAGGGGGTCTTCGGCGCAGGTCGGCCGCACTCAGGCGGGTTCTGCGCCCCGGGGCACAGCCTCTGGCCGGATGTCCCTTCGCAAACCGCTCGACACGGCGGCAAAACCCGCCTCCGGCCCGTTACGGGCCGCTGGCCGCCGGCTGCCGCGTCGCGGCCTCGCGCGGGCGCGGCTGCTCCGCGGACCACTACGCCGGCTGACCCCCTCGTTCTCCGGCGGTTTTGCAGACGGCCGCCGTCGCCGTGCTCGCCATGGTTTGCTCCGAGACATCCGACCAGAGGCATGCCGCCATCTCAGCCGCCGCCGCAGACCGACTGCTAGAATCGTCCTGCCGTGACCGACGAACCGTCGTACCAGGCCACCACCCTTGGGGCGGCTTACCGCGCGATCGACCGCCTGCCGGTCGTCGTGCTGCTCGAGAACGTCCGGAGCCTGTACAACGTCGGGTCGTTCTTCAGGACCGCCGATGCCGTGCGGGCTGAGCGCATCTGCCTGGCTGGCATCACGGCCGGACCGGACGATCCGCGCGTTGCGAAGACGGCCCTGGGGGCCGAGAAGACCGTGCCCGCCTGGCGCGTCGAGCGCGCCGTCGAGGCACTCTCGGGTCTGCGGGTACGCGGGTACGAGCTGGCCGCCGTCGAGACGAGCCTGCGGGCGGTGGACCTGTACGACTGGGTGCCCGCCTGGCCGGTGTGTGTCGTGTTCGGCCATGAGACCGACGGGGTGACGCCGGCGGTGCTCGAGCTGTGCGACGTGCACGTGCGCATCCCGACGCTGGGGCTGAAGCAGTCGCTCAACGTCGCGACGGCCGGCGGCGTGGTGCTGTACGAGCTGCTGCGCAAGCGCCGATTCCGCTGAACCGTCCCGCCCTCGTCGTCGCTGATCCGTTGACAGAGCCGGTGCCGAGGCAGACATTGGTGGCGTGTCCGGAGGTGCTGCCATGGGTCGCCTGCGCCTGTTGTCCGTGGGGCTCGTGCCGGTTCTGCTGACGCTGGGGTGCTCCACGCCCGCGCCCGCTCCTGCAGGGGCCGGTTCGTCCGTTCAGTCGGGCTCAACCGCGACGAAACCCGGCGCCTTCAGCCGGCAGCAGCTTCTCGAGGATACGCGCGAGCTCGCCAGCATCCTCGAGGATACCCATCCCGACCCCTATACGGCCGGAGGCGGCCGCATCGCCTTCCACCGGAGGCTGCACCGCGTCCTGAACGCCATTCCGGACGAGGGGATGACGAAGGACGAGTACTTCCGCCTCGTGCGGCCCTTCGTCGCGGGCGTGGGAGACGCCCACACCAACTTCACGCAGGGGTACAGGGTGGATCGCGATCGTCCGGGAGGCGTCCCGCTGCGCCTGGCCGTTGTCGAGGAATCGCTCGTCGTCATGGGCGTCGAGCGGCTGAACCGGGCGCTGCTCGGGTCCCGTCTCGTGTCGGTCGAGGGCTTGCCGCTCACCGAGCTCGTCCGGCGCCAGCGTGAGCTGGAGGGGATCGACAACCAGTTCCACGCCCTGCGTGCCCTCGCCACGAAATCGCTGGCGTACCGGGCGTACATGATGGACCTCGTTCCAGAGTGGGCCGATGTATCGCGGGTTCGCGTGGAGCTTCAGCGGCCCGATGGCACGACGACCGAGCTCGTGCTCGATCAGCCGGGCAAGGACCCGGCTGAAGTCAATCCGCCATCCCGCGTGCGGCTTCCCGTTCCAGACGATTCGGGATTCAGGCACGCGTTCCTGAAGCCGCCGGATGGCGGGCAGGACATCGCCTACGTGCGCTTCCGCCACATGGGCGGCTACCTGGAGACGAAGGAGCAGGAGAGCCCCATCCTGGCGAAGATCGCGCGTCCCCAGTCGGCAACCGCCACGTTTCGAGACCTCGTCGTCGAGATGAAGCAGCGCCAGACCCGGACGCTCGTCCTCGACGTGCGCGGCAATCCCGGCGGGAACTCGCTGATCTCGGAAATCCTCGTCTACTACCTGTTCGGCAAAGAGAAACTGCTGGAGATGGCCGGCGTCGGCACCGGCGAGCACGGAGCGTTCCGCTACTCGCGGCTCTATTTCGAGGATCGGCCGAACGAATCGCTCGAGGCCATCAACAGGGGCCGGGCCGTGCCGCTCGTCGAAGGCGACTACGACTTCGCCTGGTCGTACGTCGACGGGAAGCCCATCGCGCGGCGGACGATCCCTGCGGACGAAGATCCGCCGATGGTGAAGTTCCTGCGCATCTCACCCACGTTCAGAGAGGAGTACGACGCGGGCACCTACTCCGGCTACTACACGCCGAAGAACATCTTCGTCCTCTGCGACGCCGGAACCCTGAGCGCGGGCTTCAGCGTGGTCGTTGAGTTCTGGCGTCTCGGCGCGAAGACCGTGGGCACGCCACCGGCGCAGGCGCCGAATTCCTTCGGGTCGGGCACGTTCTTCACGTTGCGCCACACGGGTCTTCGAGGCATGGTGCCGATGATCAGCGCCGCGCATTTTCCCGATGACCCCTCGAAGGCGCACGTGCTGCCGGTCGACTACCCGATGACCTACGAGCGCCTGGCGTCGTTCGCCTTCGACCCCAACGCGGAGTACCTGTACGCGCTGACGCTGAGGTAGCCGGAAGGAGAAGCCGCGCGCAGGGACATGCCTACGAAGTCCGCGTCGAAGACTATCACTAGGGACCCCGGCTGGCTCGGGCCGGCGATTCCGCCTGGCGAGATCCTCCTGGAGGAGTTCCTGAAACCAATTGGCCTCGGGCAAGTTGAAGCGTCCCGCCGCCTCGGGGTGTCGCTGAACCGTCTCAACGAGATCGTGCTCGGCAAGCGCAGCATCACGGCGGATACCGCGCTCCGCCTGGCGCGGCTCTTCAACATGTCGCCGCAGTTCTGGATGCGGCTGCAGGCGGACTGGGATCTGCACCGGGCGATACAGCAGGAATCCCGCAAGGCGTCCTGAGACCCGTCGCCTATCGCCTGTCGCCTGTCGCCTGTCGCCTGTTCTTACCACCTTCGCCTTCAGCTCCTCGAACCAGTTGAAGACGATGTGGATGCGGGAGGGGGGAGGAGGAGTTCTGGCCGGAGGCTGGCGCACGAATAGGAACCGCCTTCCGTCGAGGGATATGTCGTAGGCGGGAACACCGCTGGTAGAGGTGCGAAGCCAGGAAGGGACGTCAAAGAGTCGGCGTGGCTGACCCCAGGGAGCATCTGGATCGTGAGGAACACTGACCGCCATCATCTCCCTCGGCGGGGCCCCTTCGGTCACGTAGAACAACTCACGACCGTCCCGTCTCCACACCGGAGCCCGTCCGCCCGCGCGTGAGATCCTTCGCACGTCACCCAGGTTCGGCAGGCGCCGAACGTAGACTTCATTGCTGCCGGTCTCGTTCGAAACATAGGCCATACGCAGCCCGTCTGGGGACACGGCGGGCCAGTTGACGCGCCCCAGCGGTCTCACGCCTCGCTGAACAGAGGGCGGCGCCTCGTCGGGCTGCTTGGCCAGGCACTTGCGGACGAGCCGGTCGAGCGCCGGCGGCACCGCCGGCTGCGCCTCGCGAAGCGCGGTCGGCTCGGATAAGGTGCCGAGGATGGTGCCGCGGGCGGTGAGGGAGTCGGTCTCGGTGACGTGGGCGCCATCGCGCGAAACGATGGGCTGCTCGCCGTGGCCGGAGAGCTTGGCGAGGCCGAAGTCGAGGAGCTTGACGTGGGGCACGCCGATGCTGCCTGTGGAGTCCATACGTGGCCCCTGACGTTGATCGCCCTTGTCCCCCAGGGCTGAAGCCCCGGGGCTACGACTCCCACGCTGCGTGCCCTGTCGCGGCGCGCTCGGCCCGACTTCGCTCTTCGAGCTACGTCGCGGCAAGCTGAGCGGGCCCTACCTGGCCGCCGCCGGCCCCGGTTCCAGCTCCTTCAGCAGCCACAGACGAGCCATCTTCCAGTCCCGCATCACCGTGTCCGACGAGATGCCCATCACCTCCGCCGTTTCTTCGAGCGTGAGACCGCCGAAGTAACGCAGCTCCACCACCCGCGCCTTGCGGGGATCGATCTGCGCCAGCGACGTCAGCGCATCGTCAAGCGCGACGAAATCCGTCCGGCGTGCTCCCGCCGCATCGCGCGCCTCGTCGAAGGCCAGTTGCACCTGCCCGCCACCGCGCTTCTGTGCGTCGCGCGTCCTGGCGACCTGCACGTGTGGGTCGACCCGGCTCAGAGGCCGGCGGCGCGCATCGCCATCCTCGCGCACGAACTGCAGCACGCCTTGGAGGTGGCGGGCGAGCCGGCAGTGAGGGACCTGCCGAGCTTCAGGGCCTTCTACGAGGGTGTGGGGACGGTCGGGCACGCGACAGGCGCGCGCCGCGGCGTGCGCCGCTACGAAACCGCGGCGGCCGTCGCCGTCGAGACACTCGTCCTCCGGGAGCTCGGAAGAGGGAGCGGACTTGGCACTCCGGGGGCTGAGCGCTGAGGACGCACGCGGAGGGTGTGCGTTTCGAGACCGGGACGGGGACTGGGGTAGCCTGTCGGGCGGGCTGGTGTGCCACGACTCTTCTGTGATGCCGACCCCATCACGGATCCTCCTCCTGTGGACACCAGGGGGCACCCGCACGATGGCCGCTCCGGTCCCCCCGTGCCATCCCCCGCTTGACCCCCGCCCCCGCTTGACCCCCGGACTTACCCCCGGACTTGTCCCGGACTTGCCCCCGGACTTGTCCCGGACTTGTCCCGGACTTGCCCCGGACTTGCCCCGGACCTGCCCCGGACTTGCCCCGGACCTGACCGGGGGTGGTCGGCGGGGGTGGACGGCAGTTCAGCGTATGATCGAAGGATGGCAGGCGAAGGACCGAAGAGCGCGTTCGAAGTGGCGATGGAACGGCTGCGGAAGAAGGACGCCGAAGACGGCGTCGCGCAGAAGCCGTTGACGGACCAACAGCGCGAGGCGATTGCCGAAGCGCGGAACTTCTACGAGGCGAAACTGGCGGAGCGGGAGGTGCTCCACCAGTCGGCCGTCGTGCGAACAATGGACCCCGAGGCGCGCGCGGCCCTCGAGCAGGACTACCGGCGCGACCGGGAACGGCTCAATTCGGAGAGAGACGCGAAAATCGCCAGAATCAGAACTCAGTAGGGACCTGGGACCGGGGACCATGGGCCAGTTGTGGATGTCCCCAGTCCCCATTCGCGGTCTCGCCCGAACGCGTCGGATTGTGAGGGCTGGGGGACCGGGAACCTCATAACTGATCCCCGGTCCCCGGCCCCCGATCCCTGTCCTACCGCTTCTCGTACGCCGGCCGCGCGGGCTTGGCCGGCTGCGCCTTCACGAGCCGCTGCACTTCCTGAATGGCCCGCTCGAGCTGCGGGTCGGTGCCCTTCGCCAGCTGCGTCGGATCGTCCTCGACCTCGATGTCGGGCTCGACGCCGTGTCCTTCGGCGAACCACTTCCCGCGCACGTCGTACATCCGGAACGTCGGCACGGTCAGACCGCCGCCATCGACGATGGCGGGCGCGCCGCTGACGCCGATCAGCCCTCCCCACGTGCGCTTGCCGACGATGGGGCCGAGCTTCGCCTCACGGAAGTAGAACGGGAACGCATCGCCGCCGGACCCGCTCCAGCCGTTGATGAGCATCACCTTCGGCCCGTCGTGGGTCACGGGCGGCCACCGCCAGTCTTCGCCGGCCCGCACGGCCCAGTACGCGAGCATCGGCCGGTTCAGCAGCTCGATGAAGCGATCCGGGATCTGCCCGCCGCTGTTGAAGCGCTCGTCGATGATGAGCCCGTCTTTGCGGAACTGCGCCATGAACTGGCGCACGAGCTCGTTCTGGGCATCGACGCCGGTACTCTGCACGTAGATGTAGCCGATCTTGCCGCCGGTCGCCTCATCCACGCGTTTGCGCCGCGCCTCGATCCACTCGCGGAATCGCAGCTCGGTCTCGTCGCCGATGGTCTTGACCAGCACCTGGCGCGCGCCATCAGCCGTCGGCTTCCCGTTGACGGTCAGCGTGACCGTCGCGTCGGCAAGGCCCTGGAACGCGGCCCAGGGATCCTTGCCCGCGTCGAGCGGAATCCCGTTCACCGCGAGGACGTATTCGCCCTCCTTCACACCGACGCCGGGCTCGGCCAGCGGCGCCCGGACGTCCACGTCCCACGGCCCGCCGCGGACGATGTGCCTGATGCGATAGGCGCCGTCCGCGAGTTCCCAGTCGACGCCGAGCATGCCCACGCCGCGCGAGGCCGACCGCTCGGCATCGCCTCCGCCCCGATAGGTGTGCGACGCGTTCAGCTCGGCGATGAACTCGCCGAGGATGAAGTTCACATCCCACCGCGTGACCGCGCCCTCGAGGATCTTCGCGTACTTGTCGCGCGTCGCGGACCAGTTCACGCCGTGCATGTTCGGGTCGTAGAAGAAGTCGCGCTCGAGCCGGTACGCGTCGGTGAACATCTGCTTCCACTCGGCCCGCGGGTTGACGACGGCCTCCATCTCGCCCGTGCGCATGGGCTTGTCCATCTTCTGCCCGGGCTTCAGATCGACGATGGCGAACCGCCGGTTGGCGGTCACGAGCAGCTTGTTGCCGTCGGACGACAACCCGAAGCCCTGGGCGTCATCCAGCACCGTCTTCTCTTCGCGCTCCGCGAGGTCGAAGTAGACGATGGGCCGCTTCTCATCGCCCGATCCCGCCCGGGGCAAGCGGCGGTACACGACCTTGCCCTTGGCGGCGAAGAGCTCGGCATAGTTGCCGGCCTTCGGCGGGAGGACGATCGCCCGCGCCTCGAATCCATCGAGGTCGATCTCGACCGGCTTCGGCCCCTCTTCCTTCTTGGCGGCCTCGCCCGTCTGGCCGGCTGCGGGCTTGGCGGCCGCGTCCGCCGGCGCCGGCTTGTCCTTTGCCTCCTCCTTCTTCGCCTCGTCTTTCTTGGGTTCCTCGACGTCGTTCTTCGGCGCCAGCGGCGAAGGCGTGTCCGCCTTCAGCGGCACCGCGACGATGCGCGTGGAGTTCGGGTAAGTCCAAGCGTTGTCGAAGTCGCCGTAGACCGGCTCGAACGTGCGGTTCGACAGGTAGAAGAGGAACTTGCCCTCGGGGTCGAAGACCGGCTGCGCATCGCTGAAGTAGCCGCTCGTCACCTGCGTCCGCTTCGCGGTCGTGGTGTCGTAGAGAAAGATGACCTCCTGCGGGCCGGTCGTCGCGTGGTTGTACGCGAACCAGCGCGAGTCGGCCGACCAGGAGGGCTTGAAGGCCTCGAGAGCGCCATGTCCCATCCACTGCGGGCTGCTGTCGATGTCGGTCACCTGGCCGGTCGCGACGTCGGCCATCCGGACGTGCAGCTTCTCGTCGATGAACACGACCTTCTTCGAGTCCGGCGACCAGTACGGCTGATAGCGGTAGCCGGGCCCGAGCTTCGTCAGCGTCTTCTCGGCGCCGGACCCATCGGCCGGGCGAACCGTCAGCTCGTATTCGCCCGAGCGGTCGCTCCAGTACGCGAGCGTCTTGCCGTCCGGCGACCACGAGGGATACCGCTCGGCGATGCCGGAGGTGCGCGTCAGGTTCAGGACGGGACCGTTCTCGGCCGGCACGGTGAACAGATCGCCGCGCGCCTGGAAGACGCCGCGCTTGCCGGTCGGAGACACGGCCGCCGACGTGATGAGGGAGTCGACCTTGACGGCCCTGGGCTTCAGCGTGATCTCGTCGGTCACGACCTTCACCGGCACCTCGGCGAGCTTCTCGCCCGTGACCGCGAGTCGGTAGAGCTTCCCGCCCGCCTGAAAGACGATGTCGTCGGGGCCCGCGGCGGGGAAGGTGATGTCGATGTCGCTGAACGTCGTGACCTGCCGCGGCGCCGAGCCGGGCTTGTCGATGGCCCAGATGTTGTAGCGGCCCGAGGGCGCGCGGTCTGACAGGAAGTACATCACCGAGCCGTGCCACATTGGGTGCGCGTCGTTCGCGTCGTTCTTCGTCAGGTTCGACGAAGCCATGGTCTTCAGGTCGAACGTCCAGATGTCGGGAGCCCAGCCGCCGCGGTAGCGCTTCCACGTGCGGAAGTCGCGCGCCAGCGGCATGTAGGCCATCGACTGGCCGTCCGCCGAGTAGGCGGCAAACTCGCCGTACGGAATCGGGAGCTTCGCGGGCATCCCGCCCGTCACCGGCACGGTGTAGAACTGGTTGTAGCGCTGGCGGCCGCTCTCGCGGCTCGAGGCGAACAGCACGTGCTTGCCGTCTGGCGTCCAGTCGACGACCCGGTCGTCCATCGGATGGTGGGTCAGCCGCACAGGCTCGCCGCCCGAACTCGGGACGACGTAGACGTCCGTGTTGCCGTCGTAGTTGGCGCTGAAGGCGATCTTCGAGCCGTCCGGGGAGAAGCGGGGGAACATCTCTTCGCCGGCGGGAGAACTGAGGCGCACGGCCACGCCCCCGGCCTTCGGCACGGTCCAGATGTCGCCGGCGTAGACGAAGGCGATCTGGGTTGACGACACGTCCGGGTACCGGAACATGCGCGCATCCACCTGGGCGGCGGCCGGGGCCGCGGCCAGGACGAGAATGGCGAGAGAGAGTCCGACTCGCGAGAGCAGGGTCATTCGGCGCTCCATGCAGGGGGTGGAGGGGACATTGTACCGCGAAGGGATCGGGGACCTGGGACCAGGGACCAGTTTTGAATGGGGACTGGGGATTCCATAACTGATCCCTGGTCCCCGGTCCCCGGCCCCTGTATATTGACGCCCATGCTCCAGCGAATGTTCGATATTGCCGGGCGCGGGTCGACCGTCCGCCGGGAAGTCCTGGGCGGGGTCACGACCTTCGTGACGATGGCCTACATCATCGTCGTGAATCCGGCCATTCTCAGCGCCGCCGGGCTGCCCATCGGCCCCAGCACGACTGCCACCATCCTGACCGCGGCCTTCGGATCGCTCCTGATGGGGCTCTACGCGAACCGGCCCATTGCGGTCGCGCCGTACATGGGCGAGAACGCGTTCATCGCGTTCGGTCTGATGGCGCTGGGCGCGACGTGGGAGCAGCGGCTGGGATCGGTGTTCGTGGCCGGCGTCATCTTCCTGCTGCTGACCGTCTTCCAGGTGCGATCGAAGCTGGCGAACGCGATCTCGCCGAGCCTCAAGTACAGTTTCGCCGCCGGCATCGGGCTGTTCCTGGCGTACATCGGCCTCTACGAGACCGGGATCGTGACCAGCGGCGCGGCGGGCATGCCTGCCGAGGCGCTGCTGGCGCCGGGCCAGACACTGCTGGGGGCCCCCGCCGTTCCCGTGAAGATCGGAGCGTTTCACGATCCGCAGGTCCTCCTGGCCATCGGCGGGTTCGTGCTCATCGCGCTGCTCATGATGCGGAAGGTGCCCGGCGCCATACTGCTCGGCATCGCGGTGACGGCCGTTGCGGGATACCTGCTGGGCTTCGCCAAGGCCCCGTCTGCGTTGATGGCCGTGCCGCTCAGCGGCGACTACTCGCTCGCGCCGCTGGCCTTCAAGCTGGACGTGCCGGGTGTTCTGCGGGTCAGTTTCCTGCCCGTGCTGCTGACACTCGTCCTGATGTCGTTTCTCGACACGCTGGGCACGCTCGTCGGCGTCGGCGCCGCGGGGGGGATGCTCGACAAGGACGGCAACTTTCCCCAGGTCGAGCGGCCGATGATGGTCGACGCGATCTCGTGCGTGTTCGCTTCGCTCGTCGGCACCTCCACCAGCGGAGCCTACATCGAGTCGGCCACCGGGATCCGTGAGGGCGCCCGGACGGGGCTCGCCGCCGTCGTGACGGCGCTGCTGTTTTTGTCCACGCTCGTCTTCGTGCCGCTGGTCGAGCCGCTTCAGGCGTCGCGGTACGCGTACGGGCCGGCGCTCGTCGCGGTGGGCATGCTGATGGTCGGCTCGATGCGCAAGATCGAGTTCGACGATCTGACCGAGGCGCTGCCGGCCTTCGCATGCATCGTCCTGATGGTCTTCACCTACAACATCGCCAACGGGCTCACCGCCGGCCTGGTGCTGTACCCGATCGCCAAGCTCGCGGCCGGCCGCACGCGGGAACTCAACTGGGGACACTACACGCTGGCCGCGCTGTGCCTCACGTACTTCGTGTTCGGCGTTCCGCATTAGGGAAGAAGACAGAAGACAGAAGACAGGAGACAGAATGGTGGCGTCAGCCTGATCGGCCGACCGTCTTGCTGCGTCATCGGGCAGATGCACGGGCAGTAGACAGTAGATAGTAGACAGTAGACAGTAGATGACAGATGGAAGGCGGACGGACATTCCTGTGTGCCGGCGAGCGGCTTGCCGCGCCGAAGCCCGTGAGGGCGAAGGCGGGCGAGCGG
>CAYZYG010000087.1:0-22459 GCA_964481395.1 uncultured Vicinamibacterales bacterium
CTGGTGTCGAGGCTGCGATCGCTGGCCGGACATCGGAGGTAGATCCGCCGTGCGCGTGGTGGTGGCCATGTCGGGAGGCGTGGATTCGTCCGTGGCCGCGGGCCTGCTGGTCCGCGAGGGTCATGATGTCGTCGGCGTGTCCATGCAGCTCTACGACCAAACCGCCGGGGACGGGCGGTTCGGCTCCTGCTGCACCATCGACGATCTGCACGACGCGAGGCGCGTGGCGCACGCGCTCGGCATCCCGCACTACCTCGTGAACCTGGAGCGGCAGTTCGACGATTTGGTGGTCGGAGATTTCGTCCGCGAGTACGGCGCCGGCCGCACGCCCATTCCCTGCGCACACTGCAACAGTGAGCTGAAGTTCAGGGCCGTGCTGGATCGCGCGGTCGGGTACGGCGCGCAGGCGGTCGCAACCGGCCACTACGCCCGCATCGATCGGACGCCGGACGGCGCGTGCCGCCTCCTGCGAGGTGTGGACGAGGCCCGCGACCAGAGCTACTTCCTCTTCGCGCTGACGCAGACACAACTGGCGGCTGCGGTCTTCCCGTTGGGCGGCCTTCGCAAGGGTGAAGTGCGGCGGATCGCGAGCGAGATGGGACTCGGCGTTGCCGAGAAGGCTGAGAGCCGCGAGATCTGCTTCGTCCCGGATGGCGACCACGCCGCCTTCGTCGGACGCCGCCTCGCCGGCGACGTCAGCGGACTCGTTCTCGATGTCGCCGGCAAAGTCGTGGGCCGTCACGACGGCGTGCACCGCTTCACCATCGGCCAGCGCAAGGGGCTCGGCCTGGCCACGGGGCAGCCGCTTTACGTCATCGAACTGAATGCCGCGGAGCGGGTCGTTCGGGTTGGGCCGCGAGCGGCGCTGGAGCGGCGCGCGTGTACCGCCTCGCGGGTAAACTGGGTGGCCGGCGTGGAGCCGTCGGGCCCGCGCCGGGTCGAGACACAGATCAGGTACCGGCATCAGGCGGCGTCGGCCGCCGTGACCCCCACGGCCCCCCATTCGGTCAGGATCGAGTTCGACACGCCCCAGGTCGCGATCACGCCCGGCCAGGCCGCGGTGTTCTACGACAGGGATGAAGTCATCGGCGGCGGCTGGATCGACTAGTGCCCGGTGCCTTCGAGGAACCGTTCGGCATCGATGGCGGCCATACAGCCTGATCCGGCCGCCGTGATCGCCTGGCGATAGACGTGGTCCTGCACGTCGCCACAGGCGAACACGCCAGGCACACTGGTCTTCGTGCCGCTGCGGGTCACGAGATATCCGTTCGCGTCCATGTCGAGCTGGCCCGTGAACAGGGACGTGTTCGGGGTGTGCCCGATCGCCACGAACACTCCATCAACCGCGATCTCCCGCGTGTCGCCGGTCTTGACGTCCTGCAGCACGAGGCTCGTGACCTCCCCCTTGCCCGTGTCCTTGATGTCGATCGGGAGGCTGTTCCACGCGAACTCGATCTTCGGATTGGCGAACGCCTTGTCCTGCATGATCTTGGAGGCGCGGAGCTGGTCGCGGCGGTGCACCACGGTCACTTTCGACGCGAACTTCGTCAGAAAGTTCGCCTCCTCGATGGCGGAGTCGCCGCCTCCGACCACGGCGATGGGCCGGCCCCGGAAGAAGTACCCGTCGCAGGTCGCGCAGGTGGACACGCCTCTGCCCATCAGCGCGCGCTCAGACGGCAGGCCGAGGAGCCTCGCGGACGCACCGGTCGCGATGATCAGGGAACGAGTGGTCAGCTGGCCGCCTTCGAACGTGACGGTGAACGGCGTCCGGCCCAGGTCAACGGAGGAGACGTCTCCCTGCACGATTTCGGCGCCAAAGCGTTCGGCCTGGGCGCGCATCTCCGCCATCAGATCGGGCCCCATGATGCCGTCTCTGAATCCAGGGAAGTTCTCGACCTCCGTCGTCATCATCAGTTGGCCGCCCGACTGCAGCCCTTCGATGACGAGCGGCCTCAGGCTCGCTCTCGCCGTGTAGATCGCCGCCGTCAGGCCGGCCGGCCCGGATCCGATGATGATGACGTCACGCGCTGTGTCCACGGGTTGCCTCGTTGTTCATGCGGATTAGGGGTTGGGGGTAGCGGATTGGAGGTGGGCGCAATAGCCGCCCGCCGCCGGTCCGCTATTCCCTGCCTACCCCCGTCGCCCGCCGCCTGTCCCCTATTCCCTGTTCTACAGGTGTCCCTGCACCATCGCCTTGAGTTCGCCCTGGCTCACGAGACCGACGACCTGGTCCACCGCCTTGCCCTCCTTGAAGAGGATGAGCGTCGGAATGCCCCGGATGCCGAAACGGCTCGTCGTGGCCGGATTCTCGTCCACGTTGAGTTTGCCGACCTTCAACTGCCCGTCGAGTTCGCCGGCCACGGCGTCGATGGTCGGTGCGAGCCGTCGGCACGGCGCACACCACTCGGCCCAGAAGTCCACCAGGACCGGCACACCGGCCTCCGCGAGCGTCGAATCGAAATTCCCGTCAGTCAGCGTCAGAACTTTCTCGGATGCCATGCAGTGCCTCCAGCCGCCATTCAGCGGCCCCGCTCATCTGTGATTCTCGCCACGATCGTCGGTCCGGGGCCGCGAAGCGGAACCCGGAACCCATCCCTGGATTCCCGCTTCCGCGGGAATGACGCCATGAGATCACACCCACGCCCACCCCGGCCGCGGGCCGCGGCCCCACTCGTCTGTGATCCTCGGTCCAGGCGTGTCACCACCGGCCGTGTCGTCGCCCGTTCCAGGCGCTGGTGCCGTGCAGCTCCGGATCCCGGGTCCCGGGCCCCGACGAGGGTCACTGTCCTGCCCTCTCCGGCCGGCAACCGCAGCCCGACTCCTCTATGATTCACCGGGGGGCGCGGAGGTTTCAATGCGATCCCGCCCGAGCCATCGCCCGCTCGTAGACGGTGACGTACTGCCGGGCCGAGGCCGTCCACGAGTGGTCCTGCCGCATGCCCTCCTGCTGGAGGCGACGCCAAGCGTCCGGTCGGCCGTACCAGCGCAACGCCTCCTGCAGCACCCCGACCAGCCCGTCGGCGGAGTAGGACGAGAACTTGAACCCCGTGCCGATGCCGGTTGCGGAGTCGACGTGCCGGACCGTATCGTCGAGGCCGCCCGTCGCGCGTACCACGGGGACGGTGCCGTAGCGCAGACTGTACATCTGATTCAACCCGCACGGTTCGAATCGTGAGGGCATCAGAAAGACGTCGGCGCCGGCTTCGATCAGGTGAGCCAGTTCCTCGCTGAAGCCCACCGTCACGGCGACGCGGTCCGGATGACGGGCCGCGAGTGACCGCCACATGGCTTCGTAGCGCGCCTCCCCCGTGCCGAGGATGACCCACGTGGCATCGAGCTGCATCAAGCGATCGATCGAGGCCGCGATCAGGTCGAGCCCCTTCTGGTCCACCATCCGCGACACCATTCCGATCAGCGGTCGGCGGAACTGGTCGTCGGACCGCATGGCAAACCGCTCCAGCAGCGCGCGCTTGGCCGCCGCCTTGCCTTGGAGATCGCCGGCGTCGAACGGCAGGGGCAGAAACCTGTCCGTCTTCGGGTTCCACGCGTCGGTGTCGATGCCGTTGGGAATGCCCACCAGGTCGCCCGAGCGTCCCTGCAGGACGCCTTCGAAGCCGAATCCCTGTTCGGGGGTCTGGATCTCCAGAGCGTAGCGGCGGCTGACCGTGGTGACGAGATCGGCGTAGGCGATGCCCGCTTTCAGAAAGCTGACGTTGCCCCAGTACTCGAGGCCTGCCGCTGTGAACACATCCCACCCGAGGTCCAGCGACGGCAGAATGGCCCGGGCGAAGATTCCCTGATAAGCCAGATTGTGTATCGTGAACACGACGCCCGCCCCCGCCAGAGCGTCGCCGGCGACCCGGCGGGATCTGAGGTAGACGGGGGCCAGGCCTGCCTGCCAATCGTGCGCGTGGAGGATGTCGGCACGCGCGCCGAGCCGGCTCGCCGCTTCGAGCGCGCCCCGGGACAGGAACGCGAAGCGCAGGTGGTTGTCCGGGTAGTCCCCCCCGCTGGCGCCGTACAAACCGTCCCGGTCGAAATACGGCGGGCAGTCCAGGAACCACAGCCGCAGCCCGGGCCGTTCCGCCGCCTCGCGGAGTCGCCAGGCCGGGGCGCCGGGCCACTCCTCGGGGCCGAACGACGCGATCTCCACGCCCGCATCCATCCCGCGGTAACGGGGGGAAACCACGGTAACCGCGTGGCCGAGCTTCGCCAGTGCGGCCGGCAGCGCGCCGCCGACGTCGCCGAGGCCTCCGGTCTTTGACCAGGGGGCGACTTCGGACACGACCATCAGAATGCTCAGGGCAGTCACGGCCGACTAGTCTAACACTGCACGTCAACGTTGACGGCGCCGCCGTCCCGCGACACACTGGTCGGCGAGTCTGCGATGGAAACGAATCCCCGACGTCTTCGTGCCGAGCCTCCCGATGTCACCGCTCTCAGGGTCGTGGCGCAACGCCAGCCCGCCCTGGCCTCTGCGGTGGACATGCAGATCGAGCTGCTCTCGCTGCAGCACCGTGTCGAGGTGCGGCTCTCGACGGCCTGGATGGACGTCGACGAAATCAGGGTGGCCGGACGCCTGGCCGCGGGGCTCCCCGTGCTGCGGTTTGAGGATATCCCGTTCGAATGGACGGAGTTCCGTCTCTTCTTCCGGCAGGTGGCCGATCTGCTTCGCCGCTTCGAGTTGCTGGAGCCGTCTCAGTATGAGGAGATCCAACGCAGGGTTCGCAGCGGGCGACCGACCGAGTCTGAGGTCGCCCGATGGTTCAGCGGCGACTCGGGACGGGGCCTCGCCCCGGACACGCCTGCCGCGGAAGCGGCGGATCTTGACGAATCCGTCGCGCAGGTCATGGAGATCGCGGCGCGTCCCTTCCTGGCGAAGATTGTCGCCACGACCGCCGGGCGGCTGGACGTCTCCTCCTGGCGCCGGTCGAGCTGTCCGTACTGCGGCGGCGCTCCCGAAATGGCCGTCTGGGTGTCGGACGGAGATGGCAGGCTCGCCTGCGGCCGCTGCGCGGGCACCTGGCGGTACGATCCGCGCGCGTGCGCACTCTGCGGAAACGACGTTCCCGGGACGCTGACGTCTTTCACTAGCCCCGACCGCGTCTACCGGCTGACCGCCTGCGACCGCTGCGGTCGATACCTGAAGGCCTACGACGTGACCGTCGGCCAACGCCCCCTCATGCTGCCGGTCGATACCATCGCCACGTTGCCGCTGGATGCCGCGGCCCAGCAGCGGGGCTATCAGCCGTAGCCCACAAGGCAACCGCGGCGTCGTGCGGCCGACCGAGGCGGGGTGTGCGCAGTGTGTGCCGATGGCGCCCATGCCGTGCGGACGCGACACGCGGCGTGCCCATCGCGCGGGCCGCCGCGCGCCTGCAGACACGCTCGCCGACGCGCGGTGTCAGGGGAGCCGCGCGCCGGCCGTTTCCGTCACGGACGGTCTGGTCGGTGGAGAGGCGGCTGCGGGTCACGCCCCCCCGCCGTGAGCCCAGGCAGGCGGGAATTCAGCCAGTTGAACAGGTGTCGCGTTTCCCAGAAGCGTGCCGTGTTGGACCGGGCGCCGAGCACCACAACGGCCACCGTCTCGTCGAGGTCCGGGATCCGGAGCAGCGTCGCCAGGCAGTACCCCGCCTTCGAGATGAAGCCGGTCTTCCCACCGACGACCTCGATGTCCGAAGCGCCGACGAGTTGGTTGGTGTTCCGAACGGTCCTCGCGCGACCGTTGGCGCGGTAGGTGAACTGCGTCATCCGCATGATGCCGGCGATCGACTCGTCGGCAGCCGCGTAGGCGATGAGGCGCGCCATGTCGTAGGCCGAGGACACGTTCGTCGCCAGCAGCCCTGAGGGGTCCGCGTACGAGGTGCTGGTCAGACCGAGTTCGGCGGCCTTCTCGTTCATCCGCTTGACGAACCCCTCCGCGCCCAGCACCGACGTCCGCGCCAGTACGCGCGCGGCCGCATTGTCCGAGCCGATCAGCAGCAGGTGCAGGAGGTTCGACAGCGACACCCGCTCGCCCGAGCGCAGATAGGTGGTTGAGGCCCCGCGGGTGTCCGTTCGCAGCACGGTCACTTCCCGGGTGAGATCCGGGATCGTTTCGAGGAGGCAGAGCGCCGTCATCACTTTGGTGATGCTGGCGATCGATCGCTGGTCGAAGGCCTTCTCTTCCCAGAGCACCCGCCCGGTCGCGGGGCTGTAGATGATGGCCGCATCCGCACGGACGTCCGGCACAAGGTCGCCGTGGTTGTCGAGTTTGTAGCGCGGGACTTTGGCGAGCGCCGTGGACTGTCGAGCGCGCGCGGCTGCCGCAGAGTAGCGGGGCGTCTTCTTCGCTGTCGAGGTCTGGGCCGTCGCCGGCCCACCCGTAGCCAGAATCACCCCGACGAGGCACGCGGCGCACACGCCGCCCCGCCGGACCCCTCGACGCCTGGTCACCGATGCCGCCCCCTCACCCGCCGCGCTCGCCGCCGCATTGGGGGTCGATTCTACCAGAATGCCAGGTGCTCGCAAGGCTAATCTCCTCGCTCCTGGCCGTTACAAGCCGAGTGCCAGCGTCCCGGCGCCCCCGGCGGTGTGCCATTGCGTGCCGCGGCAGGCATCCGTGGCTGATTGTGCCAGGACTACGCTCCAAGAACGGTGGCGGGATGCTGGCCGCTCCCTCACAGTGGTGTAGGGTCGGGCCCCAGTTCCTCTGGGAGCGCGAGGGGATCGTGCAGGGCAACGGCGTCACCGTGCCTCAGAACGGTGAGCCAGTTCTCCTCGTCGAAGCCGATGGCCGCCTCGTACCCCGACTGCAGCACGGGCACGTCGGTCCGGCCCGTGCACAGCAGCAGGTCCAGTCGGGCCTTCCGGTCGCCGACGATGTCGCGGACCACAAACACGCGCCCGAGTCTGGTGAGGAAGCGCTCAGCCTCCTGGCACCGCGGGCAGTCGGGATCGACGTAGAGTCGGATGGGCACGTCGCGGGATCCTGGCAGCCCTGGGCCGCGGAGTCAATTCAATTCTTTGGGCTGTGAATCCAATTGACCACACGACGAGGCATACCCGTGGTCGAACGAGACACTCGGGGGTGGCGCTCGCGTACTCAAGATCGCACGCTTCTGACCGATATTTCTAATGAACGCATCGGGTTGTCTCGATGCGGACACTTGGCGACCTGGAGGCATGAGACTTGCAAGACCATCGATTCCAGGAGAGTGCTATGAGCCTCGTTCGGCTCCTCGGGTTCACGACGCTGCCTTGCGGATGCGTGGTCGGCCGGTACCGTGAAGTGGCCACCAGCCGCGAAGTGGCGTACATCGAAGAAAAAGGCCAGACCTGCCAGTCGCACGGCCATAGGCGGAACCACACGATCCAATCTGCGCGTGTGCCTGCCCCGGCGTCCTCAGGTCAGGTCCTGGCTGCCAGGGCGTCCTAGCCCGCCCTTCGTCCGGGTCTCGCCGCGCACGGCGTCGTGCGCGCGTTTTCCTGTTTCCGGACGGCCTCCCCACGGTCCAACTGAACTCGGGCCTCCTCCTCGACGGGGCGTGGCTGTCGTGCCGGCCCTGAAGGGCCGGCCTCCACCGGCAGCGTCATCACCCCGACCCCAGCTTCCTGGACCCCGATGGCAAGCCAGGGGCGGCGTACATGACAGGAGCCGCCTCCCCGGTCGCTCCGGAGAGGCGGCTCGATGTCGGACGACGGTCCGGCGCGTTCTACCGGAAGGTGTAGCGCACGCTCAGCTGGAGCCGCCACACGTCGCTAGCGAAGGCGGTGGGCTCGTATGAGGTGCTCATGAGTTGGTTGTTCACGACCCGCATGCGGTACAGCGCCCTCCCCTGAGCATCGGCGCCCCGGGCGGTGAGCGGCTGCGTGTTGACGAGACGGGTGCCGACTCCCCAGTCCTCGTTCAGGAGGTTCATGATGTTGTCGATGTCGACGCGGAACTGGAAGCTGTGGCGTCGTCCGCCCAGGTCCTTGAAGATGTCCTGCATCACGCTGAAGTCAACCTTGTTGACCATGGGCAGGAACACGGCACCGCGCTGCGCGTACTTGCCGCGGTTCTTGCTGAGGTACGGGTCCTGGTTGATGTAGGCGTCCCACGCGGCCGCCTGCTGCGCCGCCGTGAACGTCACGCCGCCGGACGTGAACGTCTCGAAGTTCATCTCGGACTGATCGCGCGCGATGTAAATCAGGTCATTGCTGGTCCCGCCGTCGCCATTGAGGTCGCCCGAGAAGGTGTAGCTGGCGTTGCCGCTGGTGTACCGGTTCCAGAACATCGACACCGTCGTCGCCCCGAAGCTGAAGTACTCGAAGCGGTACGAGGCGGTCGCGAAGAAGCGGTGCCCGGGGGAGTTCGTGGAATAGCCCACGCCCGGGTTGTTCGGGTCGCCTGGGTGCTGGTTGTTGTTCCACGAACCAAAGGCGATGGAACCGGGGTCGACCGTGTTCTTGGACTCGCCGTATCGGTAGCCGACCTTGGCCCACCAGCCGGACGAATAGGCCTTCTCCGCCGAGAGGCTGATGTTCCAGGAGTCGCCGACGTTCTGGTTCTTGAGGACGATGGCGTTGTCGACGTTGGCGTTGATGCGATTGCCCGTCGTCCAGCGGGGCCGGGTGTCGGCCCCGGCAAAAGCCGTGTTTGGCTGGGCCAGGTTGGCGTTGATGTAGTAGACGCCGTTGACGTCCTTGTTGTACATGAACTCGCCCGTCGCGCTCCAGCCCCACGGCAGCTTGCGGTCGACACCGATGCTCGTCCGCCAGATCTGCGGGAACTTGAAGTTGGCATCGGTAAGCGCCAACTCGTAGCTGGAGGCCGGAGCCCCCGTGACGTTCGTCGGTTTGTAGGCGTTCGGGTCGGGGTTCCAGGGCCGCAGCCGGGTGTTCTCGATGCGCTCGAAGCCGGTGAGGACGCCCGTGTTCCCGATCTGGTTCGAAATCCACACGTAGGCCGGACGGCCGGTGAAGACGCCCGTGCCGCCGCGGACTTGCGTCGAGCGGTCACCCGCCACATCCCAGTTGAAGCCGACGCGCGGCGACCACAGGATGTTCGCGTCGGGGAGCTTGGCCGTCTGGTACTGGACCGCGCCGCCGTTCTCGTCGCGGAACGTGAGCGCGTCAGCGTTGGCGTTCTGGAATCCGGTCTCGCCGAAGACCGGCACGTCGAAGCGCAAACCGTACGTCAGCTTGAGGTTGCTCCGCACGTCCCAGCTGTCCTGCGCGTAGAAGCCTGTGTACCAGACCTCCAGCGGCTGCACCGGCTTCTCCAGGCCCGGGATGTTCATCCACCGCACCTGAAAGCGCCGCAGCGTGACCGGCGATGTCGTGCGGTTCGGGTTGGCCAGGTAGTCATTGGCGTCCGTGTAGAAGTCCGCGAGCGAGTTGTACACGTAGACGCTTTGCGAACCCGGGAAGAAGACGTTCTCCGACTCGTAGCGCTCTAGGCTCGCCCCGAACGTCAGCGAGTGCTTGGGCAGGTACCACATGAAGTTGTCCTGCACCTGGAAGGTCTTGTAGCGCAGCTCGTTGTTCGGTGTGAAGGGCTCGAATCCGAACGACGTGTACACCGAGCCAGCCTCGAGGATATCGACGAACGGGAACATCTCGCCCTTGTACCCTCGGCTCTCGTCCTGGTAGGTGTAGCCGGCGATCAGGGTGTTGGCCTTGTTCACGCCGAAGGTCGAGTTCCATTCACCGATGAACGAGCGGATGTTCTCGAGGATCGAGTAGTTGGATGTCTCGAAGTTCAGGCCCTGGGTACTGGTCCGGCGCGAACCGAACCCGAGCGAGGATGAATTCGACACCAGGACATCCGTGGACGAATCGAGGTGGTTGTAGCGGAAGCTCAGCTTGTTACGAGAGTTGAGGTTGTAGTCGACCTTGGCGATGTACCGCTTGGCCGGCGTGCCGAACGGGTAGCCCTCGTACGTCCCCGTGTCGTAGTTGAAGTTCGACTTCAGATAGGAACTCAGGTTGTTGAGGTCGGAGGCAAGCACCCGGGTCATGTTGCCGGCGGCGGGTGCGCCTCCAGGATTGGCCGTGAAGGTGGTCCCCGGCTGCGAGGTGTCCTCGTCCTCGAAGTTGAAGAAGAAGAACAGCCTGTTCTTCACGATCGGCCCGCCGATCGACACGCCGAAGTTGTGATAGCTGAAGTCACCAGGATTGTAGGTATTCTCGCCCGCCTGGGTGCCGACCATGCTGTCATTGCGCCACTGGTAGTACGTGCCGCCCGCGAAGCTGTTCGTGCCGCTCTTCGTGACCGTATTGACGCCGGCGCCGACGAAGTTCCCCTGCCGTACGTCGTACGGGGCCACGTTGATCTGGACCTGCTCGACGGCGTCCAGCGAAATCGGCGCGACGCCCGTCCGTTCGCCGGGCGCGCCCGCGAGGCCGAACGAGTTGTTGAAGTACGACCCGTCGACCGTGATGTTGTTCAGGCGGTTGTCCTGACCGGCGAAGGATGTCCCTGCGGCCTCAGGCGTCAGCCGCGTGAAATTGCTCAGGCGATTCGACAGATTCGGCAGCGTCAGCAGTGCTTCCTGCCCCACCGCCGTGCTCGACCCCGTCCGCTCCGAGCTGAAGACCGGGTCGTTGAAGCCGACGACCGTCACCTCCTCAGTGACGCCCGCCAGCGCGCCCAGCGTCATCGTCAGGTCCGTCGCGACGCCGAGGCTCAGCATCACGTCCTTGATCGCCTGCGGCTGGAACCCGCTCAGCGTCGCGGTGACCGTATACGGTCCGCCGACGCGCATACCCTGAATGGAGAAACGGCCGTCCTCACGCGCGACGGCTTCATAGTTCGTTCCCGACGGCTCGTGGACGGCCACGACACTGGCGCCCGGGACGGCCAGCCCCTGTGCGTCCTTCACGATGCCGGTAATGGAACTCGTGGTCACGCCCTGTGCCCAGGCGTCGGTCGCCGGCCACAGCAGGGCGGCCAGCGCGAGCACGGCTCCCGCCGTCCCGGCCAGCCTGACTCGGCCTCTCAACAAGCGCTTCATTGCATCTCTCCTGGCAGCAAATCGTTTCAACGTCCAACGGCAAGCGCCGGGCCCAATGGCCCAGCCGGTCGAGTATACCAAAATTGCCGCCCGGAGACGGTAAATTGCCTGTTACGAAGACAGGATGTCGGGCCTTCTCGCGACAGTAGCCCAAGATATTGTGGTCGTCCTCGGGGGCCTCCGTTTCCTTACTCGTACACGCGAAAGCCGCCTGCCCGGCGGTGCTGGCGGGACAGGCGGCTCTCCAAGACCCCGACCGGAGTCTACTTGAACGTGTAGCGGACGCTGAACTGGACGCGCCAGACGTCACCCAGGTCGGCGGTCGGCTCGAAGGTGCTCCCGAGCAGCTGGTTGTTGACGGCGACCAGCCGGTACTGCGCCCGGCCCTGCGCATCAGCGCCGGACGAGAGCAGGGGACGGTTCTGGACGAACCGCTGCCCCACGCCCCAGTCGCTGTTGAGCAGGTTCATGAAGTTCAGCATGTCGACGCGGAACTGGAAGCTGTGGCGCCGCCCGCCCAGGTCCTTGAAGAGGTCCTGCGCGATGCTGACGTCCACCTGGCTCTGCATCGGCAGGAAGGCCGCGCCGCGCTCCGCGTAGGTTCCGCGGTGCTGGCTGAGGTAGGGGTCCTGATTGATGTACGCATCCCAGGCGGCCGCCTGCTGCGCGGCGGTGTAGGTGACGCCGCCGCTCGAGTACGGCACGAAGTTCATCTCCGACTGGTCGCGCGGGATGTAGATCAGGTCGTTGCTCGATCCGCCGTCGCCGTTGATGTCGCCGTTGAACACGTAGCTGGTGTTTCCGCCCGTGTAGGAGTCCCAGAACATCGAGATCGTCGTCCGGCCGAAGCTGAAGTACTCGAACCCGTACGACGCCGACAGGAAGAACCGGTGGCCCGGCGATCCCCCCGAATAGGCCACGCCCGGGTTGTTCGGATCGCCCGAGTGCTGGTTGTTGTTCCACGACCCGAAGGCGATGGACCCGGGGTCGATGGTGTTCTTCGACTCGCCGTACCGGTACCCCAGCTTCGCCCAGAACCCCGACTTGTAGAGTCGCTCGGCCGAGCCCGAGACGCTCCACGAGCGACCGACGTTCTGGTTCTTCATGACGATGGCGTTCGCCACGTTCGAGTGGATCCGGTTACCGGCCGTCCAGCGCGGCCGCGTGTCGGCGCCGGTGAATGCCGTGCTCGCCTCCGGGAGGTTGGCGTTGATGTAGTAGATGCCGTTGACGTCACGGTTGTAGAGGAACTCCACCGTGCCGCTCCAGCCCCAGGGCAGCTTCTGGTCCACCGCGATGCTGTTGCGCCAGACCTGGGGGAACTTGAAACCCGGGTCGGTCAACGCCAGCTCGTAGCTGGAGGCCGGGTCGCCCGTCACGTTCGTCGGCTTGTAGGCGTTGGGGTCAGGATTCCAGGGCCGCAGCCGGGTGTTGTCGAGTCGCTCGAATCCGGTGAGCACGCCAGTGTTCCCGATCTGGTTCGAGATCCAGACGTAGGCCGGCCGGCCCGTGAAGATCCCCGACCCGCCGCGAATCTGCGTCGTCCGGTCGCCCTTCACGTCCCAGTTGAAGCCGACGCGCGGCGACCAGAGGATGTTCGGATCTGGCAGTTTCGCGGTCTGGTACTGCACGCCCGCGCCGTTCTCGTCACGGAAGGTCAGGGCATCAGCGGCCGCATTCTGGAAGCCGGTTTCGCCGAAGAACGGCACGTCGAAGCGCAGGCCGTACGTGAGCTTCAGATTCGGCTTCACGTCCCACTGGTCCTGTGCGTAGAAGCCGGTGTACCAGACCTCGAGCGGCTGGAGCGGCTTCTCCAGGCCGGGGATGTTCATCCAGCGCACCTGGAAGCGGCGCAGCGTCACCGGCGACGTCGTCCGGGTGGGATTCGCCAGGTAGTCGTTGGCGTCGGTGTAGAAGTCCGCCAGCGAATTGTAGACGTAGACGCTCTGCGAACCCGGGTAGAAGACGTTCTCGGATTCGTACCGCTCGATGCTCGCCCCGAACGTCAGCGAGTGCCGGTTGCGGTACCACATGAAGTTGTCCTGGAGCTGGAAGGTCTTGTAGCGCAATTCGTTGTTCGGCGTGAACGGCTCGAAGCCGAACGTCGTGTAGACGCTGTTGCTCTCGAGGATGTCCACCATCGGGAAGAATGTGCCTCTGTACCCGCGGCTCTCGTCCTGATAGGTGTAACCGGCAATGAGCGTATTCGCCTTGTTCACGCCGAATGTCGAGTTCCATTCGCCGATGAACGAGCGGATGTTCTCGAGGATCTGGTAGTTGGAGTTCTCGAAGTTCAGGCCGTTCGTGTTCGAACGCCTGGAGCCCCAGCCGAGCGACGACGAGTTGGATACGAGCACGTCGGTGGAGGAATCCAGGTGGTTGTAGCGGAAGGAGAACTTGTTGCGGGCGTTCAGGTTGTAATCGACCTTCGCCAGATAGCGCCGTCCCGGCGTCTCCTGGCTGTAGTCCTGATAGGGGCCCGTCTCGTAGTTGAACCGGGATGCCAGAAACGCGCTCAAGGCGTCGAGGTCAGACGCCAGCACCCGCGTCATGTTGCCGCCTACGGGCGCGCCGCCCGGGTTGGCGGTGAATGTGGTTCCAGGGCCTGTCGTCTTCTCGTCCTCGAAGTTGAAGAAGAAGAACAGCTTGTTCTTCAGGACCGGGCCGCCGACCGAGAACCCGACGTTCCGATAGTCGAAGGTGCCCGGATTGACCGTGTTCTCGCCGGCCTTCGTGCCCACGAGACCGTCGTCGCGCCACTGGTAGTACCCCGTGCCCGCGAAGCTGTTGGTGCCGCTCTTCGTGACCGTGTTGACGCCGGCGCCGACGAAGTTGCCCTGCCGCACGTCGAAGGGCGCGATGTTCACCTGGATCTGCTCGACGGCATCGATCGAGATGGGCGCCACGCCGGTCCGGTCGCCGGGCGCGCCGGCCAGGCCGAACGAGTTGTTGAAGTAGGACCCGTCGACCGTGATGTTGTTGAGGCGGTTGTCCTGTCCGGCGAAGCTCAGGCTGCCGCCGTACTCGGGCGTCAGGCGCGCGAAGTTGTTCAGGCGATTCGACACGTTCGGCATGGTCAGGAGCGCGTCCTGGCCCACGGACGTGCTCGAGCCCGTCCGTTCGGAGCTGAACACCGGGTCGTTGAATCCGACGACGGTCACTTCCTCGGTGACCCCCGCCAGAGCCCCCAGCGTCAGCCCCACGTCGGCAGTCACGCCAAGGCTGAGCATGACGTCCTTGACCGTTTGTGGCTGGAAGCCGCTCAGGCTCGCCGTCACCGAGTACGGCCCGCCGACACGCATGCCCTGAATCGAGTAGCGGCCGTCCTCGAGCGTGATGGCCTCATAGGTCGTGCCCGACGGTTCGTGCACCGCAACGACCGTTGCGCCTGGCACGGCCAGGCCCTGCGCGTCCTTGACGACGCCGCTGATGGAACTGGTCGTGACGCCCTGCGCGAACGCTCCGGGCGCGGACCACGCGAGGACGCCCGCGGCCAGCATCACGGCGGGCAGCAATGTTCTCCCTGCGAACAAGCGCTTCATTGATGAACTCCTGGAAGCAAGTCGATTGACGGACGGACTCGACACCGGGGCCGCCGGTCCCACGGGCGTCGCGAGGAAGGACGGCCGGACATCAAGAGACGTCGGCGCCGCTCGTGGACGCGGGGGGACAGCCTGGCGTGACATGCATGGGGATACGGACCGTAACGGGCCGAGGGCCCCGGACTCGGATGGTGCGCGGCCCGCGGGCCCGACTGCTCCGGGATCGGTGACGTGTCCGAAACCGGCGCAGCGCGGCACGACGCGCCGCCACCCCCTTCAAGACTGTACGGAGGGTGGAAGCGCGCAGACTATAGAGTCTGGACGGTATTCAGAAGTCAGGAAGACTGGAGGAACGAACCCAGGCGAGCGGGATGCGGCCCGGGCTCGTGGTCGCCTAGCGCGGCCCCGGCCGCAGGGTGTACGACCGGCGCGACCACACGTCCACATCCGGCCGCTTCACTTTGACATCGACGTTGCGCGTGCGACGCAGCGGGTCCGGATTCGTCGAGTAGTAGCCCAGCATGTAGTAGTCGCTCGTCTCCGCATCGATGCGCTTCAGGGCTTTTTCGAAGTCGTTCTGGTTGACCACGGCCAGACCGCCGGTCTGGTCCGCCAGCACGCGCAGGCTGTTGATCGAGTTCGTGATGTATTCCTGGAACTCGGTGGGATCCACGTTCTCGTCGATGTCCGGCATGCCCACGAGCCCGCGCGGATCGATCGTGTAGATGGTCGCGTTCGCGCGGTTTGCGGTCCGCGTCAGCTCGGCAAGCTCGCGGGCAAGATCCGCGTCAGCGAACTGCTGCCCCTGGCGGCGGGGGTCGTTCTCGCCCTCCTCGCGGGTCTGCCCCTGCCGGCTCAGGAAGAACCCGTCGGGATCCTCACCCAGCCTCGACTTCTCGTACGGATTGAAGTCGTAGCCGTTGCTCACGTAGATGACCGCCTTGCGCCGGTTGTGGACCTTCTCGAGCTGGCCAAGCATGTCGTAGACCGTCGAGAACGCCACGTGCGCCCGGTACCGGACTTCCGACGGCCCGTCCGCGCCCTCGGGGCCCTGAATGATGTCTGCCGCCTTGAGCGCGCCCCCCATGATCTTCTTGACGGCTTCGTCGATCCGGTTCAGGTCGTACGTCAGATCGATGGCAATCGATGACGTGCCGCTCGACACAATCGCGAACATGTCCCCCTGGTGGATAAGCGTGTTCTTGATCTTCTTCACCAGGTCGCGGGTGCGCGCGGTGTTCTTGAAATCCAGGTGCAGGTCGTCGATGAACAGGATGAAGATGCGGCCCGCCGCGTCGTTCGTCGGCCGGGCCGGCGGAAGGATGATGCCCTCCGGCGGGGGGGGCGGTGGCGGCAACTGGCGGTTGTACACGCGTCCGCCGTGAACGAGTACCAGCGATGCCACGCTCTGCGGCACGCCATCCTCGAGGATTTCGAACTCCTCCTTGTTCAGGTCCGACACGAACTGGCCGCGCGCGTCGCGGACGATGACGTCCGTCGTCACGAGATCGACGGTCACCCGGAACGTCGGCTGCTGCCCGCCCGCGGGCGGCACGACCGGCGGCGCCTGCTGGGCGGCCAGCACCGTACTTGCCGCCACAAGCGCCAACGCTGCCGTCAACCGTGGAGTCTGGAACCTCATGAACCCTGTCCTCTCCCTGCCCGTGGTCCCATTCTACCCCGAGGGCACCCCCCGTCGCGGAGTCCGGGCCGATCACTGCTTTGGACGACAGGAGGACCCCCGCGGACGGCGCAGGGAATCGCGGAACAAGGGACCGCAGGGCTACCGTTTCTTCGAGGCTCTCCGGGCTGGCGCCGCCTTGGCCTTCGGCCTGGCCGCCTGACTCTTCCGGGCTCGCGCCCCTTCTGCCGGGTGCCGCCCGGCCGAGGCCGGCCTGGCTGTCTTGCGCGACGCGGCCTTCGATTCGGAAGACTTCGGTCGCGCCGACGCAGCGCGCTCGGCTCCGGCAGCCCGTCGCGCGGCACGCTCGGCCGCCGCCGCCGCCGCGAGCTTCTGCTCGACTGGTGACTTGAACACCTGGGCGAAGCGCATCTGGTCGCCGAAGGGATGGTAGGTCCAGATCTCGGTGACGCCTACCTTGTTGTCCGTGCAGAGGCGTCGCGCCACGTCGGCGGACCCGGCGGGCACATACAGGATGAACTCCAGCGGGAATCGGCCGTACGGACCCCACTGCGCCATGGCCTCGAGCCCGTTCACCGACTCGCCCGTCTCGACCTCGACGATGCCGACGACCTTCCTGGCATGTCCGAGCGGCGCCAGCACCAGATCCGGGTACTGGGCCTCGATACCGGTCCCGACCTGCGCGTTCTGTTCGGCTCCCGGGTTGATGGCCACGGTATAGCGCCGCTTGTACTTGGCCACGAGCAGCCGGATGATGCGGTCGTGTTCAAGCTGTTCACGCACCGGGCGTACGAGAATCGGGCTCACGGATCCCCCTGCCGAAGCGCACGCGCGCGGGCGCGGGCAACCGAGTCTAACACGAAAAGCGGACCTAACCCGTTGGATTTCAGGCACTCCTGTGCAGGAACGTGCACCGGACTGGGCCGCAGGTGCGCCAAGGCCGATACTCCGTTCGTCACGCCCCTCCTGCCGGAGGAGGCCAACTGCAGGACGGTGATATGGCTCAGGCGCTCGAACAGGTTCCCGTGTCCCAGGTTCCCTTGCCCCACGTCCTCCTGGTCGAGGATCAGGACAAAGCTGCGCGTGGAATCGAGGAACTACTTCGTCTGGAGGGGTTTAGGGTTACCAGGGCAGCCGACGGCCCGCAGGCGCTGATCGCCGCCGAAACCGACAGGCTCGACGCCGTCGTGCTCGACATCATGCTGCCCGGAATGAGCGGATTCGAGGTCTGCCAGGCACTGCGCTCCTACGAACCCACGAAGCAGGTGCCCATCGTCCTGCTGACCGGTCTGAGCGACACTCCCCACAAACTGCAGGGGCTGGCGACCGGGGCCGACGACTACCTGGTGAAGCCCGTTCCGACACGCGAACTCGCAGCCCGGCTCCGCAAGCTCATTGCGGGACGCCTCGAACGGGCCTCCCTGCTCCACCGGCAACGCGTCGAGGCGATCGGCGAGATTGCGGCGGCGGTCGGCCATGAGGTGAACAACCCGCTGGCGGCGGCCTTGGGCACCATCGATCTGGTGTTGTTGCGCGACGAACTGTCTTCCGATGCCCGCCGGGAACTGGCACAGTGCCGCCAGCACCTCTGGCGGATTGCGGCCATCCTCACCCAGCTCACCGACGTGCCCGACAAGACCGTGCCCTATATCGGACCGGTTAAGATGATCGATCTCAAGGCGGCCGGCCGGGCTTAGGGCGGACGACAGGGATCGGGGACCGGGGACCGGGGACCGGTACCGGCAACGCCCACGAGCACGCGCCCTTGCTGAGGCGGCGGCGCGTCGTGTCACGGAAACGGGCGTCATGCGCAAACAGTCGATCGACATCATCGGTGTGCCCCTCGATCTCGGCCAGGGGCGCCGCGGCGTGGACATGGGGCCATCCGCGCTCCGTATCGCCGGGCTCGATCAGCAACTGGCGGAACTCGGTCACACGGTCGTCGATCGCGGGGACTTGCACGTACCTATTCCCGAGACCTGCGACCCGGGCGAAGCGCGCAAGAAGTACGTCAGGGAGATTGCGGGCGTCTGCAGCCGACTCTACGAGCTGGCCCTCGAGAGTCACGATGCCGGGGCCCTCCCCCTCGTCCTGGGCGGCGACCACAGCCTTGGCGCCGGATCGGTTGCCGCCGCCGCCGTCTGGGCCCGTCGGCTGGGCAAGCCGATCGGACTGCTCTGGATCGACGCGCACGGCGACATGAACACGCCCCAGACCAGCGGAAGCGGCAACGTGCATGGGATGCCACTGGCAGCGCTGCTCGGCCCCGAGCCGGCGGAACTGGCCGCGATCGGTGGCGGCTCGCCCAAGGTCTCTCCCTCCCAGACAGTCCTGGTCGGCATCCGCAACCTGGACGAAGACGAGAAGCGCAGCGTCAAGGACTCCGGCGTTCACGTGTTCACGATGAAGGACATCGACCGTCTCGGCATGGCGGCCGTCGCCGAGCGGGCCCTGGCCATCGCGGGCAGGGGTACGGCCGGCATTCACGTCTCGTTCGATATGGACGTCTGCGATCCGGGTATTGCGCCTGGCGTCGGCACGCCGGTCAAGGGCGGCCTGAACTACCGCGAAGCTCACCTGCTGATGGAGATGGTCGCGGACTCCGGTCTGCTCACGTCCCTGGATATCGTCGAGATCAATCCAATCCTCGACGTCCAGAACGCGACGGCGGCGCTCGGGACGGAACTGGCGCTGTCGGCGCTGGGGCTGAAGATCCTGTAGGACAGGAATAGGCGGCAGGCGACAGGCGACAGGCGACAGGCGACAGGGAAAAGCCGGGACTCGGGGTCAGGGATCCGGGATGGTGGCCGCGCGTGGGGTACAATGCCTGCGGGTGGGCCGCTAGCTCAGTGGTAGAGCACCTGACTTTTAATCAGGGGGTCCCGGGTTCGAGCCCCGGGCGGCTCACCAGATCGACTTGTACGGCCGTGAGGGAGAGCGTGTTCGGTCGCCGGCAGCGCGTCGCCTGTCGCCTATGCCATTCCTCTCGGCCCGCTCCGGTGTTACCGGCGCCGACGCGATCCCGCTCGCGGTTTCGCGCACGTCCGCGTCCGTTGCGCGGCTGCTCACGCGCCCCCTTCCTCGGGATGTCCAGATCGTCCTGCTCTTTCTGGGACTCCGCGTCTTCACGGCGATTCTGGGATTCCTGACCAACGTCGTCATTCCGAACGCGCGATCTCCGCAGTTCACCGTGTTCGCGCAGCCCAATGCGTTCTGGGACGCCTTTGCCCGTCACGACTCCGGGTGGTACCGGAGCATCGCGCGCTTCGGATACGAGTACATTCCCGACGCGCCGAACAGCCTCGGGTTCTTCCCTCTGTATCCGATGCTCGTCCGCTTCGTCGGCGCTGTCTTGGGCGACTGGCGAGGAGCCTTCTTCGTTGCCGGTATCATCGTCGCTTGGGCGGCCTTCCTCGCCTCCGGTCCCATCCTGTATCGGCTCGCCAGGCTGGACCTCGACGAGGCGGCCGCGGGCCGGGCGCTGCTGCTGCTGGTGGTCTTCCCGTTCGCGTTCTTTTTCGGTGTCGTCTATTCGGAAAGCCTGTACCTGCTGCTCGCCGCGTCAGCGTTCTACGGGGCCAGAACGGGCCGCTGGTGGCTGGTTGGCGTTGCGGGAGCGCTCGCCGCCGCGACGCGCGTGAACGGCATTCTGCTTCTGCCGCCCGTTGCCTGGCTCGCGTTGATCACGACCCGGGGCAACCGCCCCGCTCGTTTGCGCGCGGCGTTGTGGCTCGCTGCCATTCCCATGGGCGTTGGCATCTACTCGATCTATGCCTACTGGCTGAGCGGCGACCCGCTGGAGTGGTACCATTCGATCACCCGCTGGAACTACCATCCCGGCGGCGCTCCGTGGGAGCCGCTCGTCGCGCTTGCCCGTCAACTGGTGCGGCGCCCGTATGAGTTCCTGACGGTCGATCCGAACGGGCCGTTCGACACCATCAACGGCGTGACCGCCATGGTCACGCTGGCGGCGATTCCCTTCGTGTGGAAGCGGCTCGGCGCGGCTTACGGCCTGTTCATGCTGCTGAACCTCTGGCTGCCGCTGTCGTCCGGCGAGTTCGAGGGTCTCGGCCGTTACTGCACGGTGCTGTTCCCGCTCTTCTTCTGGCTGGGAACGATGCGCAACCAGACGGCGACGGGAGCCTGCCTCATCGTATTCTCGTGCTTTTACACGCTCTGCCTTGCGCTCTTCGCGAACATCTATCCGCTCTTCTGAGCCCGGCCTGCTCGCGATCGGCCACGCATGTCTGGTTGCCCCAACCGCTGACGGGTGTGGTACTATTATTGGTCCGGCTTCGACGCTCAGCGCGCGCGTGGCCGTCGGCGCCCACCAGTTGTCCCCGTCGTCCAGGGGTTAGGACGTGGCCCTTTCAAGGCCAAAACACGGGTTCGAATCCCGTCGGGGACGCCAAACCCAAAGGCAAATCGGCCGTGAACAGACGATCCAATTTCAGCGGGATCGTCACCTCGTACACCTCGCCCCCGAAGGCACTCCGCGCCGGCGTGAAGACCATCCGGCCGTCGAGGATCGTCTCGAGGAGCGGGCGCACCGACACCGGATCCGCCAGCACCCGATCTCGCCACCCCGCCACCAGCGATCGCAGATGCCGTCGGAGGGCTGCCCGATCCTGAAGGACGACCGGCGCCGCCGACTGCGCCCGGGCCCGCTCCGCGATCAACGTTTCCCGTCGCGCCTGGCGATCACGGACGGCCGCCACCAACGCCGGCAGATCGCCACCGGCTGCAATCGCCGACGCCAGATTGCCGAGTTCCCGATCGACCTGCGTGAGCGAGGCGTCGAGCTCGCGCCGATGATCGACCACGGGATCCGCAGCCGTCAACGCCGAGAAGGCCTCCGCGATCGCCTGGTCCACCACGGCCGGCCGCAACACATCCCCCGCCAGGAGGTCGATCACGGCGGCGTCCGCCGTGTCCAGGAGCACGGCCTGTGCGTTCGCGCAGACGGTCCGGCCACGGGTCCAATTGCAGCCACAGACATACCGGAACGATCGGGCCTTCCCGTGCGATCGCGAGTGCACGGTCATCCCGCCACCACAGACCCCGCAACGCGACAGGCCCGACAGCAAGTACTTCGCCGTCCCGCCCGTCGGTGGGCGGCCCCAGGGATTCCCCTGTGTACCGGCCAGGTACACCGCCCGCCGGGCCGTCAGCGCCGTGTGCGCCGCTTCCCACAACGGATCCGACACGATCCGCAGATCCGGCGCGTCGACCGTGATCCATGTCTCCGGCGCCCGATCGTGCCGGCGCGCCTGGCCCCAGCTATTCCGCTTCTGCGTCTTGTTCCACACCAGGCGACCGCGGTAGAGCTCCCGGAAGAGGACTTCTCGCACCGACGACGGCGCCCAGCCGACCGGCCGGCCCTGCTGGGACCGCGGCGCCCGGGCGGCCTCGCCGTTCAACGTGATCGCGATGCGCTTCTGGCCCATCCCCGCCGCGCACAACTCGAAGATCCGCCGGACGACTGCCGCTTCGTCGGCCTCGATCTCCCGGCGCACACAGACGCGTTGTGGCTGGCCGTCCGGCCCGATCGTCGTCTCTTCGACGTTCCGATACCCGAACACCCGCCCGCCCGTCACATGGCCGGCGCGGGCCTTCCGGGTCATGGCGTCATACACCCGTTGCCGGGCCTTCTCCCGCTCGAGTTCGTCCGCCATCGTCTGCAAAGCGAGCATCGCCTTTTCCATCGGGGAATTGAGGGTCCGCTCCCGGTCCTCGAGGTAAAAGAACACGCGGACGCCGGCCGTGATCAACTGCTTCAGCGCGTACGCCGTCTCGATCGCTTCACGGCCGAGCCGAGATTCCTCCGACATGACAAGCACCTGAAACGCCGGTCGCGGCTTCAACGCATTCATCAGCCGGAGGAATCCCGGGCGGTTGGCGAACTCGGCCCCGGAGATCCCGTCGTCGACGTAGACGTGATCCTCGGCAACCGTCCACCCCTGCCGGGCCGCATACGCCCGCGCGTGCTCGACCTGGCGCGCCACGGATCGCGCCTCATCGGCCACGCCGTTCTGGTCCGTCGACTTCCGCGCGTAGATAGCCGCCGTCATCTCCTGATCCTCTCCCGTGCGATAATCCTGAGCGGGGCTGGCGCGGGGCGGGACTGACAGCCCGCCCTCAGCCTGTCGCGCAGGTCCCTGTCACCTGATCGGACGGGCGCATGCCAGCCTCAGCCCCTCACCTGCGGGCAGGATATGACCAGTCATATCCTGCTGCACCTCCCCAGCGCGCGCCGCGCGCGCTCCCAGATCACGACGGCCGGCGCCAGCGGCTTC
>CAYZYG010000088.1:0-21492 GCA_964481395.1 uncultured Vicinamibacterales bacterium
TTGTCGAACTTGCCGCCCGCGTGCAGGACGGTCATGACGACCTCGGCCGCGCTCTTCCCGCTCGCGTGCATGTCCACGGGAATGCCCCGGCCGTTGTCGACCACGGTCACGGAGTTGTCCGTGTGAATCGTCACATGGACGTCGTCGCAGTAGCCGGCGAGGGCCTCGTCGATGGCGTTGTCGACGACTTCGTACACCAGGTGGTGAAGACCCAGCGGGCCCGTCGAGCCGATGTACATCGCCGGGCGCTTGCGGACCGCCTCCAGGCCCTCGAGGACCTTGATCTTGTCGGCGGAATAGTCGAAATCGCCGCCAGGCCCCACCGCGCCTTCTTCCGCCCATGCGTCGGCCAGACGCTCCGCGGAATCGGAAGCGCCGGCCGCCGGCTGAGCTGTCACGTGAGGTTCCGGTGTCGCGGGCTGGCCCTGCTCGTCGAATGCCATCAAATCCTCATGGGCATCACGACGTACGTGTACTCGTAGTCCGTGGTCCCGACCGGTCGCATGATTGTCTGGCTGCTCTCGTCCTTGAGTTCCATCGAGACGGCGTCCGACTGGACGGCGCCGAGGAAGTCGAGGACGTACTGGGCGTTGAAGGAAATCTGCATGGCCGAGCCGCCGTACTCGACCGCGATCTGTTCGTGGGCCTCTCCGAATTCGGAACTGTGCGACGCGACGTCCACGTGTCCCGATTCGAGCGTCATCTTCACGGCCCGGGACCGTTCGTTCGACAGCAGCGCCACCCGCCGGACGGCGCTTAGCAGGCGATCCCGCTCGAACTCGATCCGTTTGTCGTTGTGCTTGGGAATGACACGCTCGTACGCCGGAAATTGACCGTCGATGACGCGCGACACGAGCGTGCGCCCGTCAATCGCGAAAAACAGGTGGTTGTCGCTCCGCGTGAACCGGATGTCGCCCTCTCCTTCCGCCAGCAGGCGGCCCAGTTCGAGCATCGTCTTGCGCGGGAGAATGGTCCGGGATCCTTCCTTGCCGGGCTCGGCGTTGCGCGGCGCCTGGACGAGCGCCAGGCGATGCCCGTCGGTCGCGACCATCACCATGTGATCCGCTTCGAGCACGAACAGGCCGCCGTTCAGGAAGTAGCGCGTGTCCTCACCCGTGATCGCGAACTGCGTCTTCGCGATCATCTCGCGCAGGACCTTGCGGTCGATGCTCGTGCCCTCCCCGTCCTCCGGTACGGCCATCGTCGGAAAATCTTCGCGCGGCAGCGTCTGCATCCGCGACTCGAACCGGTCGGCCGCCACCTTCACCGTGCCGGGCTTCTCTTCCTCGATGCGAATGTCCGTTTCCGGCAGTTCTTTGACGATCTCGTAGACCTTCTTCGCCGGGAGCGTCAGCGAGCCGGGCTTGCCGATTGACGCGGGACACTGGCTCCGCAGGCCAACTTCGAGATCCGTGGCCGCCATGACCAGCGATTCGCCGCCGGCCTCCATGAGCACGTGCGAGAGCACGGGAATGGTGTTCTTGCGTTCCACAATGCCCTGGAACAACTGGAGTTCCTTGAGGAGGTCGGTCTTTCGGACGACGAGTTGCATGGTGGCGCGCCCCCCGGACACCCTTGCCCCGCATCCGGGGTGGATCTCCTGGAAAGAAGGGAACTTACGTAAGCAAGAAATTATACTTGATAAAAGGTCTGTTGAAAAGCCTGCAAGGGAGAAATAACTGCTTTATTTACAGGTGTTTATATAACCACAAAAGCTGTGGACCGAAGGTGGGGAACCGTGGCCCACGCCGACCGCCGCTGTGGACGAATCCGGCATCCACATCCCGCCCACAGGACTTGATCAGGGCTCCCTGTGGAAATCCCCCTCAGCGCGACACCCGTGACGAACAGATCCCCTTCTCCAGGCCGGTCCACGAAGGGATCGGGGACACTGACGAGAATTCCGTTTCAGTGTGACTGTCGTAACAGAACAGGTCTCCGGTCCCCGATCCCCGGTCCCTATCGAGGGGCTGAGCGGGCGTCTATCGAAGCCCCTCGATGAGACTGTTGATGCTGCTGTTGAAATCCCGATCCCGCTTGCGCAACGTCTCGATCTTCCGCAGCGAGTGTATGACCGTCGAATGGTGTTTGCCGCCGAAGCTTCGGCCGATCTCGGGCAGCGAGGCGTTCGTGAGCTGCTTGCACAGGTACATCGCAATCTGCCTCGGCATCGCCACCGACTTCGAGTTGTTGCGCGAGCGCAGGTCGTTCACCTTGAGCTGGTAGTAATCCGCGACCGACTTCTGGATCATGTCGATCGTGACCGCCCGCTCGTCCTGGCCGATGACGTTCCGGAGCACTTCCTGTGCCAGGGCGACCGTCAGTTCCTTCCCGCTGAGTGACGCGTACGCAATCAGGCGGATAAGGGATCCTTCCAGTTCGCGGATGTTCGACTTGATCTTCTCGGCGATGTAGATGGCCACCGCGTCGGGCAGCGGTACGCCCTCGGCTTCCGCCTTCTTCTTCAGAATGGCCGTTTTCGTTTCGAGATCCGGGGGCTGGATGTCCGCGATGAGGCCCCACTCGAACCTGGATCGGAGGCGCTCCTCGAGCGAGGGAATCTCGTTCGGCGGGCAATCGCTGCTGATGACAATCTGTCGCTGCGAATCGTAGAGGGCGTTGAAGGTATGGAAGAACTCGTTCTGCGTCCCCTCCTTCCCCGCCAGGAACTGCACGTCGTCGATCAGGAGCACGTCCACCGACCGGTAGCGTTCCCGGAAGTCGATGATGCGGCCGTTCTGGACGGCGTTGATCATCTCGTTCATGAACCGCTCGGTCGAGATGTACGTCAGTTTGAAGCGCGGGTTCTGCTTCAGGACGTAGTGTCCGATGGCGTGCATCAGGTGCGTCTTGCCGAGGCCCACGCCGCCGTACAGGTAGAGCGGGTTGTACGAACGCGCGGGCGCCTCGGCAACGGCCCGGCAGGCGGCCTCCGCGAACTGATTCGAGGGGCCGACGACGAACGTTTCGAAGGAATAGCGGGGATTCAGCCCCGAGACCGGGGTACTGTCGAGGCTTTGTGCCGCCGCCAATGCGTTCGGCACCTCGGTGTCGAGATCGAGCGGGGGCACAGCCTCGGCGGGCACCGGCACGTCGCCGCCAGGGTCCGTGAGGTAGACGACCCGTGCGCCCGGGCGGCCGACCTCAGCCAGAGCCTCGTTGATCAACGCGGCGTAGTGTTTGGTCAGCCAGTTCCGGAAAAGGTGGTTCGGAATGCGCACCGAGATGGTCGAGCCGTCGTCCGAGACGAACGACGTTGGCTTGAACCAGGCGTAGAGCGTGTGCCTGTTGACTTTCGTCTCGATTCGCCCCAGGACGTCGTCCCAGACGTTCACGGTGTCCATTGGCTTTGCCAGCCTAGAGACAAGTTAATATTTTGCAACAACTTAGCAGGATCTTCGCCCCCAGGATCAACGCCAGGAGGCCACATCAGCGTAAGACGCGTGCAAAATCCCCTTGAATTTCGGCCTGCGCTGATGTTTCGCCTTCAGGATTTTCCACATCTTTTTCCACAGATGTGGAAAAGTAGCCTCGGAGGCCTTCCACAGAGCGTACGGACTGTAGCACACGCCACCCAGTTCCGGCGAGGGATCCCATGGCGGAAAGTTGACCTGGGGCTGCCCGGCCCGGTAGTATGAAAAGTTCCTATGAAGCGTACATTCCAGCCCAACACTCGTCGTCGGAAGAAGACCCACGGGTTCCTGACCCGCATGGCCACGAAGGACGGCCAGCAGGTCATCAAGCGCCGGCGAGCCAAGGGCCGCAAGCGCCTGACCGTGTCCTCGGAGTAGCGTCCGACTGGGGCGGAGATGACGCCCGCCACTCGCCCGCCAGACCCGCCGGCGCGGCCGGTCGCCGGGTCCACGCGCTTCCGGCCCGCCGAGCGCATTCGCCGGCGTCGGGACTATCAGATGATCTACGAAGGCGGGGCGCGCGTCTCCGGTCGGTTCATGACCGTGTTTCTGGCCGGCAACGCCGCCGGGTGGCCCAGGCTGGGTATTGCGGCGACCCGCAAGCTCGGCGGCGCCGTACAGCGGAACCGCGCCAAGCGTTTGGTTCGCGAGATGTTCCGGCACAACAAGCCGGAGACGGCCCTCGACATCGTCGTCATTCCCCGGCCCGAACTGCTCGATGCCGGGTTCGAGGATCTCCAGGCGGAATTTCGCGGTCTGCTCCGCCGCCGGACCAGGAAACGCCCGTGAATGCTGACTCGATTCCTGCGCGCGCCATCCTGGGGGGCCTGAAACTCTACAAGGTGCTCTTCTCACCCCTGTTCGCGGGATCCTGTCGCTATCTTCCCTCGTGCTCCGACTACATGGCCGAGGCCGTCCATCGCCACGGGCCGGCTTCCGGAGTCTGGCTGGGCCTCAAGCGCCTTACCCGCTGCCACCCCTGGGGCGGCTCGGGGCTGGATCCGGTGCCTCAACGGCAGGGACCGGGGACCGGGGATCGGGGACCAGGTGTGAACCGGAGAGTGCCAAGAAACCTGAAAGGCGGGAACGCACCGACCAACAGCAGCGCGGGTAGCAGCCGGGTGAGCCTGTTGTCGGAATGGGGCGTGAGCCAGGGCCAGAACCGGTCCCCGGTCCCCGGTCCCCGATCCCTGTTCTGATATGGAAAAGCGCGTCCTGATAGCCGTCGTCCTGTCGTTCCTGGTGCTCTATCTGTACCAGTCGTTCCTGGCGCCTCCCCCGCCCAAGCCGCAGCCGCGCCCGGTGGACGCCACGGCGACCGTGGAGGGTGGCAAGGCGGCGACGCTTGGTTCTCCCGCTACCGCGTCTGCCGAACAGACGCAGCCGAAGGCTGAGCCGGTTGCGACCGCGGCTCCGGCGCCGGAAACCCGGATTGGCGACACCGAGCCGCGGGACATCGTCCTGGACACGCGGACGGTCCGGGCTGTCTTCACGAACCGCGGTGCGCACCTCAAGAGCTGGCGGCTGAAGAACTATCGCGACGATCGGGGCGAACTGGTTGATCTCGTGCCCCAGCAGCATGAAAGCGCGGTGCAGCCCTTCATGCTGAGGACGGGCGACGCCGCCCTGGATGCCCGCGTGAATGCCGCGCTCTTCAAGGCGGACAGGACCGGCATCCTCACCGAGGACGCGGACGGCAGCGTCGCGCTGTCCTTCGAGTTCGGGGATGAAGCCGGCCTCGCGATCCGCAAGGCGTTCGTCGTGTCGCCGGCGACCTACACCATTGCCGTGAAGACCGACATGAGCGTGAACGGCACGGCGTCGGATGTGTGGGTGGCCCTCGGACCTGGCCTCGGCGACATCGAAGCGAGCGCGGGCACCAGCTACAACCAGAAACCGCAGGGCAACCTGTATCTGGACGGGGACGTCGAACGCCTCGCGCCCAAGTCCATCGTGGCGCAGCCGGTCTACGAGGGGTCTTTCCGCTGGGCCGGCGTGGACGACCACTACTTCCTCTCGGCCGCGCTGCTCGGCGGCGAACCCGCCCGCGTCGAATACGAAGCCGTCTCGGTTCCGGCGGCCGACGGGAAAACGCACGACTTCGTGGCCTACAGCGTCAATCCGTCCGGGCTGGAGGCCAACCTGCGCTTTTTCGTGGGACCGAAGGACTTCGATCTCCTGCAGGCAATCGACCCGGAGCTCGTGAAGTCCGTGAACTTCGGGATCTTCGCGTGGCTGGCCGTGCCGCTGCTCAAAGCGCTGAAGGGCATCAACGACTACGTCGGGAACTTCGGCTGGTCCATCATCATCCTCACGTTCCTGATCAACGTCGTCCTGTTCCCGCTCCGCCACAAGAGTTTCGTCTCGATGAAGAAGCTGCAGGCCCTGCAGCCCGAGATGAAGGCGATCCAGGACCGCTACGGCAAGCTCAAGGCGGCCGATCCGGCGCGGCAGAAGATGAACCAGGAGTTGATGGATCTCTACAAGCAGCGCGGCGTCAATCCGGCCAGCGGCTGCGTGCCCATGCTCCTGACGATGCCCGTCCTGTTTGCGTTCTACTCACTGCTCTCGGCGGCAATCGAAATCCGCGGCGCGCCGTGGATCTTCTGGATCACCGACCTGTCTCTGCACGATCCCTGGTACGTGACGCCCATCCTCATGGGCGGGACGATGGTGCTGCAGCAGAAGATGACGCCGTCGACGGCGGATGCGATGCAGCAGAAGATGATGATGATCATGCCCGTGGTCTTCACGGGGATGTTCCTGTGGGCGCCGAGCGGCCTGGTCATCTACTGGTTCTTCTCGAACCTGTTCGCGATCGCGCAGCAGTGGGGCACGAACCGCCTGACGGCGGACGTTCCCGTCAAGACGATCCGCCCGCCGGCGGAACGGCGGGTCAAGGAGAAGAAGTGACGGACAACTGAAAACTGACGACTGATAACTGACCCGCCATCAGTTGTCAGCCATCAGTTGTCAGTTCCCTGTTTCCGGACGCGGAAACACAGAGCAAGACCACTGATAACTGAAAACTGAAAACTGACAAAAACTGACGACTGATAACTGACCCGCCATGTCCGACATCTCAACCCGCATCGACGACTTCGTGGTTTCCGTCACCAACGCGATGGGCCTGTCGCTCTCGGCCGCCATCGAGCAGACGGACGATGGCTATCACGTGGATCTGTCGGGCGAGGGCGGCGAGGTGCTCGTCCGCCGCCGGGGCGAGGGCCTGAACGCCCTGCAGCAGGTCGTCGCGGCGGTCTTCCGCCACGAACTGCCCGAGCACCAGCGCATTGCCGTGGACTGCCTCGGGTTCCGGAAAGGCAAGGACGCCGAACTGCGGCACATGGCGCTCTTCCTGGCCGAGAAGGCCAGGACGACCGGCGCTCCGCAGGAGATGGGCCCGCTCAATCCCTACGAGCGCCGCATCGTCCACATGGCCGTTGCGGATGTACCGGACGTCACGTCGGAAAGCATTGGGGACGCGTTTTCAAAGACGGTCATCATTGCTGCAAGGGATAGCAGATAGTAGTCAGTAGTCAGTAGATAGCAGATAGTCGCCATGGCGTCGCGCGGACCGCGCGACTGCGGGATCTCTTTGCTGCTGATGCGCTTGGTCCCAGAGACGAGCGCCAGGGGATTGTCGGCCGCTTGCCGCATCGCGACCTGCGATTATTGCGGCGCGAAGAGGTAGGCGGATTCAGCAGACAGTTCCCAGCAGGCGCGGCGCCGCACAGGCCGTGCGAATTCCACTGTCTACTATCTACTGTCTACTAATCCCAACATTGAAGCGGTGTTTTCTCCAGAGTCCACCATCGTCGCCATCGCGACCCCTCCCGGCCGGGGTGGGATCGGTGTGGTCCGCATCAGCGGATCCGAAGCGCGGGCGATTGCCGGGCGGATCCTCATCCGAGCCAATCACTCCCGGAGTGATTCGCTCTCCCCTGGCCCGACGACGCCTGGCGGCGCGGATGACGGCATCGCGTCTCTCGAGTCAGGATCACAACGTGACCGCATGACAGAACCGCTCCCCGGTCCCCCGTCCCCGGTCCCTGCTCTTTCCCCCCGCCACGCGACGCACTGCCTGGTTCTCGGGCCGGACGGCGACACGATCGACGAGGTGGTCGCGACGCTGTTCGCGGCGCCGCACTCCTATACCGGAGAGGACGTCGTCGAGATTGCTGCCCACGGCAGCCCTGAGCTGCTGCGGGAGATTGTCCAGGCCGCGATGCGGGCAGGGGCGCGGCTCGCCGAGCCGGGCGAGTTCACGCTGCGCGCGTTTCTGAACGGCCGCCTCGACCTGCCCCAAGCGGAGGCGGTGAACGACCTCGTCGATGCAGTGACGCCGCTGCAGGCCCGCGTCGCCTTCGATCAGTTGCAGGGCACGCTGACCCAGGCAATCGGCGCGCTCGACCGCGATCTCTTCGACCTGGTGGTCCGTCTCGAAGCCTCGCTGGACTTTCCGGACGAGGGGTATCACTTTGCGGATCTGGCCGACGCGCAGCAGGCCGTCTCGCGCGTGCGTGACGGCGTGGCCGCCCTGCTTGCGACATCCCACCGTGGCCGCGTCGTGAGGGAAGGAAGGCAGATCGCCATCCTCGGCAAGCCGAACGTCGGCAAGTCCACGCTCTTCAACCGCCTCGTCGGAGCCGAGCGCGCCATCGTCACAGACATTCCAGGGACGACGAGAGACCTGGTGACGGAGACGGTAGACTTCGAGGGGATCAGACTCAACATCGTGGATACGGCCGGCATTCGCGCCGGGGCCGACGTCATCGAGGCCGAGGGGATCGCGCGTGCCCGTCGCGCGGCGGCGGTCGCCGACGTCGTCGTGCTCGTCTTCGACCAGTCCCGCCCGCTCGAGGCCTGGGACTTCGATCTGCTCGAAGAAACGGTCTCCAGCCAGCGTGTCGTCGTGGTCAACAAGACCGACTTGGCGCCAGCCTGGCCTGCATCAGAACTGGTCCCCGATCCCCGGTCCCTGGCCCCAGGCGAGAGTCCGGGTCTTCCGGTGTCCCTGAAGTCCGGCTCCGGCTGGGAGGCCTTTCGTGACGCGTTGCTCCGTGCGCTGGATGCCGACGAACCGCTGCGGGATACGCCACTCGTGACCAACCTCCGCCACCAGACCCTGCTCGAACAGGCGCTCGCAGCCCTGGACCGGGTCTCCGCGTCGCTCGCGGCTTCCCCGCCCCCGGAGGAATTCCTGCTCGCGGATCTGGCCGGGGCGCGGGCCGCGTTCGAGGAAATCACCGGGAAGCGCACCTCCGAGGACATCCTGCGGGCCATCTTCTCCCGCTTCTGCATCGGCAAATGACGGGAATGTGGCACGGCCGTGCGGCTCAGGAGGCCGCTGCAGCGTGGCGGCGTGACGGAACTGGTCCCCGGTCCCCGGTACTGGACGCACCCGCAGGTGCAGTCGGTATGTTCGCCGCGTGGCCGCGTGCCAGAACTGGCCCCCGGTCCCCGGTCCCCAGTCCCGACAGCTATACTGTCCGGATGCTCCTCGTCACTGGCGGCGCCGGCTTCATCGGCTCGAATTTCGTCCTCGACTGGCTCCGCCTGCGGGACTCCCCCATCGTCAATCTCGACAAACTGACGTACGCCGGGAACCTGGAGAACCTCGCCCCGATTCGAGACGACCCGCGCCACGTGTTCGTGCAGGGCGACATCTGCGACGAGGCGCTGGTGGCCTCCCTCCTCGATCGCCACAAACCATCGGCCATCGTCCACTTCGCGGCCGAGAGCCACGTCGATCGGTCGATCGTGGGAGCCGACGCGTTCATCCACACCAACGTCGTCGGCACGTATCGTCTGCTCGAGTGCGCGCGCCGGTACTGGCTGACGCTGGAAGACGCACGTCGAGAGCGATTCCGGTTCCTGCACGTCTCGACGGATGAAGTCTTCGGGTCGCTCGGCCCGGACGATCCGGCGTTCTCGGAGGAGACGCCCTACAGGCCGAACAGCCCCTACTCGGCGTCGAAGGCCGCGTCCGATCACCTCGTGCGTGCCTATCGCGAAACGCACGGCCTGCCGACGCTGACGACCAACTGTTCGAATAACTATGGGCCGCTGCAGTTTCCCGAGAAGCTGATTCCGCTGATGATCGTCAACGCGCTCGCCGGGAAGCCGCTGCCGGTCTACGGCGACGGGATGAACGTCCGGGACTGGCTGTACGTCGCGGACCACTGCGACGGCATTCGCACCGTGCTCGAGCGGGGCCGCGTGGGCGAGACGTACAACATCGGCGGATCCAGCGAGCGACCGAACCTCGACATCGTCCGGACCGTGTGTGCCGTGGTCGATGAATTCATGCCGGATCCCGACGGCCCGCGTTCGCGCCTGATCACTTACGTGAAGGACCGCCCGGGCCACGACCGGCGCTACGCGATGGATACGCGCAAGATCGAGCGGGAACTCGGCTGGCGCCCGACCGAGACGCTCGAGACGGGCCTGCGGAAGACCGTGCGGTGGTATCTGGACAACCAGGCATGGGTGCAGCACGTGATGTCGGGCGAGTACCGCGAGTGGATCGATGTGAATTACGGGGCACGGGACAGTCAGAATTCAGGAGACAGGAGACAGGAGACAGAATAGAACGAGCCGGCCTGGTCGGCCCTGGCGCGCCGAAGCCAGCAGGGCGGAGGCGGCCGGCCTGCTTGTCGGCACGGCGAGGTACACGAGGCCGAGCGGCGGCCCTGGCGGCCGGTTCGCCGACAGCGGTTGGGGCACGCGTGGAGGGATGCGATGAGCGGTCGTCGGGGAATCGTGCTGGCGGGCGGGAGCGGGACGCGGTTGTATCCCGTGACCCATGTCGTGTCGAAGCAGTTGCTGCCCATCTACGACAAGCCGATGGTCTACTACCCGCTCAGCACGCTGATGCTGGCGGGCATCCGCGAGATTCTGATGATCTCGACGCCCGACGACACGCCGCGCTTTCGGGCGCTCCTCGGGGACGGCCGCCAATGGGGCCTCGATCTGCACTACGCCGTCCAGCCCAGCCCGGGCGGTCTGGCGCAGGCTTTCATCATCGGGCGCGAATTCGTCAGCGGCCGGCCGTCGGCGCTGGTGCTGGGAGACAACATCTTCTACGGCGCGGATCTTCCTCAGCAGTTGGATCGCGCCACCAAGAAGACCGACGGCGCGACCGTCTTCGCGTATCACGTGCGCGACCCCGAGCGGTACGGCGTGGTCGAGTTCGATGCGTCCGGTCTGGCGACGTCGATCGAAGAAAAGCCGGCGAACCCCAAGTCGAACTACGCGGTCACCGGTCTGTACTTCTACGACGCGCGTGTCGTCGAGATTGCGGCGGAATTGAAGCCATCGGCCCGCGGTGAACTGGAGATCACCGACGTCAATCGCGCGTATCTTGCGGCGGGGGAGTTGACCGTCGAGGTGATGGGACGTGGGTATGCCTGGCTCGACACGGGAACGCACGCATCGATGCTCGAAGCGAGCCAGTTCATCGAGACGATCGAACGCCGCCAGGGCCTGAAGATCTCCTGCCCGGAGGAGATTGCCTACCGGATGGGGTTCATTGACGCCGCGCAACTGGCGCGTCTGGCAGAGGTGCTGCGCAAGAACGACTACGGTCAGTATTTGTTCAGTGTGCTCGAGGAGAAGTCGTGAAGGTGACGCGGACGGGGATTCCTGACGTGCTGGTGCTGGAGCCTCGCGTCTTCGGCGACGGGCGAGGCTTCTTCCTGGAAAGCTGGAATGCCCGCGTGTTCGCTGCAGCAACGGGGCTGGATGTGGCGTTCGTGCAGGACAACACGGCGCGTTCCGGACGTGGCGTGCTGCGGGGACTTCACTACCAGCTCGAGCGGCCGCAGGGCAAACTGGTGCGTGTGGCGCGCGGCCGTGTGTTCGACGCCGTCGTGGACCTGCGGCGGGGTTCGCCGCACTTCGGCCAGTGGGTTGGCACGGAACTGTCGGACGAGAACCACCTGCAGATGTGGATCCCGCCGGGGTTTGGTCACGGGTATCTGGTGCTGTCGGACGTGGCGGACTTCGCGTACAAGACCACTGAGTACTACGCGCCCGAGACCGAGCGCGCACTGCTGTGGAACGACCCGGATATCGGGATCGTGTGGCCCCTCGACACGGGGCAGGAGCCGATCGTCTCCGCAAAGGACGCCGCCGCCACCCGCTTCCGAGATGCTGACGTGTTCGAGTAGGCGCGCGTTCTGTCGAATGACAGAAAACAGCGTGTGGACGGTTCAGACAGCCAGCGAGCACGAGCGGCGGATGAGCGTCGTAATGGTCCATGATGGTGAGCCATCCAAGTATTGGTGCTGTGCGTGGTTGGTTCCCGGAGTCGCCTGACACACCGGGTCGTTGTCGGTTGTTCAGAACCGATCCCCGGTCCCCGGCCCCCGGTCCCTGATGTTCGACGTTCTCGTTATCGGCGCCGGCCACGCGGGCGTGGAAGCTGCCTGGGCTGCGGCGCAGTTGGGCTGCCGCGTCGGGATCTGCACGCTGTCGAAGGAAACCGTGGCACTGATGCCGTGCAACCCGGCGATTGGGGGCACCGCGAAAGGCCATCTCGTTCGGGAAATCGACGCGCTCGGCGGCCTCATGGGACTGGCTATCGACGCGACGGGCATCCAGTTCAAGATGCTGAATCGCAGTCGAGGCCCGGCTGTCTGGTCTCCGAGGGCCCAGGCAGACAAGAAGCGCTACGGCGCGTGGGTCCGTGGGACGCTCGATGCCCACCGAGGCATTTCTTGGGTCATCGGCAAGGCCGGCCGGTTGCTCCTGGACGGTGACCGCGCGTGTGGAATCACCCTCGAAGGCGGAAGCGCGATTCCCGCCCGAAGCGTCGTCGTCACGACCGGGACCTTCCTGGGCGGGCTCATCCATATCGGCCCCGAACAGATCCCCGCCGGACGTGCCGGTGAGCCCGCGTCGTACGCGCTGTCCGAGTCGCTTCGGTCGATTGGATTCGAGATGGGACGGCTCAAGACCGGCACCCCGCCGCGTCTCCACCGGGCCAGCATCGACTTCGAACGCGCCGTGGCGGAAGGCGCGTTCCGGCCAGATCCGGGCGATGCGCGCCCCGTGCCTCTCTCGTTTCTCACCGGGCGGATTGCCCGTCCGCAGGTCACGTGCCACCTCGTCCACACGACAGACCGCGTTCACGACCTCGTCCGCGAACATATCCACGAGTCTCCCCTGTTTAACGGGCGCATTCGAGGCGTCGGGCCTCGCTACTGCCCGTCGCTGGAGGACAAGGTCATCCGCTTCCCGCAGCGGGAGCGGCACCAGATCTTCCTCGAGCCGGAAGGCCTCGACGTCGATGAGATCTACCTGAACGGCCTGTCGATGAGCCTGCCGCGAGACGTGCAGGAGTCGATCGTCCAGGCGATGCCAGGCCTGGCCGGGTCACGGATGATTCGACCCGCCTACGCGGTCGAGTACGACTTCGTCCAACCGACGGAGTTGTGGTCCACGCTCGAAACGAAGCGGGTACGAGGTCTGTACCTGGCAGGGCAGATCAACGGCACGTCCGGATACGAGGAGGCCGCATCGCAGGGCCTGATGGCCGGGCTGAATGCTGCGCTGTCGTGCCGCGGATCCGGGCCGTTCACGCTGGGCCGCGACGAGGCCTACATCGGAATCCTGATCGACGACTTGATTACATCCGGATGCCTCGAGCCGTACCGGATGTTCACGTCCCGGGCCGAACACCGGCTCCTGCTGAGGATCGACAACGCGGATCTCCGCCTGACGCCGAAAGGCAGGGAAGTCGGTCTCGTCTCCGATTCCCGATGGAAGGTCTTCGAGCACCGGCGGGAGCGGCTAGATCGGAATCTCGCGGTCATAGAAGGCGCTCACGCGGAAATGCCGGACGGAAGTCGACTGCCGGCGGTTCAACGGTTGCGCCAGCCAGGTGTCCGCCTGGCCGACCTCTGGGCTTCCGGGAACGTCGCGCTCGACGTGGATGCGGACCACGAGGAACTGGACTTGGCGACGGCCGAGACAGCAGTCAAATACGAGGGTTATCTCAAGCGGGAACGTGCGGACGTCGAAAGATCGCGAGAGGCCTCGACTCGCGCTATCCCTCCGGGCTTCCCGTATGAGAGAATTCCGGGACTGTCGCGGGAGATCGTCGAGCGCCTCTCGAACGTCCGGCCGGGGACGCTCGGGCAGGCCGGCCGGGTCCCGGGTGTGACGCCGGCCGCCGTGGCCGTGGTTGCTGCGTATCTGGAGCGCTTTCGCGATGACGCCACGCGAGTTCAACGAGCGGCTGCAGAGACGAGCCCGGCGGGCGGGCGTCAGCCTTGATCTGGCCCTTGGCGAGCAACTCACGTCGTACTACCGCCTGCTCGAATCCTGGAACCAGAAGATCAATCTGACCGCGTTCAGTCTGGTGGGCGCTCCCGATGAGGCCGTGGACCGCCTCCTCGTGGAACCGTTGGTGGCCGCACGGCACCTGGCCGGCAGCCACGCACATCCCCATTTCCTGGTCGGCCCACATCCACTTGTGCTGGACATCGGTTCCGGCGGCGGATCGCCAGCCATTCCTCTGAAGCTCGCCTTGCCGAGTCTGCGGCTCATCATGGTCGAGTCGAAGACGAGGAAGTCGGCGTTTCTCCGCGAGGCGATCCGCCACCTGGGGCTCACCGACACGGACGTGATCACCGCCAGAGCGGAGGAGTTGCTGACGCGGCCAGAACTGCACGAATCGCAGGACTTCGTGACCGTGCGGGCGGTCCGGACCGAACAGAAGCTCCTGGTGAAGCTCCAGGCCTTCCTCCGGCTTGGCGGGCGAATCCTGCTGTTCAAGGCCGCCGCCGGTGCCGATGCGCCTCCGATGGTGGCGCCACCCCTGGTGTACGAAGCCACCGTCCCCCTCGTCGAAAGTCTCCGAAGCCGGCTGGTGGTGCTCAGGAAAATGCTCTAAGGACAAAGGCCGGGGATCGGGGTCCGGGGACCGGGTGGGTCTTGAGTGTTCCACGTGGAACAGCGCGGGTGCTGCCCCGACGGTTGCTTGGTGGTGGAACGGCTGTTCCACGTGAAACAAGAGTCACGCCAGGCCCAGATCCCAGACCGCCTTGCCCGGAACCCCCCGCGCGCTTGCTCATCTGTGGTCCTCGACAGGATCGTTATTCCGGGGCCGCGAAGTGGAACCCGCCTGGATTCCCGATCCCCGATCCCCGGTCCCCGTGTTCCGTCCTGTGCTATTCTTTGTTCATCAACGGTCGTGCTGACCACTTGTTTCTGTTGAACGACAAAAACACGCGACCGTTCGGCACCCATCACGCGAGCGCCCAGCCCATGGCCCGTATCCTCGCCGTCGCCAACCAGAAAGGCGGCGTCGGCAAAACCACTACCGCCATCAACCTCGGCGCCTCCCTCGCCCTCGCCGATCAGCGCGTCCTCCTCGTCGACATCGACCCCCAGGCCAACCTCACCAGCGGAATCGGACTCCGCGGCCAGCAGACCGACGCGGGCGACATCTACGACGCCCTCATGGCCGAAAGCATCGACGATGCCGCAGCATTCGTCATGCCCACGGGCATCTCAGGTCTCTTCGCGATCCCATCGGACCGCGAACTCGCCGGCGCCGAAATCGAACTGGTCTCGGCGCTCGCACGCGAAACACGCCTCCGCCGCATCGTCCACGCCCTGCGCCCGCAGTTCGACTTCATTCTCATCGACTGCCCGCCGTCCCTCGGCCTCCTGACGCTCAACGCGCTCGTGGCCGCCGATGCGGTGTTGATCCCGCTCCACTGCGAGTACTTCGCGCTCGAAGGCCTCGCCGACCTCGTCGCCACGCTCAAGCGCGTGCGCACGGCGCTCAATCCAACGCTCGACATCGACGGCGTGCTGATGACGATGTACGACGAGCGCACGAACCTGGGCCAGCAGGTGTCGCACGAAGTCCGGCAGTTCTTCGAAGAAAAGGTCTTCTCGACCGTCATCCCGCGAAACGTTCGCCTTGGTGAGGCACCCAGCCACGGGATGCCCGTCATCCTCTACGACGTGAAATCACGCGGCGCCGAAGCCTACCTCGCCCTCGCCCGCGAGTTCCTGGCACGGGCACCGAACGCGCGCCGCGATGGCGGCTCGCAGGGGAGTGGGCCGTCCTCGAACAGCGGGCCCGCGACGCAGTTGTCCCAGTGAGGTGCGCGATGCTCTTGAGGCAAAACTGGCCCCCGGTCCCAGATCCCCGGTCCCTGCACTCCCATGTCCGCTGAAAAACGCCACGCCCTTGGCAAAGGCCTGAGTTCCCTGATCGGCGACGGCCTCGAGCTGTCCGCCCGCGCCGGCGCGCCGACGGAAGTCGACGTCTCGCTGCTCTCGCCAAACCGCTATCAGCCCCGCGCGAAACCCGGCGACGCGAGTATCAAGGAACTCGCGGACTCGATTCGCGCCACGGGCCTCATCCAGCCGATCATCGTCCGGCGCGTTGAGAGCGGGTACCAGATCATCGCCGGTGAACGGCGCTGGCGGGCCGCGCAGCAGGCCGGCCTCACGCACGTTCCCGTGATCGTGCGAGACGTGCCGGAGGGCCAGGAAGCCAAGCTTCTCGAGTGGGCGCTCATCGAGAACATCCAGCGGGAAGATCTCAACCCGATCGATCGCGCGCTGGGGTATCGCCGTCTCGCAGACGAGTTCTCGCTGACGCAGGAGCAGATTGCCGCCGCCGTCGGCCAGGACCGTTCGTCGGTCGCGAACTTCCTGCGCCTGCTCAAGCTGCCCGACGACGTGCGCGATGCGGTGGCCGGAGGGCAGCTCAGCATGGGCCACGCGCGCGCCCTGCTGGCGCTCGAGCATGAACAGGAGATCCGCAGCCTCGCGCGCGAAATCACGGCACGCGGGTTGTCGGTACGCGAGACGGAACAGCTCGTCACGCGGGAACTCGCGCGACGAACGCATGGCGACACGAGGAAACCAGCGGTGCGCGCCCTCGACGTGCACACCCGCGAGGCGCAGGACAAGCTGCGCCTCGTCATGGGCGCGAAGGTCGAAATCGTCCGCCGCGGCAAGGGCGGGCAGATCCGGATCCCGTTCAAAAGCGAGGAAGAGCTGATACGGATTTACGAGATACTGACAGGGAAGTAGGCAGGAGTTGTGAGTTTCGAGTTCTGTGTCAGGGGCCGGGGACCTGGGACCGGGGACCGGTTCTGTCTGGGAAACGGGGCGATGAAGAACCGATCCCCGGTCCCCGATCCCTGGTCCCGACGATCGAAGAGGCGAAGGTGAAGCGTCTGACAGAAATGGTCTCCTGCTCGGGTTGAGCGAGCAAACTCGCCGCGGGCGAGCTCGCCCAGGTCTTGGGCCACATTCCTCCGCAAGACGACGACCGGATCCTGATCGACTTCAGGACGTCGGACGACGCCGGTGTGTACCGATGGAACGGCACGGGCGCACTCGTCCAGACCGTCGACTTCTTCACGCCCATCGTTGACGACCCGTATCTCTACGGGCAGATTGCCGCGGCCAACGCGCTGAGCGACATCTACGCCATGGGCGGCACGCCGCTCACCGCGCTGGCCATCGCGGGGTTTCCCCAGAAGGACTTCGACCCGGCCATTATCACGGCGATCTTCCAGGGGGGATTCGCCAAGCTGCGCGAAGCCGGCGTGGCGCTGCTCGGCGGCCACACCATCCGCGACAACGAAGTGAAGTTCGGGTACGCCGTGACCGGGGAAGTCGATCCCGAGCGGATTCTCTCGAATGCCGGCGCCAGGCCAGGCGACCGCCTCTTCCTGACCAAAGCGATTGGTTCGGGCATCATCGGCACGGCGATCAAAGCCGGCCGCGCGCCAGAGGCATCCGTCCAGGCCGCCGTCCGATCGATGGCGCAGCTCAACCGGGCCGCGGCCGACGCCATCCGCGCGCTTCCTGCCGACGCCGTGCACGCATGTACGGACATCACAGGCTTCGGCCTCATCGGCCATGCGTCGGAAATGGCCGCGGCGAGTCACGTCACGCTTCGGATCGAAGCCGCGCGCGTACCCCTGATGACCGGCGCGCGCGCGCTGGCGGCGGGCAACCGGCCCGGCGGTCTCGCCAGCAACCTGTCGTACTTCGAGCAGAACGTGAGCGTGGCCGCTGGTGTCGAGGAGGATCTCCTCTGGCTTCTTTACGACCCCCAGACCTCCGGCGGCTTGCTGATTGCGGCGGATGCAGACCTGGCACGCGACGTGGATCGGGCCCTGATGCGGGCGGGCGTCGCGGCGGTAGATATGGGCCAGGTTCTGCCGCGCGGTGACGCGCACATCACCGTCGTTTGAGCGAATCCCGCATGCCGAGGGATCCGCACCCCCCGCGCGTCCTGGTCACCGGATCTGACGGCCAACTTGGCCGCGCGTTCGTGTCGCGCCTCGCCGAGGTGTGGGCTGTCACTGGCGTGGATCGCGGCGAAATCGACCTGACGCGCCCGGCCGACCTGCGCCAGCTCGTGGACGAGGTTCGCCCGTCGCTCATCATCAACTGCGCGGCATGGAACGACGTCGACGGGGCGGAAACGCATCCGCTGGACGCCTTCCGCACGAACGGCGACGTCGTGTGGTATCTGGCCGACCTCGCACGCGCCCGGGACGCCACGCTCGTGCACTTCAGTTCCGACTTCGTCTTCGACGGCACGAAGACCGAGCCCTACACCGAAGACGATGATCCGGCGCCGCAATCCGTCTACGGGATGAGCAAACTGGCGGGGGAGCGAAACGCCACGCGCGCCGAGCGGCACTACGTGCTCCGGCTGGCCAGCCTGTACGGTGGCCACACGCGACGGACGTCCACCGACTGGTTCATCGAACGCGCCCGGGCCGGTGAACGGGTGACGGCTTTTGGAAATCGCACGGTCTCGCCGAGCTACGTGCCGCACGTGGTCGACCAGACGTGCCGGCTGCTGGATGTCGGGGCGCCGTTCGGCCTCTACCACGCCGCGTCCGCAGATTGGTGCCTCTGGACCGACATCGCCGCGCGGATCCTTGCCCGTGTCGGGAAATCGGACCTGCTGGTGCCGACCACCTTTGACAACCCGCCCGACCGTGCTCCGCGCCCGCAGCACTGCGCGCTCTCCAGCGCGAAGCTGGCCGCGGCGATCGGACCGCTGCCGGGCTGGCGGGAGGCGCTCGACGACTATCTCGGCAGGGTACAGGTCCTGCCGGAGCTCCACCGTACCGAATGAAAGAGAACGTGTGCGTCACCCCCGCGGACGCGGGGATCCAGTCCTGGATTCCCGCCGCCGGCTGGGGGTCCGGACAGGGTCCGCGGGAACGACACCGTGACGCGCAGATCCTCGACGGCTGGCGGGGAAGCTGTGCTCGAAATCCCGACCCCGGAAGTGGACAATTAGCCGCTGGATCTCTGGTTGCAAACTCTAGTAGAATCTCGGCTTTGACGTCCCGCCGATCCCGGACGGGATGGCGCCCCCCCTTGGAGACCGACGGTTGCTTCCAGATCTGTCCATCATCTGGGTCATAGTTGCGGTTCTGGTTCTGGCGTTCGCTCTGGACCGTTTGCTTTTCAAACCCCTGGCGCGCAGCGTGGCCGAGCGGCAGGCCACCGTCAAGTCGGCGCTCGACTTGGCGGAAAACGCCGCCGCGAAGGCCCAGGCCGCCACAGCCGAGTTCGATGCGAAGGTCGGCGCGGCGAGGGCGGAGATCTACAAGCAGATGGACGAGCGGCGGAAAGCCGCCGAAGGGTACCGCAGCGAGGTCATGTCGAAGACCCGGTCCGAGGTCGAGGCGACGGTCGCCCAGGCCCGGAGCGAGCTCGAGCAGCAGACGGCTCAGGCTCGCGCCCGACTGGAATCCGACGCCGAGGCGCTGGGCCGGGAAATCAGCGACAAGGTGCTGGGGCGGTAGGAAAACGGGGACTGGGATCGGGGACCGGGGACCGGTTCTGAACGGATCCGCGCGCCGAGGGCGCGCGAACGCGGGCGAGAGACACATGCGGTTGGGACGACGATTCGCGTGGATTCCGGCAGTGGCGCTCGGGCTGATCCTCGTGCTGCCGCCCGTGGCGGTGGCGTCCGAGGAGGGTGGCCACGAGGAACACGGCAGCCCGGTCATCGAGATGGTCGCGAAGCTGTTCAACTTCGCGATCCTGGCGGGCACCCTGATCTACTTCCTGCGCACGCCGATGGCGTCGTACCTGAAGGATCGCAAGGCCCAGATTCGCCGGGACCTGGTGCACGCGCGAGAGACGAAGGAAGCCGCCACCGTGCAGCTCGCCGAGATCGACCGGAAGCTCGCGGCGCTGCCGGGAGAGCTCGACGCGCTGCGCAAGGCCGGCGCGGAGGAAGTGTCCGCTGAAGAGGCCCGCATCCGCCAGGCGGCCGAGCAGGAACGGGTGCGCCTCCTCGAACACACGAAACGGGATCTCGAGCTGCAGCTCAAGATCGCCGAGCGCGAGCTGACCAAGCATGCGGCGGATCTGGCCATCGCGGTGGCGACGGATCGATCGAAGAAGACGATTACCGACCAGGACCAGCAGCGGCTGGTGGAGCGGTATCTGGGACAGGTCGGGAGAACAGGGTAAGGAGAAGCAGATAGTCGTGAGTAGACAGTAGACAGTAGGAGTTGCGTCGCGCTCATCACGCGACCTTCTTGCTCCGGAGGACCACGGCCCTGAGTCGCGGAAGAAACCAAAGAGACGAAGGGGGCCGGCGACCAGCCGGCACACAACATCTACTGTCTACTATCTACTGTCTACTATCTACTGACTGAGAACACACAAGATGACCCAGCGAGCGAGCGCCTCCCGATACGCCCGTGCCCTGCTTGACGTCGCGCTGGCCGAGGCCGATCCGAAACAGGTGGACGAACAGCTCTCCGGCGTCGTGGGCGTGCTGACGGGCCACAGCGGGCTCTGGAGCGTGCTGACGAACCCGGCAATCCCGTCGCCGAAGAAGCGTGCGATTATGGAAGCACTGCTGCCGAAGCTCGAGCTGAACCCGGTTGTCTCCAAGCTGATCCTGCTGCTCGCGCATCGGGATCGTCTCGTGCTCCTGCCGGATCTGGTCGAGGCCTATCGCAGCCGCCTCCTGGATCACCTCAAGGTCGTGCGGGCCCGCGTGACGACGGCGGTGCCGCTGAGCCACGAGGCGGCGAGGAAGCTGCAGCAGAACCTGGGCACGCTGACGGGCCGCACGGTCGAGATGACCAGCGCGGTCGATGCCGGCCTGATCGGCGGCGTCGTCGCGCAGATCGGCAGCACGGTGTACGACGGAAGCGTGAAACGGCAGTTGGAGCGCCTCAGAGACAAGCTCGAAGGCGCCGCATGACTGGGACCTGGGGCCAGGGACCTGGGGCCAGTTCTGTTCGGGAGCAGGCAAGACCCTGAAGTGAATGGTGCTGCGATGACGCAGCGAGCGTAGCGGACATACCTGGTCCCCGGTCCCCGGTCCCAGGTCCCAACAAGAATCATCGACCATGAACATCCGCGCCGAAGAGATCACCAAAGTCATCCGCGAACAGATTGGCAGCCATGCCGTTGACGTCGACGTGGCCGAAGTGGGCAGCGTCGTCTCCGTCGGCGACGGCATCGCCCGCGTCCACGGCGTCGAGAACACCATGGCGGGCGAGATGCTCGAGTTCCCCCACGGGGTCTACGGCATCGCGCTGAACCTCGAAGAGGACAGCGTCGGCACCGTGCTCCTGGGCGAGTATCACCTCATCGCGGAAGGCGACCAGGTCAAGCGGACCGGCCGCATCATTTCCGTGCCGGTGGGCGAGGAAATGATCGGGCGCGTGGTGAACTCGCTCGGCCAGCCGGTCGACGGCAAGGGACCGATCCTGACCAAGCGGTTCGCGCCCATCGAGCGCATCGCGCCTGGCGTCGTCGATCGGCAGGGCGTGAAAGAGCCGCTGCAGACGGGGCTCAAAGCGATCGACTCGATGGTCCCCATCGGCCGCGGCCAGCGGGAGCTGATCATCGGCGACCGCCAAACCGGGAAAACGGCCATCGCCCTCGACGCCATCATCAACCAGAAGGGCCAGAACGTCGTCTGCATCTACAACGCCATCGGCCAGAAGCAGTCGACGATCGCCCAGGTGGTGAAGACCCTCGAGGATGCCGGCGCGATGGAATACACCATCGTCGTCGCGGCGGCCGCGTCGGA
>CAYZYG010000089.1:0-14247 GCA_964481395.1 uncultured Vicinamibacterales bacterium
GCCTCGACAGCGAGAGCGAAGCCTTCATTCAGGACGGCCTGCGGCGGCTGCGGACCGGGCGCACGACATTCGTCATCGCCCATCGCCTCTCGACCATCCAGAGCGCCAACCAGATCCTCGTCCTCGAACAGGGCCGCATCGCCGAGCGTGGCACGCATGCGGAGTTGATGGCGCTCGACGGCCGGTACCGGCAACTGCACGACAAGCAGTACCGGTTCGAGCTGGATCGCTTCGTGAACCCCGGCGAGGACTTCACACCCGAGCCGCCGAAAGCGGAGGTGCCGAAGTCGCGGCCGGCGTCGTTCAGGCCGGGATCGCTGTGAGGGAAGGCCATGGGCGAGGAACTCGGGCGTGAACTCAGGGCGCGCTGCGATTGTCTCATCGCTGACCTCGAGGCCACGCTCGGCCTGGACTGGTCGGGCGAGGTGTACGCCCGTGCGCGGCAACTGCAGTCCTTCCTCGGCCCGTCACCGCTCGAGAAGCTGACCGAGGACATCCAGCAGCGACTTCACGACGAGCGCATCAGCAAGGCGTGGCCGGCCTGTCCCCGACACCGTAACCACCCGCTGTGGCCGCACGGGAACAAGTGGGTGTGTGAGCGGGATGGCGTGGCGGTTGCCGACATCGGCGCGCTCGGACGGTCCGGCGGGCAGGCCGGCTAGCCGTCCAGGTCGAACGGGTCCGGGATCTTGCGTGTTTCGCCGGCGCCTGCGGCCTCTCCCATCCGGCGCAGCGATTCCGACGCCACGTAGTAGCGCCCTCTCTTCTCGCCTCGAGGCTCCAGGAGCCCCACGGAGGCCAGGTGTCTGAGGTCACGGCTCGCGACGACGTCGGAGACCTCGGCCATACGTCGGTACGTCGCGTTGCGAGCTTTCAGCCCGAGCGCGGCATCGGCCAGCACCGCGATCGTTCGATCGGGGAGGTCCAGCTCGGCGCTCCTGTGCTCCAGGGCATCCCAGAGTCGCTGAAGCACTCGAGCCCGCCGCGCGAGAGTCGCCGCCTGCCGGAAGTGGGCGGTCAGGCAGAAGCGGAGCCAGGGGCGTGCGTCTCGCTCCGGATGCCAGCTTCCCGCGCCCACTTCGCCCAGCACGTCGTAGTAGGCGCGCTGGTTGCGGCCAAGGTATTCCTCGATGCTGGCGAACACCGGCGACAGAATTCCCTTCCGCGCGAGAACGAGCGTCTGGAGGGCACGTCCCATCCGGCCGTTGCCATCGGAGAACGGGTGAATCATCACCAGATTCAGATGCGCCATCGCCGCGACGGCGAGTTCGTGCTGGTGGTCGGCCTGGCGGTTCAGGAAATCAACCAGCTCACGCATCAGTTCGTTGACCACCGCGGCGTCCGGTCCTTCGTACACACGCTCGCCAGTCTCGTCGCTGCGCACGAAGATGGGGCCGGGTCGCCATCTTCCTGGGTGCTTGGCGAGGTCGTGCTGCAGCATCATGTAGTGCAAACTTCGAATCAGCCCTCGCGAGTACGCGAAGTAGGGGTCGTCCGAGAGCTGAAGGACATAGGTCATCGCTCTTCGATAGCCCGTCAGTTCCGCCCACGCGCCGCGTTCGGCCTCGAGAGGCTCTTCGTCCTCCACCGCCGCAATCGCGTCGTCGATCGTGACGTGGTAGCCCTCGATGCTGTTCGACCCTTGAATGCCCCGGGCGAACGTCATGCGTCTCAGGCTACCCGTCCAGACGCGTGCCGCGATGGCATAGCTGAGGTCCCTGCGAAGGTCGTTGATGCGCCCGACGACGACCTCCTCCCGGGCGTTCAGCCTCGGCATCTCGAACAGCATTTCCCACCACCTCCGCCACTCGAGTCGGAAATGTCATTATTATACAACATAACGTCTGATATTATCAGCCTCGTCTTCTGGGCAGGGCGGCTCGAGGCAGGCGGTCCTAGAGCATGTGCGGCGGTTCAATCGTCGCGGAGTAGAAGAGCCATGTCCAATCGTGTCGCCTTGCGCACGGGCAGGGACGCCGAGAGGAAGGCCGCGCTCAATGAGCGGATCGCCGTCTACCTGCGGCGATGCATCGAGTCGTTCAAGGAACTCGCCGACTACGGTGCCCGGGTGGGCGTGAAGATCACGATCGAGAATCACTGGGGGCTGTGTGCCAACCCGATGAACATCCGGATCATCATGGACGAGGTGAACCACCCGTACTGCGAGTGCACGCCAGACTTCTGCAACTGGGAGCACGAATACCACCTCTTCCACGGCCTCGAGGCGGTGATGCCCTATACGCGCACCCACGTGCACGCGAAGTACTGGGATCGCTGGAAGACCCCGGAGAAGGACTGGAACGACGTCCGCCGCAGCGTGCGCATCCTGAACGCCCACCGCTTCACCGGGACCATCGGGCTCGAGTACGAGCACGGGCCGGTCGACGGCATCGAAGGCTCGACGTGGCTGCTGCAGGAAGTGCTGGCGGCGATGTAGCGGCCGGGCGACGGTCGCACACGCCGCGCCTCGAGCACCATCCTCACGGCCAATGCCCGACACACACAGCCGCACCTACGCGTTCGACGGCCAGTGCACCGATTATCGCTGAGGACTTGCGCATGCTTCCCACACATCGCCCCCCGACGCACCCTGGAGAGATGCTGCTCCGGGAGTTCCTGGCACCGCTGGGCGTGTCGCAGGTCGACGCGGCGCGCCGGATGAACATCCCGTTCCAGCGGCTGAACGCGATCGTCCGGGGGCGGCGTAGCGTCACGGCTGACACCGCGTTGCTGCTGGAAGGGCTCACGCGCTGGGACGCGGAGATCTGGCTTGCGCTGCAGGCGCGTTGGGACCTCTGGCACGCCCTTCGAGCACGCGGTCAGCGACCAAAGGTCCGGGCGCTGCCCCTCGAACGAACGACGCGGTAATCCGATTCGGCGGCACGCCGGTCCGTTGTCCGAACCGATCCCCGGTCCGTGGTCCCCGGCTTGCCTCGACGAAGCCCTTCGACCATTCGACAGACTCAGGGGCGTCCCGAGCCTGGCCGAGGGACGACGGGCTCAGGGCGTGGTGAGCGTGTCGAAAAACGCGGCAGCGCGACGGCGTGGCAGAACTGATCCCCGGTCCCTGATCCCCGGGCCCTGTCTTAACCCCGCAGCACGGCTCCGAACTCGTCGCCCAGGGCGCGGACGATGCGCTCGCGCGTCTTGCGGGCGTCCGCATCGGTGAGCGTGCGGTCCGGCGCCTGGTAGGTGAGCTGGAAGGCGAGGCTCCGCTTGCCCTCGCCAATCTGCTCGCCGACGTACTCGTCGAACAGGAGGACTTCCGTGACGAGCGGTGCGCCCGCCTTCACGATAGCGTCGCGGACGCGGACGGCGGCGACCGACCGGTCGAGCACGAACGCGAGATCCTCTCTGACGGGCGGATAGGAAGGAACGGCCCTCACCGGGTGGCGGTCCGCTGCCGCGGCGAGGATGGGCGCCAGCTCCAGCTCGGCCACGACGACCCGCACGTCCTTCAGATCGAAGCGCTCGGCGACGATCGGGTGCAGCTCTCCGACCCATCCGCAGGCGGTACCGTTCGCGAACACCTGCGCGGTCCGCCCGGGCCGTAGCGCCTCGTGCTCGCCCGGCTCGAACGTCAGGCCTCTCGCGATGAGCCCGTCGGCGAGGTCCTCGATCGCGCCCTTGACGTCGAAGTAGTCGACGGCGTCGCGGTCGCCGCCCTGCCAGTTCAGGGGCATGCGCGGACCTGCCATGAGGATGCTGACGCGCGCCTGCTCTTCGGGCAGCGATTCGCCCTCCCGCACCAGGTACACCGCGCCGATCTCGAAGAACGCCAGCCGTTCCGCGTTGCGCGCGTTCGACGCCGCCACCTCGAGCGCGCCGGGCAGCAGCGTCCGCCGCATCACCACGCGATCGACGACGATGGGGTTGGCGAGCCGCAGGTAGGGAGGCGGCTGGGCCGGAGGCGTCACGTGCAGCCGGGCCTCGCGCTCGGGCGATGTCAGGCTGTAGGTGATGATCTCCTGCAGACCGAGCCCGGCCAGGATGTCGCGCGCCCGCTCCTCCAGCATCAGCGCCCGGTTCGGATGCGGCGGCGGGACGACCTCGGCGAGCATGGTGTTCGGAATGCGCTCGTACCCGTAGATGCGCGCAATCTCTTCGACCAGATCCGCACGCCCGACCGTTCCGGTGCCGATGTCGAGGCGGTGATCGGGAGCGATGACGCGGATCGTCTCGAGATCGGTCTCGCTGCCCGATGAGTCGCACTCGAAACCAAGAGACTCCAGGATGCGGACGATCTCGTCCCGTGAGAGCGCGACTCCGAGCTGACGCGCGACGTCGGCTGCCGTGAGTTCGACGACGACAGGCGTCGGCCTGCCGGGATAGCTGTCGACGAGGCCCGTCGCCACGGTGCCGCCGCCCCAGCGGCGCATGAGTTCGAGTCCCCGCCGGACGCCGACGTCCGCCAGCGCGGGGTGCACGCCCCGCGAGAACCGGTACGACGCCTCCGACGGAAGATTCTGCGCCTTCGCGGTCTTGCGGATGTTGATGAAATCCCACGCCGCGCCCTCGAGCAGCACGCTCGTCGTTCCGTCCGACACCTCCGACTCGGCGCCGCCCATCACCCCGGCCATCGACAGCGAGCCCTGCTCGTCGCAGACGAGCACGGTATCCGCGTCGAGCTTGCGGTCCACGCCGTCAAGAGTCCTCAGGGTTTCCCCTGGCTGTGCCACGCGCGTGATGATCGTCGGCCGTCGAGCACCGGCCCGCCGCGCGATCACGTCCCAGTCGAAGGCGTGGAGCGGCTCCCCGAGCTCGAACATCGCGTAGTTCGTGGCATCAACGATGTTGCTGATGGGACGCGTGCCCATCAGACGCAGGCGTCGCTGCACCCAGTACGGACTCGGCCTGATGGTGACGCCCTCGATGAGGCCGAGCACGAACCGCGGGTTCAGCCGCGCGTCGCGGATGTCGATCCCGATCCGTCCGTCGATCCGCCCGCCCTCGGCGACGACGGTGAGGTCGGGCTTCTGAAGCGGCACTCCGGTGATGGCGGCGATTTCGCGCGCGACGCCGTAGATGTTCGCGTTGCGCGCCATGTTGGGGTTGATCTTCACGGTCAGGACGACATCGCCCATGTACTCCGCGGCCGGCACGCCAACGGGCGCATCCGCATCGAGGACGATGATGCCGTCGTGGTCGTCGGAGATGCCCAGCTCCTTCTCGGAGCAGACCATGGACTTCGACTCGATCCCGCGGATCTTCGCGCGCTTGAGCGTCATCACCTCGCGGCCGGGCTTGTGGCCGTCGTAGAGGATGGCGCCTTCGCGGGCGAAGACGACCTTCATCGGCTCGGCGAGCGGCCCGGTGCCCTTCAGCGGCAGCAGGTTCGGCGCGCCGGTCAGCACGATGTGCTCCACGCCCGTCCCATCGTCCACCCGCAGCAGCGTGAGCCGGTCGGCGTTGGGATGGGGCATGACCTCGAGGATCTGCGCGGTGACGATCGTCGCCGGGTCCCACGCCAGACCCCTGGCGGGCGGACCCGAGCGGCCTGCGGCCGGCAGACCGGCGATGGCGCGCCCGGCGGGCGCGAGCCCGACGTATTCGATGTCCTCGACCTCGAGGCCGGCGAAGGTCAGGCGGTCGGCCAGCGCCTCGGGGCTGTCGGTGATCGCGACGAAGTCGCGAAGCCAGCTCAGTGGAACCTGCATGAGATACGCTCGCTTGCTAGACGCTGCGAAGGCCGGAGGGCCATCGCCGGGCCGGAGGCCCGCTAAAACTGTTCCAGGAACCGCAGATCGTTGGCCGCAAAGTAGCGGATGTCCTCGATTTTGTGCATGAGCATCGTGATGCGCTGCGGGCCCATGCCGAAGGCGAATCCGGAGAACTCGTCCGGGTCGTAGCCGCCGTTCTGGAGGACGACCGGATGCACCATGCCGCAGCCGAGGATCTCGAGCCAGCCGCTCTGCTTGCAGACCGGACAGCCGCGTCCGTCGCACACGAAGCACTCGACGTCCATCTCGGCCGAGGGCTCGGTGAACGGGAAGTGGTCCGAGCGGAAGCGCGTGCGCACCGTCGGGCCGAAGAGCGCGTGCGCGAACGCCGTGAGCGTGCCCTTCAGATCCGCCATCGTGATGCGGCGGCCGATGGCGAGGCCCTCGACCTGGTAGAACTGGATCTCGCTGCGCGCGGTGATCTGCTCGTAGCGGTAGCACATGCCGGGCAGAATCACCCGGATGGGCTCGGGGCAGTACTCCCGCATCACGTGGATCTGCCCGGGCGACGTATGTGTCCGCAGGATCACGTTCGGCGTCGTCGTATAGAACGTGTCCCACATGTCGCGCGCGGGATGGTGCGGCGGGATGTTCAGATACGTGAAGTTGAAGTCGTCGGTCTCGACCTCGCGTGAGCGGTAGATCTGGAAGCCCATCTCCGCGAAGATCGCGTAGATGCGGCGCAGCGTCTGCGTCGACGGGTGCAACCGGCCGCGGCCGCGACGACGACCCGGCGCGGTGACGTCGATGGCGCCTTTCGTCAGTTCCCGCGCGAGCTCTTCCTGCCGGATGCGCTCGGACGCCTCCTCGAAGGCGCGTTCGATGGCCTGCTTGGCGAGATTCCCGGCCTTGCCGGCATCGCGGCGCTCCTCTTTCGAGAGCGCGCCGAGGCCGCCGAGGGCGGTCACGAGCGGTGAACTGCGTCCGAGATGGCCGACCCGCCAGCGCTCGAGCCCGGCCGAGTCCGTGATGGCTTCAAGGGCCGCCAGCGCGTCCCGTTCGATCTGTTCGAAATTCATGGACATACGTGTGACTGACTAGAGACGGTTCCACAACCTCCGCGGGTCCTGTCGCCGGACAGCCCACCGCTGCTCAGGCCCACAAACGAGACCACGGCTGAGGGCCTTCCGCCGCGGCGGGCGCCCGTCCGGCGCCACCCGCTCGGTTGTGACGGCGATTCTAGAGTACTCCAGAAGTCACCGGTTCCGCCGTGTGTCGCTGGCGAGCAGGGGCGCCGCGGGCGTCGGGGTCGCCGCTCGGCGGTCACGCGGCGTTGCAGACCGGCCCGGTGGGGTCAGCAGCGAGAAGCACCGCCGATTCTGGCGGATGCGGTGCGAGCCCCTCGAACCGAGCCGTCTTCGCGCTGCCGCCGTGCGGTGAGCTTCTGCGTACCCTCCGGCGGCAGCCTGCAAAACGCCTCGGAGGACGAGGGGGCCAGCCGGCGCAGTTGTCCGAGGAGCAGCCGCGAACGGGACACGCGGCCGCGACGAGGCAGCCGGTGGCCAGCGGACCGCAACGGGACGGAGAGACGTTTTGCCGGCGAGCGTGAGCGGGGCCGAGCGCTGACCTCACCGGCCCGGGCGATCCACCGCCGCCGCGGCTATCGGTTCCGAGGCTCGACCGCCACCTGTTCCGCGCTCCACATCAGGCCGTCGAGCGCGTACGCGCGCGGATCGATGACCCGGGAGGGCGCAAAGAACGGGAAGTCGAACCGCACGGGATCGCCCGCCCGCGCGTCGGGGATCGGCATCAGGCGCGCCGTCAGCGGCTTGTCCAGGCGCAACGCGAGCGCGGCCACGTCCATGAGGATCGCCGCGATGGCGCCCTCGTCTATCCGCCCCGGCAGCGGGACGGTGTCGAGGCCGGTTCCGCATACGGTCGAGTAGAGCAGCAGATCCTGCACTGTGAGGAGGTTCTGCGTCGCGCGCCCCGCCAGGACGGCATCCTCGAACACCGGGAAGAAGAGCCCTGAGAAGCCCGCCCGTGGGAACCTGGCGCGGTCGAGCGTGCTGGCGAGCCAGGCGGCCGCCGCGAGGGTGCCGGCATCCCCGGTGCGTCCGCCCACGAGGCGCTCGATCGCGCCGCAGGTGGACCGGGCCTCGTCGGGGAACGGTGCGAGCGAGAAGTCGATGCCGCCGAAGCGGATGTCCCCGCCCGCGAGCGCGCGTTCGACGCTGGTCACCATCCGCTGCGCGGCGCGCTCGACCAGTTCGACCATCCTGGTGCCGGCCGCCTCGAGCGACGAAGCCTCCTGGCACGCCAGCACCGCAGCCCGCGCTCCCTCGACGCCCAGCGCGACCACGGGCGGGCCGCCGGCGTGGTACGACGCGGGCAGGAACGGGATACCCGGAGGCACGTTCGCCAGGGCCGCGAATCGGAGGTTGGCGAAGCCATCCGTTCCGATGCGGGCGTTACGGTGGATGACCGACGCCGCGGCGCGCACCGCGCCCACGTCGATGCCCCGCTCGTGCGTGGCGATGACGGCCGAAGCGAAGGCCGCGGTCGTGACGGCGAGGGCGTCCGGGATGGCGGCGAACGCTTCCGACGGATCGCCCGGCCGAGCCGGACCGATCGTGACGTATTCGAATCCGTGCGCTAGGCAGCGGGCCTGCAGTTCGCGCGCGAACTCGACCACCTGCGCCGGGTCCACGAATCCGCCGAAGGGCGCCGACGCGAAACGCGTCGTCTGGACAGTGAAGCCGGATTCCTGAAGTGCCGCGCGCAGGTCGGCGGCGGTCCGCCCGGCGTGGGCGATCACGTCGCGGTCGATGGGGAAGCCGGGATCGGCGAAGACGGTGACGGTTCGGATGTTGACCATACGGACTCGCTCGGGAAAGAGCAGATTGTACAATGAGGACCTTCGTGAGGAGACGGCAATGGTACGTGGACGATTGGCTGTCGGGAGTTGCACGTCACGCTCGCAGTCCCGCTCGCGCTCGCCGGCAAAACACCTCTCCGTCCCGTTGCAGGCCGCTGGCCGCCGGCTGCCTCGTCGCGGCCGCTCGACCCGTTCGCGGCTGCTCCTCGGACGACTGCGCCGGCTGACCCCCTCGTCCTCCGAGGTGTTTTGCAGACTGCCGCCGTCGGCCTTGGCCCGCCGTAGCTCGGCATGTCCCAGTCAAGCGAGGGCGGCTCGGCTCAAGGGCCTGCTCGGTGACGTGCGCCTCCCTTCCGCGCTCGTCCGTGTCGCGGGCTCCGCGCTGCTGCTGCTCGCCTGCTGGGCCTGTGGCGGGTCCGTCCCGGGGCCGCAGCCCATCGCGCTCGGCAAGGACACCTGCGCGAAGTGCAAGCACGTCATTACCGCGCTCGATGCAGCCGCCCAGATCGTCCACGAGGACGGCCGCGTCGTGTTCTACGACGACCTTGGCTGTCTCGCCACCGACCAGGCGGCGCTCTCGGGCGGCGGCCAGTTCTACGTCCAGTTCGCCGGCGGCAAGGGTTGGATGCGCGTCGAGGATGTCCACTTCGCCTCGCCCAAGGACCGCACGTCGCCCCAGGGCTACAACTACTTCGCCTACACAGAAGACGAGGCCCGGCAGATCGACCCGGACGGATGGGCCAGGGGGTGGGGGGATCTGGTTGAGGAGCTCGGGAAGAAGAAGTAGATAGTGGACAGTAGGTAGTAGACAGTAGGGACGGCCGTGCGCTCGTCGCGCGCGACGGCGTTATCTGCTAGCGTAACCTCATCATGCGTCTTCAACGGACACTCGGCCTGCCCATCGTTGCCCTTTTCGGAGCCGTGACCACCGTGACCATCGCCCAATCGCCCGGTGATCGCCCGGCCGCCAATCCTCGCGCCACACGCTCCGTCGTCATGGCGCGGCACGGTGCCATCGCGACCAGCCAGCCGCTGGCCTCCGCCGCCGGCCTCCACGTGCTCGCCTCCGGCGGCAACGCCATCGACGCGGCCGTCACGGCCGCCGCGGTCCTCTCGGTCGTCGAGCCGACGATGAACGGCATCGGCGGGGATCTCTTCGCCATCGTCCACAGCGCGAAGACGAAGCAGCTCCACGCCCTGAACGCCAGCGGCCGGGCCGGGAGCGGGGCGACTCCCGAGGCTTTCGCGAAGCTGGGACTGAAGGACATTCCCGTACGCGGGCATCTGCCCGTCACCGTGCCCGGCGTCGTCGACGGCTGGAGCGAGTTGCTGGCGAAGCACGGGACCATCAGCCTGGCGGAAGCGCTCGCGCCGGCGATCGCCTACGCACGCGATGGCTTCGCCGTGTCCGAGATCATCGCCGACCAGTGGGAGGGCACGGCGTCCGTCCTGGCGCGCGACCCGGCCGCCTCGGCCGTGTTCCTGCCAGGCGGGCGGGCGCCGAAGCCGGGGGAGATCTTCAGGAACCCCGCGCTGGCGGCATCGCTCGAGGCTATCGCGAAGAACGGCCGCGACGAGTTCTACCGTGGCGGCATCGGCCGCGCCATTGCGGAGGACCTCGCGCGGCGGGGCGGGCACATTACGGCCGACGATCTCGCGCGCCACCGATCGGACTGGGTCACGCCCATCTCGACCACGTACCGCGGGTACGAGGTCTTCCAGATGCCGCCCAACACCCAGGGCATCGTCGCGCTCCAGATGCTCAACATCCTCGAGGGCTTCGACCTGAAGGCGCTCGGGCACAACACGGCCGAGTACCTGCACCTGCTCGTCGAAGCCAAGCGCATCGCATTCGCCGACCGGGACGCCCATCTCGCCGATCCGGACTTCGTTCCCGAGGCCACGCTCCGCATGCTGCTCTCGAAGGACTACGCCGCGGCCCGGCGCAAGGAGATCGATCCGGCCCGCGCGGCCTCGAGGTACGCGCCTGGGCGGCCGCCCGCCGCACCGGCAGCAGGGGCGGATGCCGACGCATTTCCCGAGGGGCGCGACCACGGCGACACGATCTACCTGACCGCTGCGGACGGAGAAGGCAACGTCGTCTCGCTGATCCAGTCCGTCTACGAGTACTTCGGAGCCGGGATCGTCGCCGGCGACACCGGCATCGTGCTGCACGACCGCGGCGCCGGATTCCGTCTCGACGAGGGGCATCCCGATCGGATTGCGCCAGGCAAGCGCCCGATGCACACCCTCGTCCCCGCGATGGTGCTCAAGGACGGCAGGCCGTGGCTGGCGTTCGGCGTGATGGGCGGCGACATGCAGCCGCAGGGGCACGTGCAGGTGCTCGCGAATCTCATCGATTTCGGGATGAACGTCCAGGAGGCCGGCGAGGCGCCGCGCTTCCGTCATCTCGGCCAGGGCGTGGCGCTCGAATCCGCGTTCACGGCAGCCGCCCGCGAGGGTCTCACGTCACGCGGCCACACCGTGATCGAGCGGCGTGGCGCGTTCGGCGGGTTCCAGGGGATTCTGATCGACCCGGCGACAGGCGTGCTGATGGCGGGCTCTGATCCGCGCAAGGACGGCCTCGCCATCGGGCGGTAAGGACCGCGGACCGGCTGGGCTGTGATCCCGGTCCGTCGCGTCATTCCGGGGCCGCACAGGGCAACCCGGAATCCAGCCCTGGATTCCCGCTTCCGCGGGAATGACGTCAGCGGATCGCACTCCCGTCTACCCCGGCTGCACGCCGCGGTGTCCGTTTCGGATCATTCGCGCAGCTGCTACCCGGCGCGGTCGGCCCGCCTTCGCCCTGACGGGCTACGGCGCGGCAAGCTGAACGCGCCCTACCATTCTCGGGTACGGCAGGGCCGGCTCGCCGAGCCGGCCGAGTTCTGGCGCGGTCGGCGACTGCGCCCTACCGCTGTGGATCAGCGCACGGGCCGCCGGACGCCGAGCCAGTCTGCGGTGACGTCCAGCAACCGCGAGATGTCCTCCTGGGCGTTGAAGACGTGGCACGAGACGCGCACACCACCGACGCCCGACGTGTATCGATGCGACACCATCACCCGCTCATCGAGCAGGTGTTCGATGAGCGCGGCCTCGCGGCGCACGTCGTCCAGCGAGAACGTGACGATGCCGGACCGGCTCACCGGGTCGGCTGGCGTCACCAGTGTCACGGGCAACTCCGAGAGGCCGCCGATCAGCGCGTCGGTCAACAAGCGGATGTGCGACTCGACCACGGCGTGGCCCATCTCGTTGAGCAATCGCAGCGAGGCGGCCAGCCCGATCGCGCCGGGGTAGTTGGAGGTGCCGCCGCTCTCGTAGCGGCGGGCCTCGTCCGTGAAGCTGACCGGCTGGAGCGGCGTGATCCCGGGCGTGCGGAAGTACTCCGCCCATCCGCCGTCGGGTGGGTTCACGGAGAGATAGCCGCAGACGGGCGGATGCAGCCGCTCGAGCGATTCCGGACGGAGGTACATGAACCCCGCGCCGAACGGCGCGTTGAGCCACTTGTGGCCGCCGCAGACGACGATGTCGGCGGGGACCGTCGAGACATCGAGCGGGAACGCACCGAGCTGCTGGATGGCGTCGACCACGAACAACCACCCGCGCCTGCGGCACAGCGCCCCGATGGCCTCCAGGTCTGCCCGGTAGCCGTTGGACCACTGCACCGAGCTCATGACGATGGCTCTGGTGCGGGCCGAGGCGGCGGCCTCGAAGGCTGCGACGGGCAATGTCCCGTCGACGTGGCGGACAAGCGTGATGGCCGGCCGTTCGGCGGCGGGGCCCTGCCGCCACGCGAGCGGTACCTGCAGGTACTCGAGATCCGGCACGAGGATCTCGTCGTCCGGTCCGAACCGAAGGGCCCGCGCTGCGATCGTCAGGCCCTGCGAGGTGTTTTCGACCAGCGCGACGTCCTTCTGGTCGGCTCCGATCAACCGGGCGGCTTCCGGCCGCGCCCGATCGCGCGCCTCGTCGAGCTGGATGTGGAACGCCGTGGACGAGCGCGCGGGACATTCGACGACGTCGGCCAGGAAGGCCGACATGGCGTCGGCGGCGGCCCGTGGCGCGAGGCTCGCGCAGGCCGCGTCGAGAAACGTCTTGCGTGACAGCGCGGGGAACTGCTCGCGCCGCAGTGTGTCGGGTGTGAGCGTCATCGACACGGCGTCAGCAGCGCAGGTAGTCAGCGCGCCAGTTCCTGACCATCTGCTTGATGGCCTTGCGATCGGCAATCCGGTCGTCGATCACTTTGCGCGTCAACGCCGGCAACTCCTCGTCGCTGGCAAAGCGAAGCCCGACGTACTGGTCCACCGTCAGTGTGTCGATGTGCGGGTGCAGATCTGCCGGCAGGATTTGTCGCATCCGCAGACGCTCCTCGAGGCGGATAACCCTGTCCTGGACCGTCATCGCCATGACCCGCGCCACGAAGAACAGGATGATCAGGGCCGTGGCCGTGCCGAGGCCTATCAGGTTGCCCCACGAGAACGCCGTCACCGTGATGTACAGCCAATAGAAGAAGTTGATGGCGAACAGGGGAAACGCGACGAAGTGGTACGCCGGGACCAGCCTGGCGTGGTTGGCGTAGTTCTGGGGGACCTTCTCGGCCATGAGCGGCTCCTTGGAGAACCGACCGCGCCAGGCCGGAATGGTCGGCGCGGGCACGCGTGTTGAACTCAGAAACTTTAAGTATAGCCCCGGCCGCATCCTGAGGCTCTAGGCCGGCCAGGCGTGGCGCCGTGAAGGATGACACTCCCGCCGTGATGGATGAACCGTGATGGATGAACCACTTCCGGCTGAGGCGAGGTGCTATAATCCGCCCGGACACGAACTCTTCTGCGTCGTCTGCCCCCTGAGTGCCGGTCGCGGGTCCCCGGAGATCGATCGAACGTCGGTCGAGGGAGGCGCGATGCGCGAGTGGCTCGCCCGTACAACCGGCGTCCTGCTGATGGCGTTCGAGTTGGCGCAGGCGGTGATGGTGGTGCGCTCGCGAGCAGCCATCCCGTCTGCTGAACACGGTCCTGCGACCTGGGGCGGTGTCGCTGCGCTCCTCCTTGTCGGGGCCCTGGCGGTTCGGCATGCGCATCCAGTCCGGCCCGGCATCCGAACGACAGCCACCTGGGTGGCGTGGCTGTGGGACGTTCTGTTCGTGTGCGCCGCCACACCGGTTGCCTACTTCGCTCTCGACGGTCTGCGCTGGCGTTTGACGAACATCGAGTCTGGGATGGATGGCGCCCTGCAGTTCGTCGGGGTGTTGGGTGTCGTGATCGGCGTGCCCGTCATGGGATTCGCGCTTACGCTGCTGGGAGGACAGAGCATCGAGGTCACCGACCGCGGCATCCGGTCTCACAGTGCGTTTGGAGGCGAGGAGGTGTCGTGGGACGACGTCACCGGGTTCGCGGTCGGCGAGCAGTCCATCGTGACGCTCAGGGCGGACGCGCCCGTCCGCCGCCGCCTGCAGCGCCCGTTGAGGGTCGAGGCTGCGGCGCGCACGTTCGCCATCAACGAGCCGCCCCTCGAGGGCAGCAAGTCGGAAATCGCCGGCGCGTTGCTGGCGTTCGTTCCCGACCGCCTGCGAGAGCAACTGGGGACGACCCTGGCTGAATGGTAGGCTCAGACGCCGCCAAAGAGCCCGATCGTGATCCGATTGAAGCGACCTGCCTCGCAGAGGACCGGTATCGACTCACCGTAAACGCCGGCGTGCTCGCCGGCAGGCCC
>CAYZYG010000089.1:14347-21133 GCA_964481395.1 uncultured Vicinamibacterales bacterium
GGGCGAGGTACAGAAGCGCCTGTTCGGTGCAGATGTCGTCCCAGCGGTCGTTGCGCGACTGCCAACGCTCGAAGATGGCGGACGCCGGGAGCGACACGTCGGTCTTCCTGGCCACGAAGAGCGCCCCGCTGACGACCCACGGGTCCGCACTCCGGAGCGCCCGCGCGAGATCGACCTCGGGCCACGCGTACATCGTTGGCGTCCCCGGTGGCGTGCTCGGGTGCGCCATGCCCATCGCGGCCATGAGCACCAGAAAGCGACCTGGCGGCAAGTCTCGGTCGACAACGATGCGGGACCGCAACTCGTCTCGACGGGTCAGCAGGTACTGGTAGGCACGGTAGAGGTCGTTGATCTCATAGCGCTCATTCCCCGCCACGAGGACGTCCGACTCGAGGAGTCGCTCGAGCTGGGCCTGCCGGATGATCTCGAGCTGAGACGGCAGATTCGGGTCGCCCGCGCCAGCGCCGAACAACCGCGTCACTTCGCGCAGGACCGCGACGGGAGAAGACATGCGTCTCAGTGCGGCGATGGCCTCCTGTCCGGTTTGGTGCGCCGCCTGAACGGGCGGTATGCGGACCGGGATGGACAGAAGCCAGAGGGCCGTCAGCGCAAGGCATGCGAGCAGGCGGAAGATGAACATGGCCGCTCCCTGGAGGGCACCGGTCACTCAGGGCAGGCCTGCCGGGAGGCGAGGAGGCCCGCCCGGTACGGCACGAGCATACCACCGGGGCACGGTTCGGCAGCAGCGACCTGGCTGGTTCAGGAGACCCCGGGGCGATGCCACCGCGCACGGGGGTGAGGCGGGCGCTTCAGCGGGACGCCGGGATGTGTCGCCTCCGCGCGTGCAGCCAGAGCGAGACGGTCACGTAATACGCCGGGTACAGCAGCGAGACACCAAGCCAGGCGCGCGGCACGTCGGGAATCTGCCAGACGAGCCACCCGCAGAGCAGTGCCCAGGCAACGCCGAGGCCGATGGTGGTGCGCCGCAACGCCGGCGTCTTCGATGGGTACAGGTATCCGACGCGCACGAAGACGAGCGCCGCGAGTCCAAGCACGATGCCTGTATTCGCCCACGACGGCAGGCCACCGGCGTACAGATAGAACGCAACAATGTTCCAGTAGGACGGGAACCCGGTGAAGAAGTGGTCGTCCGTCTTCGCGTCGGTGCGGCTGAACCCGAAGGCGCTCGCCAGGAGCATCGCGGCGGCGATGGCGAGCCCCCCACCGTCGGGAAACAGTCCGGCCCGCAGCATCAGCACCGCCGGCACGAAGACGTAAGTCAGGTAATCGACGATGTCGTCGAGGCGCGCGCCGTCAATCTGGGGCGCCCGTTCGGCGACACGTGCGAGGCGGGCGAGGGTGCCGTCGGTGGCATCGATGATCGTGGCGCCGATGAGCCAGAGAAAGGCCTCGCGGAACTGGCCCTCGATCGCCGCCACGAGCGCCAGCAGTCCGAGTACGGCGCCGGCAGCCGTGAACAGGTGAACGGCCCACGCGGCGGCCCGGGCGGCTGCGGCTGGCGGAGACGTCGGGGCGGTGGCCATGGCAGGGCATTGTAACGCCGGGTCTTCGGCCCGGTTCCGGGCTGCGTGCGCTATGCTGCGTCTGTGGTCGATTTGGTCGTTGACGCGTCGGATGAGGGGGTGCGCCTCGACGCGTGGCTGGCGCGCCGGACCGAGGCCGGCTCGCGGGCACGGGCGTCCGAGTGGATCGCGCGAGGAAAAGTGTTCCTCAACGGACGCGAAGCGGGAATGCCAGACCGTGCCGCGCTGCTGTCCGCCGGAGACCGCATCGGGGTCTGGATGGACCGCCCGGGCTCGTCGAAGCCGTCGGATCGTACCCTGGCCAGCGTGAAGTCTCCCTTGCGCATCGTCCACGAGGACGCGTCCCTCGTGCTGGTCGACAAGCCGGCGGGCCTCCTGGTCGAGCCGCTGCCGGGGCAGGCGGGGTGGGAGGCAACCGTCCTCGACCTGTTGCTCGATCGCGCCAGGCATCTGCCGCGTGTGCGGTACTACGTCGTGCACCGGATCGACCGCGACACCACGGGGCTCGTCATGCTGGCGCGGACGCTGGCGGCCCGGGATCGACTGCAGGAGCAATTCGAAGCCAGGACTCCGGAACGGGTCTACCTGGCCGTCGCGCAGGGTGACGTGCGCGGCGAGGGTGGAACCTGGAAGGACCAACTCGCCTGGGACAAGGCGGCGCTGCGTCAGCGCCGTGCGCACCCCAAGGACGCGGGAGGCAAGGAGGCCGTGGCACGCTATCGCGTGCGCGAGCGGTTCGGACGGGCGACGCTCCTCGAGGTCTCGCTGGTTACCGGCAAGCGCAACCAGATTCGCGTCCAGGCGGCGATGCGCGGCCACCCGCTGCTCGGAGAGCGCCAGTACCGATTCGGCGCGCCCGACGAACCGGCAGGCCTGCCGCGCTTCGGGCGCCAGGCCTTGCACGCGTGGCGCCTGGGCTTCGTCCATCCGGCCACAGGTGCGCCGGTGTCGTTCACGTCAGAGGTGCCTCAGGATCTCGCCCGTCTGATCGAGGCTCTGCGCCGGGCGACCGGATCCGGGGGGGGCGTCGCTCACCCCCGGCGACGCCCAGGCCTCTGATCAGCTCCAGCCTCATTCGCGCCGCCGCGCCGTCAGCACGTCACAGCCTGGTCTTGGACTCCTGCGCGACCAGGTTCTCGACCGAGAACAGCTCATCCCAGGCCTCGGGTGTGAGCAGGCGCCGTTCGTCCACCACCACGGTGCGGAGCGACTTGCCGGAGTCGAAGCACTCGCGCGCCACCTCGCTGCAGAGCTCGTACCCCAGCGCGGGCTTCAGCAACGTGACGATGCCCAAAGAGCCCAGCACCATCTCGCGGGTCCGCTCGTCATTGGCCGAAATGCCGTCGATGCAGTTCACCCGCAGACTCTCGACCGCGTGTTCCGTCGTCGAGATCGACAGGAACAGGGCGTACGCGATGACGGGCTCCATCACGTTGAGCTGGAGCTGGCCGGCAGACGACGCGAGGGTGACGGTCAGGTCGAGGCCGATCACCAGGAATCCGGTCTGATTCACCGACTCCGGGATGACCGGATTCACCTTGCCGGGCATGATCGACGATCCGGCCTGCATCTGTGGCAGGTTGATCTCGTTCAGACCGCACCTGGGGCCGGACGCCAGCAGGCGAATGTCGTTGCAGATCTTCGTCAGCTTCGACGAGGTTCGCTTGAGGACGCCGGAGACCTGGACGTAATCTCCCGTGTCCGACGTCGCTTCGACGAGATCGTGGGCGAGGATGAAGGGCACACCGGTGATCTCGGCCAGGTACCGGACCGCCAGCTCGGGATACCCCGGCACGGCCGTGACGGACGTGCCGATCGCCGTTGCGCCCAGATTGACCTCGCGCATGTGCCGCCGCACGTCCTCGATGCGCAGCATCTCGTCGCCGATCGTGGTGCCCCAGCCGTGGAACTCCTGCCCGAGCGTCATGGGCACAGCATCCTGCAGGTGCGTCCGCCCCATCTTCAGGACCCGATCGAAAGCGGCCGCCTTCTCGAACAACGACTGCTGGAGGCGGCGCAGCGTCTCGACCAGGTCGCCGAGGCGGAGGATGAGGGCGAGGTGCAGCGCCGTCGGGTACACGTCGTTGGTGGACTGTCCGAAATTCACGTGATCGTTCGGATTGACGACGGCGTAGTCGCCCTTGGGCCGGCCGAGGTATTCGAGTGCCACGTTGGCGATGACCTCGTTGGCGTTCATGTTCGTGGAGGTGCCGGCCCCGCCCTGGATGAAGTCCGTTACGAACTGGTCGTGGAACTCGCCGGCGATCAGTCGGTCGCAGGCGTGGATGATGGCGTCGCACACCACGGGGTCTACCGCGCCCAGGTCGCGGTTGGCCATGGCGGCGGCCTTCTTGACGTAGCCGAACGCGCGGACGAACTGCGGTTCGGCGGACATTGCGACGCCGGTGATCCAGAAGTTCTCCTTGCCGCGCAGCGTCTGGACGCCGTAGTAGGCCGAGTCCGGCAACTCGCGCTCGCCGAGAAAATCCCGCTCGATCCTGGCCATCTCTGCCTCCGAATCGCTGGTGTCGCGCGGGCCCTACCGGATCAGGTAGAACGTCCGCGGGTAGCCGTCGGCCCAGCGCGCCGCGCCGCCGGTGACGATCGCTTCGTCCTCGAACCCCGTTGAGACTTCGACGCCGCCCCATTCGGGGATGTCGGCAGCCACCGAGAATTCGATGGAGTAGACCGTGTCCGCATGCAGGGGATGCTCGCCCGTCCCGGGGACGAACTCCTGCTTCTCCGGCATGCCGATCATCGTTCCCGACCCGTGGCCGTACGGGCCGATCGGGTGCGTGTAGACCGTGGGTCTGAGGCCCTCGGCTCTGCCGCGCTCGAGGATCGACCGCAGGATGTCGTTGCCCGTGCGGCCTTCGCGCATCTCGGCAAGGTGGATCTCCTGGAGCCGGTTGCCTTTGCGGAGCAGTTCGCGCAACCCCGGGGGCGCGTCCGTCTCGCCCGCGCGCAGCACGTAGGCGTTGTGCTGCATGTCGGTGTTGAGTCCCAGGTAGGAGATGCCGACGTCGCAGTGGAGCAGATCGCCCCGCCGGACGACGCGGTCGTCGTCTCCGTACGCCTTCCGGTCGGCCGGCGAGCGCTTGATGTCGATCGAGGGATGGAACCACGTGTCCAGGCCGAGCCCGTTGATGCGCTCGCGGATCCACCACTCGACCTCGTCTGCCGTCGTGACGTCGGGCGTGATGACGCGGTTCGAGAAGAACTCGGCGATCAGGTCGTGCGTCATGCCGGCCAGGTGTCGGTAGAGGCTGATCTCGCGCGGACTCCTGGTCTCGTACCAGCCCATGGCGACCTTCTCGGCCGAGACCAGACGGTCGACGTGCTTCCTGTCGAGGGCCTGTTCCAGCTTGGCCTTGTGGAACGCCGACAGGCCGTTTCCGTGGGCGAACTCGTCGTGATAGTCGAAGTGCGGCGCGTAATTGATCCCGATCGTCTTCGGGTCGTGCTGCCGGATGTAATCGGCGACGACGGTGAACTGGTGGTTGGCCCCCTTCGACCGGTCGGTGAAGATGTTGGTGTACATCGGACCCGAGGTCGACGTCCCGTGCCAGTTGGCGGTGAGCTTCCGGAAGCCTTCCTTGCTGTCGTGGAAGATGAGGATGGACAGCCGGCGCGCGGAGAACATCGGCTGCGCGACGAGGCTCATGTAGACGGGATCCTCGTCGTACTCGAAGTTGATGACCAGCCACATCTCGATGCCCTCGCGACGCATGATGGCCGGCAGGCTGTGGTCGAGCCGCCACTCGAGGATCTCGTTCTGCAGCCGCGCCCGCTCGCGCAAGGGCAGAATGCGGTCGATATCGCCCGATCGGGCCATCTCCCAGTTGAGCGGCGTGTCGGTCGCGGGCGCCTGAGCGCTGGTGGACGCGTCGAACGCTGCCGCCATGGCGGCGAGCGCGACGGCGAGAGCGAAGGGCCTGATCGTGCGCATAAAGTCACCTTGTGCAGGGGCGAGGTGCGGCAGGCCGAGCCCGACGGCTCGTACACGGCGATTATACAAGCCGGTCCGGCGACGGCGGCACTAGCGCGGCGTCGAGGGGTCGGCCGTCGCGGCCGGCAGCACGATGCGCACCTCGACGCGCCAGCCGGTATCGGTTTCCAGGACCGTCCCGGCGGCCTCGATCGGCCGCCCGGGCGCCGCCCGGGTATACCCGTCCCAGAGGCCGCAGCTTCCGACGGTGAACCGTGCTCCCGCGGGCATGCCGATGATGTACATGTCGTCGTCGCTGTGGGAGGGAATTGAGAGGCCGAACGCGGCAGGCCTCGGAGCCCGCGTCTTCCGAGCGAGCAGGCTCGTCGTGAACGTCTCCTTGAACGACGCGGAGAATCGCCCCTCGCCGTCGGTCCGTCTCCGTTCGGCGTAGGTGAAGCTGCAGCCCTGGATGGGCGAATAGACCGTGACGGCCGACGCCTCCGCGGGTGTGCCATCCGCGTTCAGGACGACACCTGCGAATTCGAGCGTACTGATCGAGGTGCCGACCGACAGCACGAAGAACGCCACTCCAGCCGTGACGATGATGCCGCCGGCCAGCAGCAGGAGGAGAATGATGACGATCGCCTTGCTCATCGGGTTCTCCCGTCGTCAAACCCGTGCCGGTCCGATGTCGACCCGGATCTGCTGCCAGCGGCCCTGGCGGAACCGGGCGACGCTCAGCAGGCAGCGGCTCATGTGGCCGAGCAGGATGGCGAGCCAGATGTGCCAGGCCTGCAGCGTGGAGAAGGTCTGGATGGCCCAGCACAGGCCGATCGGGATGACGACCTGGGACGCGATCGAGATGTACATCGGGCTGCGCGTGTCGCCCGTGCCCTGGAGCGCGCCGGTGTAGACCAGGGCCACGGTGATGAAGAAGCCGGAGAGGCTCAGAAACCGCAGGAGCAGCGTCGCGATGCCGAGCACCCGCGGATCGGTCATCCCGAAGATGGCGAGCAAGTACTGCGGGATCAGCAGGAAGGCGATGCCGACGCCGGCGGCCACGCGCAGGCCGATGCGCGCGGCGACGCGTGTCCCCTCGATCGCCCGTGCGGGCTGACCGGCACCGAGGTTCTGCCCTGTGACGGTGGCCGCGGCACCCATCAACCCGACCGACGTCCACGTGATCAACGAGAACAGCTCCGTGTAGCCGACGGCATACGCGGCCTGGGCCTCCGCACTCGCCTGGAGCGAGCCGATGAACCGCAGGAGCAGCACGCCGCCGACGTTCATGGCGATGCCCTGGAAGCCCGT
>CAYZYG010000090.1:0-21123 GCA_964481395.1 uncultured Vicinamibacterales bacterium
GCGCCACGATCCCGACAAGATCATGGTCGGCGAGATTCGTGACCCCGAGACCGCGCAGATCGCCATCCAGTCCGCGCTGACGGGACACCTGGTGTTCACCACCGTGCACGCCAACAACGTCGTGGACGTGCTGGGGCGCTTCCTCAACATGGGCGTGGAACCCTACCAGTTCGTCTCGGCGCTGAACTGCGTGCTGGCCCAGCGCCTCGTCCGCATCAACTGTCCCCACTGCAGGCGCCCGACGACGGCCTCGGCGGCGCTTCTCCAGGAATCCGGTCTCGACGCGGGGCTCTTCGGACGCCAGACGTTCTACGAGGGAGCCGGGTGCATCGAGTGCGGCGGCACCGGCTACAAGGGCCGCACGGCGATCTGCGAACTGCTGGACCTGACGGACCGGATTCGCGAGATGATTCTCGAACGCAGACCGACCTCCGAGATCAAGAAGGCGGCGCGCGAGGAGGGCATGCGGTTCCTGCGCGAGTGCGCCGTGGAGAAGGTTCTCGACGGCACGACGACACTGCGTGAGATCAACAAGGTGACGTTCGTCGAATGAACTTCCCTCTGCTGCGCACCCCGGCGCCCCCGGTGGCCGTCGAGATCACCTCGCGGCACGTCGCGGCGGTTGCCGTCCAGGGCGGCAGACCCGGCGCCGCATGCGTGGCGGCGTACGCCGTCGAGCCGATCGCCCAGGGCGCCGTGGTTCCGGCGCTCAATACCCCGAACCTCCCCCGCCCGCACGACGTGACGGACGCTCTCCGTCGCGCGTTCGCCCGGCTGGGACAGCGGCCGCGCCGGATCGGCCTCGTCCTGCCGGACTCCGCCGTGAAGGTGTCGTTCGTCCGCTTCGAGAAGGTCCCGACGCGCCAGGCCGATCTCGAGGAGATGATCCGGTTCCAGGTGCGGAAGGCAGCTCCCTTCCGTGTCGAGGACTCGCAGGTGGCCTACTGCCGCGGGGCGGCGGGGCCCGATGGGCAGGAGTTCGTCGTCGTCCAGGCCCGCAGGGACATCGTGGACGAGTACGAACGGGCATGCCGCGAGGCGGGAGCCGAGGCCGGCGCCGTCGACGTCGCCACCCTGAACGTCGTGAATGCCGCGCTGGCGGCCCGCGACGTGCCGGACGGCGACTGGCTGCTCATTCACGTGTCGGCCGACGCCGCCTCCCTCGTCATCATGCGGGGGGCCTCGCCCGTGTTCTTCAGACACCGCGGTGCGGAGGGCGACGGCCATCTGACCGAACTCGTGCATCAGACGGCGATGTACTACCAGGATCGCCTCGGCGGGCGCGGCTTCGTCCGCGTGCTGGTGTCGGGACGGCTCCCCGACGACCGGTCGGGCGCGGGCCGGGCGTCCCTCGAGTCACGGCTGGGGGTGGCGATCGACCGGCTGGATCCCACCCAGGCGGCCCCGCTGGCCGATCGGGGCGCTCCAGGGCTGGAGATCGCCGACGCCCTGACGCCCGCCATCGGGCTGTCCCTCGCCATGCGGGCGTCCACGTGAGGGCGGCGATGATGCTGCGCACGAACCTCTCGACGCGTCCGTTCTACAACGAACGCGCCGTTCACGCGGCGCTCGTGCTGGTGGGCGCGTGTCTGCTCGCGGTCACGGCGCTGAACCTGTGGAAGGTCTTCGACCTCTCCGCGCGCCAGGCCGAGTTGCAGCAGCGCGTGCAGGCCTCAGAATCCGCCGCCCAGAAGGCCCGCGCGGAGGCCGCGCGCGTGCGGGGCACGATCAACCCGCGGGAACTCGGCCAGGCCATCGCCGAGGCGCGCGACGCGAACATCCTCATCAGCCGGCGCGTGTTCTCGTGGACGGATCTGTTCAACCGATTCGAAGCGACCCTGCCGCCCAGCGTCAGGATCTCCTCCATCCGGCCGAAGGTGGACCGCGACGGCACCATGCTCATCACGCTGGTCGTCTCTGCGCGATCGGTCGATGGCGTCCAGGAGTTCGTCGAGAACCTGGAGCGTGACGGCGGGTTCACCGCCCTGCTGTCGCGTGAGGAATTCACGCGCGAAGACGGCCTCCTGCAGGCCACGCTCGAGGGGCAGTACCTGCCGGCCCCCCGCGTCGAGCGGCCCAGGACGGGGGGACGGCCGTGAGCGCCCGCGCCTCGCTGCTGGTCCGGGTCGCGAAAGAGAAGCGCATCGTCCTCGTCCCGTTGGCAGTCGTGCTGCTCGCGAACATCGGCCTCGCGGCGTTCCTCGTGTATCCGCTGTCGCGTCGCGTCGCCGAAGGCGAGTCTCAGGAGCAACAGGCCGTCATCGTGCTGCGAGCGGCCGAAACAGAGCGGACCGCGGCCGCAGCGACTGCGGCCGACAAGGCCGCGGCCGAACGCGATCTCGAGCAGTTTTACGGCACCGTGCTGCCGCAGGGGCTGAGCGGGGCCCGCCGGGCGACCTATCTGCACCTCGCCCAGCTCGCGAAGGACGCGGGACTCGAGTACCGCCGCCGCCTCGAAGAGGCTCAGGCGCCCAAGAGCGGGGAGGCCGGCTCGGTCGGGCCCCTCACGCGCTTCGAGATCACGATGGTGCTGGAGGGTGACTACCCGGGCGTGCGCCAGTTCCTGCAGGACGTCGAGCTCTCCGACCAGTTCATCGTGATCGACAACATCACGCTGGTCGAGGGGACCGAGCCCGGCGCGGACCTCGTCCTGACGATCGTGCTCTCCACCTACTTCCGGAACGCCGACGATGGGCAGTAACCGCAGGCAGATCGTCGCACTGGCGGTGCTCCTCCTCGTGCTGGCGGTCGTGATCTGGTGGCAGACGACGCGGGCCGGTATCCCCGTGCCGCTGCCGGCGTCGTCCGGGCCCGCCGCGGCGACGCCGCCCGCCGCCGTCCCCGGGCGCGCACCGGCGGGGCCGCGACGCGCCGAGGAGATTCCGGCGGTGGCCCTGACCCGGCTGCGCGAGGAGCGCCTCGGCGTGGTGGACAGCGGCCGCGATCCGTTCCGGTTCGGGGCGCGGACGAGACCCGCCGACGCGGACGGCGGAGGAGGCGCGAGACCGGGCTTGAACGCCGGACTGCCCGGGCGCGTGCCCGGCGGAAGCCCGGCGCCGTCCGTGACGGGCTCCGTCGCGCCGCCTCCCATCGGCCTGAAGTTCATCGGCATCGTCCGGCGCTCCGACGCGGGCGTGGTGCTCGCCGTCCTCAGCGACGGGAAGGGCGTGTACTACGGCACGGAGGGCGACGTCATCGAAGGGCGATACCGGATCCTGAAGATTCGTGACGAGTCCGTCGAGATGGCCTACGTCGACGGTCGGGGCCAGCAGCGGATTCCGCTGTCTGGCGCCTAGCGGTGGTCCTGCGGGATCACGGAGCGTGAGTATGCCGAGTCTCGGAAACAGCAACCCCGCCAGACGGCGCCCCACCGCGAGCCCGTGGGTGTTCGCGGCGGCGCTGGCCCTGGTGGCGGCCGGGTGCGCCACGAGCCGCGCGTTCACCCAGGGTGAGCGCGCCGCGAAGGCGGGCGACTGGGACGTGGCCGTGTCCTATTTCGCCCGGGCCGTCGAAGGCTCGCCCGATCGGCCGGATTATCGGATCCGTCTCGAACAGGCCAGGCTGGCCGCCTCGCGCACGCACCTGGAGGCCGCGCGCACGTACGAAGCCCAGGACCAGCTCGATTTCGCGGTGCGCGAATACCGCAAGGTCATCGACTACGACGGCGCGAACCAGGAGGCCCGGGCCCGGATCGAGATCCTCGAGCAGACGATCCGCGATCGGATCGAAGCCTCGCGGCCGCGGCCGGCCATCGAGAAGCTCCGCGAGCAGGCCCGCCAGGCGACGGCCGAACCCGCACTGAACCCCGCGTCGAAGGAACCGCTCGAGATCAAGTTCACGAACGTGCAGTTGCGGGACGTGCTCAAGTTCATCAGCGACGCGACCGGCATCAACATCATGTACGACCGGGACGTCAGGCAGGACACGAACGTCAGCGTGGAGCTGACCGGGGTCTCGCTCGAAGAAGCGCTGAACCAGATCATGACGGCCAATCAGCTCTTCTACAAGGTGCTGAACGAGCGGAGCCTGATCGTCGTGCCGGAAACCACGCCGAAGCGCGTCGCGTACGAGCAGCAGGCCATCCGCGTGTTCTACCTGTCGAACGCCGAGGCCGAGCAGGTCGTGCAGCTGCTCAACACGCTCGTGCGCGTGCAGCAGCCCATCCCACCGCAGTTCGCGGCGAACAAGACCAACAACACCGTGACCGTGCGAGCCACGATTCCGATGCTGCAGGTCATCGAGCAGGTCATCCGCTCGAACGACCGGCCGCGGGCGGAAGTCGTGGTGGACGTCGAGATCCTCGAGGTGAACCGCGCCAAGGCGAAGCAGTACGGCCTCGACCTCGGGACCTACTCCATCGGCCTGACCTTCTCCCCCGAGCAGGCGCCGGGCGGAGCGTCGAGCGGCACCGGAACCGGCGACGCCACGGCTTCGGGAGGGCAGTTCAACCTCAACACGCTGTCGGCGGGCATCAGCGCCGCTGATTTCTACGCCACGGTCCCCTCGGCGATCATCCGCTTCCTCGAAAACGACTCGGAGACGAAGGTCATCGCAAAGCCCCAGCTACGAGGCTCCGAGGGCGAGAAGCTGACGCTCAATCTCGGGACCGAGGTGCCGGTGCCCTCGACCACGTTCACCCCCATCGTCGGCGGCGGCACGGCCTACAACCCGCTGACGTCGTTCCAGTACAAGACCGTCGGCGTGAACGTGGAGATCGAGCCACGCGTCACCTACGAGGGTGACGTCATCATGAAGCTCTCGGTCGAGATCAGCGCGCAGGCCGGCGACAAGAACATCGCCGGGCAGAACCTGCCGTCCTTTGGCACGCGCAAGGCGACCACGCGTTTGCGTCTGCGCGACGGCGAGTCCAACCTCCTGGCCGGCCTGCTGCAGGAAACCGAGCGCAAATCGCTCAAAGGAATCCCGGGGCTCAAGGACGTCCCGGTGTTCAAGCAGCTGCTGTCGTCGAACGACACGCAGATCGAGCAGACGGACATCGTCATGCTGCTGACGCCGCGCATCGTCCGGACGCACGAGCTGACCCAGCAGGACCTGGATCCGATTTACGTCGGAACGCAGAACAATTTCGGGCTGACCGGGCCGCCACCCCTGATTGCGCCGGTCGGTGGCGAGGCCGCGGTTCCCCCGGGGACCGTCGGCGAGGCGAGGCCGGTGGGGACGCCGCCCGCGCCCGGTACACCGGTGCCGGGCCCTGCAGGGACGCCTACGGTGCCCGTCGTGCCGCCGGGCAGTTCACCCATTCCGGGCACGGTCGGCGTCACGCCCGCCAAGCCTGGGGTCCCGACGCCTGGCGAGGCGCCACCGCCGGTGAAGCCCGCTGAACCCGCCCAGCCGGCTCCCGTGCCGACGCCGGCAGAGCCCACGCCGGCCGAGCCGGCGCTGCCCGTGGCGATCCTCACGGTCTCCGTGCCCTCTCCCGAGCTCATGGTCGCCGGAGGGCCGTACACCGTCCCGGTTTCGGTGACGGGCGCGTCGCGGATGAGCACCGTGACGTTCTCCCTCGCATTCAACCCGAAGGTGCTCAGGGCACGCCTGGTGCAGGAAGGCAGTTTCATGCGCCAGGGCAACGCCACAGTCACCTTCGTTCAGAACGTCGACGGCGAGCGCGGCCGAGTCGACGTCACGGTGACGCGGGTCGGTGACAGCACCGGCGCCTCGGGGGCCGGCCTGCTGGCGGCGGTGGTGTTCGACGCCGTCGGCGAGGGGCCATCCGCGCTGACGCTGAGCGGCGTGGCGACGGGCCCCGGCGGCGCGCCCGTTCCCCTGCAGTTGCAGTCGGGAACGGTGAACGTCCGGTAGGGGAGGCATGGTGAACGTGGTCGGGGCCGGGGACCGGGGACCAGTCGTGGATGTCCCCAGCGCCCATTCGTGGCCGGTCGGGCGCGTTCGCTTGTCCCGAGCGCCGTCGAGGGGCCGAACGCGCCGAGATCGAGGCCCGCGCGCATCCGTGAAGGATCGATCATGAGCGGAGACGGGCGATGGCGTGGGTGAGGAAGGTCGGCCGCGGGGCTCGGGCCGGCTACACGTTCGTCGAACTGCTCATCGTGGCGACGATCGTCCTGATTCTGGCGTCGGCGGTCATGCCGCTGGCCCGGGTCACGGTCAAGCGACAGCAGGAGATTGAGTTGCGACGCGCGCTCCGGGAGATTCGCACGGCGATCGACAAGTACAAGGACGCGGTCGATCAGGGACAGATCGGCGGGACGGACGTGAAGCTCGGCAGCGAGGGCTATCCACCGTCCCTCGAGACGCTCGTCGAGGGGGTCCGCGCGATGAACGACGCATCCGGGCGCAAGCTCAAGTTCCTGCGGCGCATCCCCATCGACCCGATGACGCGGTCGACCGAGTGGGGCCTGCGCGCGTACCAGGACGACGCCGACTCGACGAGTTGGGGCGGTGGAAACGTGTTCGATGTCTACACCAAGAGCGACGGCGTCGCACTCGACGGGACGAACTACCGTGACTGGGACTGAGCGTACACGCCGGCTCGTGCGCGTCCACGCGGGCTTCACACTCCTCGAGTTGGTCATCGTCGTCTCGCTGATTGTGGTGCTGGCGAGCATGGGACTGGCCGGCTATCGCAATTCCGTGACGCGCGCGAAAGAAGCGACGCTGAAGGAGAACCTCTTCCGTATGCGGGACGCGCTGGATCAGTACTACGCGGACAAGGTGCAGTACGCGCCCGACCTGGAGTCCCTGGTGTCCGAGGGCTACCTCCGCCAGCTTCCCAAGGACCCGTTTACCGACTCCGCCGACACATGGGTGGCCGTTCAGGCGGAGCCCGATCCCAACGATCCGACGCTGGAGCCCGGCGTGTTCGATGTCAAGAGCGGCTCCGACCGGACGGCCCTCGACGGCACCAAGTACGCGGACTGGTGATGCCATGAGATCTGGCCCTTCTTTGCCCTTCCGACGCCTCCTTCGGGCACTACACGGCGGCGCCATCGTGCTGCTCGCGGTCATGGCGGCCTGCGACAAGGTGCCGCTCATGGCGCCAACCGGAACGACCATCTCGCTCTACGCCAACAGCACGATCATGCCGGTCAACGGGTCCGTCGAAATCACCGCGACGGTGATCGAGAGCGCCGGCACGCCCGTGCAGAACGGGACCGTTGTCACGTTCCTCACCACGCTTGGGACCGTCGATCCCGTCGAGGCGCGAACCAACGGCGGCAAGGCGACGGTCCGCCTGTACTCGGGCTCCCAGTCCGGCACCGCCGAGGTCAGAGCGGCGTCCGGCGGCGCGTCCGTTGCCGACGCGTTGCTCATCAAGGTCGGAGGCGCGGCGGCGGAACGCGTCGATCTGTTCGCCTCGCCCTCGTCGCTGCCGCCCTCCGGAGGATCCGTGCAGCTCGTCGCCACGGTGAGTGACGGCAGCGGCAACCGGCTGGCTGGCGTCCCGGTCTCGTTCCTGACCGACCAGGGCGCGCTCGCGCAGCCGACGGTGGTCACCGACGCCTTTGGCGAGGCTCGAAACGCGTTGAGCACGACGCTGGCCGCGAAGATCACGGCCGTCGTCCGGTCCGACGTGTCCAAGGACCTGACCGTGAGCCTGCGCAGCGCTCCCACGGTCGAGGTCTCCGCGACGACCACGGCGCCGACGGCGGGAACGCCCGTGTCCTTTACCGTGCGCATCACCACCGCCACCGGGGGCGCCGCAGTGCGATCGGCCACGGTCGACTTCGGCGACGGCGCGTCCCAGCCGATTGGCACGGGCACGACGACCGTGCAGCACACGTACACACGGTCGGGCAACTACACCGTCTCGGTCACCGCGACCGACGCCGCAGGGGAAACGAGCCTCGGGTCGGTGGGCGTGTATGTACAGCCGGCAGCGGCCATCAGCTTCACCGTGACGTACAGCCCGACGTCTCCGGTCAAGAACCAGGTCGTCCTCTTCAACGCCGGCACGCCGAACTGCGGCACGTCCGTGTGTTCGATCGACCGCTACGAGTGGACCTTCGGGGACGGAGCCTTCTCGACCACCACGGGCCCCAGTACGTCTCGCGTCTACGGCGCCGCCGGCGTCTACAACGTCACGGTTCGCGTATTCGCGACCAACGGCCAGTCTGGCATCGCCCAGTTCCAGATTGGCATCGGCGAGTAGGCGGAGGCACGACATGCGCGCGGCGCGGCACCCTCTGCGCGGCCCGGACGGATACGCGATGGCGGCGCTGCTCGTCGCCATCGCCGTCATGAGCGTCGCGGTGTCGATCGCGCTGCCCGCCTGGCGCACCGTCGTCAAGCGCGAGAAGGAAGAGGAACTCATCTTCCGCGGCCAGCAGTACGTCCGGGCCATCGAGCTGTACCAGCGCAAGTTCGCGAACGCGTATCCGCCCAGTCTCGACGTCCTGCTCAATCAGCGGTTCCTGCGGCAGAAGTACCGGGACCCGATGACGGAAGACGGGGAGTTTCAGCTTCTCTATCAGACGATGGCGGCGCCAGGGCGCGGCCGAGGCAGGGGAGGAGCGCCGGGAGCCGGCACGGCCACGACGGGCCGGCCAGGCGAGATCGCCGAACCGACCGATCCGGCGCCCTTCGGCGGCCAGGCGCCGACGCTCGGCGGCCAATCCGGTGGTCCGCGCGGCGGCATTGTCGGCGTCGTCAGCAAGAGCACCGAGGAGAGCCTCCGGACGTTCAACGGGCGGACCCACTACAACGAGTGGCAGTTCGTCTACTCCCAGGCCGGCCAGGGCGGCCGCGGCTTCGGGCCCGGACGGGGTCGAGGGCGAGCAGGGCCGCAGCAGCCCGGCAGCACGCTTCAGCCCGGCGCGCCACGCGGCATGGGCACCCCCATCCGGCCGCCGGGGTAGGGGCGAACTCGAGGATCACAGACGACGAACGGCCCCGCAGCGATGTCGCCACGGGGCCGCACGTAGGAGAGTCAGGTGAGTTCGAGCGGCCCCGGCCCGGGACGGCGGTTGCTATCCGGACCGCCAGATGAACGCCCGGGCCGCAAGCCGTCGGATGCGAATCAGTCGACGTAGAACTCGATGCGGCTGAGGCCCACGGAACCGCCGACGCCGTAGACACGCACCGTGAGACCGTACCTGCCCTCCTGCTCGTAGGCCTTGCTCACGGTATTGCCGGTCGTCACGAATACCTGCCCGTCACCGAAGTCCCACTCGTAGCGCTCGACGAACACCGATGCGCCGCCCGCGGCGGAGACATTGGCCGTGAACACGATGGTCTGGCGCCGCTTCGGGGTGGTCGGGTTCATCGCGATGTTGACGGTCAACGTCCCGCCGGCGCCAAAGCGCACGGCGATGCTCGATTGGAGTCCCGCCACGGTGGCCGTCACGACGGCATCGGCAGTGCCGAACAGGGTATTGGCCGCCTGGCCGAGCCCGTCCGTCGTCATGGCCGACGTGGCGAGCGTCCCCGATGTCGTCGTGAAGGCCACGGGAACGCCAACGACCGCGGCGCCCTCGGTGTCGAACACCGTCGCGACGACCGTCACGCTGCCGGGGGTCGCCTGCGACGCGGTCAGCGTGACCCGCGCCGGCACGCTTCCCACCCTGATCTGGAGCGGGTCTGACTGCGTGCCTCCCGACGAGGCGGTGATCTGCGCGGTCCCCGAGATCGTCCCGGCCCTCAGTCGTACTGACGCGCGGCCGTTTGCCGTGTAGGCCTCGACGGGTTCGAGGGTCCCGAGGTTCGACGAGAAGGTCACCAGCGTACCGTCTTTCACGGCTCCGCCGTTGGCGGTCAGCGTTGCTGTGATCTCGATCGCTCCGTTCAGCGGCACGGAGGTCGACGTGGCCATCAGCGACAGCAGCGAGCTGGTCGGGGCCACCTGGAGCGCCCGCTCGCAGGCAGCGGTCGCGAGCGCCACGGCCGCGAGGGCCGCGAGCATGCCGCCGCGGCGGAGGATTCGGAGTGAACCAGCGTTGGAAGGTTTCATGGTCGTCTCACCTGAGCACGAGTTGCACCGTCAGCCGCCCGAGCACCGGACGGCCGCACCCGCAGCTCTTTCAAAAGCCGGGCCACTCCGACCCGCCGTCGTGCCTCACGCACCGTCAGCCGAGCGGATCCGGGACGATAGGGCCCTCTCGCCCCTGCGCGCCGCGGTTCATCGCACACGGCTGCCCGTGGCTGCACGCGTCGACGAGCAGCTTGTACGGCACACTCCGCGCGATGGCGTGGTCGGAGGCCTGGCGGCGGGCGCAGAACCGGATGGTCACGGCGTGCACACGACTGCATCGATCCCCCGCTGGGTGGAGATCGGAAGACAGGATGCCCCCGCCGCGTGTCGGAGGACGGGGCTGGCTGTTACGACAGGAGCGCGTCGTGCAGGGCCCGGCGGACCTGCTGAATGGCATCCGGATCGGATGCCTTCGGGTGTACCCGGTTCGTCAGCAGGACAACGTACGCCGCGCGTGCGGGATCGATCCACAGCGACGTGCCGGTAAACCCCGTGTGACCGATCGCCTCAGGAGACATCGCCGCGCCGCACGATGAGGTCGGGCGCATCCGGTCCCAGGCCAGCGCCCGTGAACTGCCAGCAACTGCCGACAGCTCCATGAAGCGTCTCAGGGTGCTCGCATCCGCTAATTGCGGGGAACGGCCATCAGGCGCCACGATGGTCGTCAGCACGGCCCGCGCAAACGTCCCGACGGCGCCGGCCGTGCCGAAGAGGCCCGCGTGTGCCGCCACGCCACCGATCGCCCACGCGTTCTGGTCGTCGACCTCACCCCGCAGGAGGCGTCCGCGCCATTCGTCAACCTGGGTCGGCGCCGAACGCTGCCGCCAGTCCGGTCCGGGGCGGAACATCAGGGGGAGGCTGTGCTCGTCGCCGAACGCCGCGCACAGCGCGTCCCCGAAGAGCGTGTCCAGCGACGCGCCGCCGGCCCGTTCGAGCACGCGGCCGAGAAGGATGAACCCGAGATCGCTGTACACGCTCGTCTGGCGCGGCCGGTAGGCGAGTTCCAGACGGCAGATCTCTCCGGTGTACTCCTCCACGCCGCGGCACGTGCGGTACAACGCCTGCCAGGCGGGAAGGCCGCTGCAGTGCTCCAGCAGGTCCCGCACCGTCACCGGCGCCCGCTCGGCGCCAGCCCAGTCCGGTACCCAGGTGCGGACGGGATCCTCGATGTCGAGCGCGCCGCGATCGACGAGGCGCATGGCCGCCGTCGCCGTCGCGATGACCTTCGTCAGCGAGGCGAGGTCGAACAGCGTATCCGTCGTCGTCAGGGGCGCGTCGGCGTCGTAGCTGAGCCGCCCGAAAGCCTCGCGCCAGACCGGCCCTTCGGTGCCGCCAGCCTCGACAACCGCCGCCGGACACACGCGGCGACCGAGGGCGAGGCTCAGAACGGCCCGGCCGGCGTCGATGTTCATGCCCCGGACGCCCGCCGCGCCTCCGGTGCCAGCCGTGCGGCCGTCACGCCTGCCAGGACCGTCACCAGGGACCCAATCAGCACGTACCACTGCCACGACGTCAACTGGAGCAGCTTGACGACGAGCATCACCGCGGTGCCGACGGCGATGCCGGCGAACGCCGACCGCTGTCCGACCGACGGCGCGAACGTGCCGAGGATGAACACACCGAGGATGATCCCGTTCGTGAAGGAGGCGATGCCGAGCACCTCGTCGACGACGCGCGTCGAGAAGCGGATGGCCGAGATCGCCACCGCGATCTGCAGCACGCCCCAGGCTGCGGTCATGGCCCGGGACACGCGAAGATAGTGCCCGTCGTCCGACTTGACGGCCGGCATGTAGAAGTCGATCATCGCCGTCGCCGACGACGAGTTCAGAGACGACGACAGCGTCGACATGGCCGCGGCGAAAATCGCCGCGACCACGAGCCCGACGAGTCCGACGGGCATGTGGCTCACGATGAAGTGCGGAAAGACGCGATCGCTCTGGATGCGGCCGGCCAGCGTGAACGCTGACATCTCTCCCGGCGCGTGGGACGTGTAGTACACGAACAGCATCGCGCCGATCACCAGGAACAGGACGAACTGCGCGAACACGACGACACCGCTGACGAGCAGGGCCGTCCGGGCCTGCCCGGGGGAGTCCGCACAGAGATAGCGCTGGACCATGAGCTGGTCGGTGCCGTGCGTGGCCGTCGTCAGGAACGCTCCCCCGAGCACGCCCGACCAGAACGTGTAGCTGCGCGTGAGGTCCCACGTGAAGTCGAACACCCGGAACTTGCCCGCAGCCGAGGCGCTGCGCGCGATCTCCTCCCAGCCGCCCGGCACCAGGCCGACGAGCAGGGCCGCGGATACGATGGCGCCCCCCAGGTAGATCGCCAGTTGGATGACATCCGTCCAGATCACGGCGCTCATGCCGCCGAGATACGTGTAGACGATCGTCGTGATGCCCATGACGAGGACGGATGCCACGAGGACCGTCGTCATCGGGTCCACTCCGGGAAACCAGGCTCGGGCCGTTCCCGTCGCTGCCGGCGTCGCCACCAGCAGGGCGGCGAGGACGAGTCCCGTGGCGAACAGGCGGACGCCGTCGGCCAGGGTCCGGGTCACCAGGAAGATGCCGGCCGCGAGCCGCTTGACGGCCGCCCCGAAACGATGCCCCAGCAGCTGGTAGACCGTGAACAACTCACCGCGGAAGTACGCCGGCACGAAGATCAGCACCACGGCGACGCGGCCGATCATGTACCCCATCACCAGCTGCAGGAACGTCATGTCGCCGGTGAAGGCCACGCCCGGGACGCTGATGAACGTGACCGTGCTGGTTTCGGTCGCGACGATCGATCCCATGATCGCCCACCACGGCACGCGCCGGCCACCCACGAAGTAGTCGCGGACGTCCCGCTGGCGCCTGGAGAACCACGCGCCGAACGCCAGCGTCCCGGTAAGGTAGGCGACGACGATGATGAGATCGACCGGGTGCATGGCTGTGCCGTCCTCCGGTCGGCCTACCGCGAGAACGCCGCGTCGGCCAGGCGAGCCAGATACTCCGGCCCTCGCGGAGGCAGGATCAGGCTGTCGTACGAGAACAGGACGAACCCATCGACGCCGGCGGTCCGGGCAACACCGATGTGCCCGACCGTCTGTTCCTGGGACAGGCGATAGGCGCCGATGCCCGCCCACACCTGGGCGCCGTCGGCCAGTTCTCGTGCGCGCGTGACCTGGGCAACGAACGCCTGCTCTTCGGTCGTGTACGCCATCGGGCAGATCACGTCGAGCAGTCCTTCCCGAAGCCACGACGGCCACGCCTGTCCCCGGCTGCCCGACGCCGTCGATTCGTCGGGAACCACCGCCGCCGACACGAGGATACCGGGGCGCTCAGCCGCAACCGTCGTCCGGAGGCGGCGGAGCAGGGCGGTCACACGAGCCTGGCGAAACGCCAGCCAGTCGTCCGGGTAGCGATCGGGATAGACCCGCGGGTCGGTCCTGGCCGCGTGCTCGAGCGCCCTGCGGTCGCTCTTCGCCAGACGCCGGTTCACCTCGCGCCTGAACGCGTCGAGGGCGCCCGCCGAGAAGTCGAATGCCTCACCCGGATACCGAAGGTAATCGAGATGCACCCCGTCGATGTCGTATCGCGATACCAGGTCACGAACCACGTCGGTCAGGTGCTCGGCCGCGCCGTCATGTACCGGCGACAGGTAGAGCCCCTCCACCGTCGCGGTCTGGCCCCGCGTCCACGCCGCCAACCGGGACAGGTAGGCCGGCGCGCGCGGCGGGACCTGGCGGAGCTCGCGCGCGAGGTCACGCGGCACCATCAGCCACTCCGGGTGCCGGCGCACCACGTGCTGCGCCGGGAGCGGCGTCGTCGTGGCATCGGCCACGAGGTTGGCGTTCACCCATGCGTGGACGCCCAGCCCGGCCTCTCTCGCCCGGTCGATGACCCGCCTCAGCGGATCGAACGCCTCAGGCTGCCCGGCGAGCGCCCGCGCACGAGGCTCGACGCGGCTCCTGTAGTAGGCGTCGCCCCGGCCCCGGACCTGGACCAGCAGCGTGTTGAACCCGGCCGCCCGGGCGGCGCTCACCATCGCGTCCACGGATTCCGGAGACACGAGGGACGTCCGGACGACCCAGAGCGCACGGACTTCGTCCCGGGCGCCCGCGCGATCCGGACGCGCGAACGGCACGAGCAACAGGACAACGAGGAGCGCGGCGAGCCTTCGCATGCGGCGGTTGCGCGACTGTATCAACTGGCAGGAAACGGTGTCAACGCACCGTGACGGACGACGCAGTCCTTCGATGCGCCAGAACGGCCACGCGTGTGCGCCTTCAGGACGACGTGCTGAGCGAGCGGGCCGCACCCGCAGCCCGGCGTGCATGCCGTGGCCGAACTCGCGAGTCGAAGCGCTCAGTCCTGAGCGGGCCGCTGGTCGGAGTCCGGCCGCGCACCCGGTGCGGCCAGCAGCTGCTGCAGACGGATCGCCGCCTCCTCCCCGATCGCCTCGCGCATCGACCCGCCCGACTTCCGCAGCCGGGCCTGCGCCTCGGAAAGGGAGAGGCCGGTCCGCGCCATGACGATCGCGGTCTTCACGTTCCACTTGGATCGCTTGAGCAGCCGATCCGCCGCGTCGTAGCCGAGGCCGGTCATGATGGTCACGATGCGCCGCGCCCGGTCCTTGAGCTTCTCCGACGTGGACTGCACGTCGACCATCAGGTTGCCGTAGGTCTTCCCGATCCGCACCATCGCCGCGGTCGTCAGCATGTTCAGGACGAGCTTGGTGGCGCTGCCGGCCTTCAGGCGCGTGGAACCCGCAATCACCTCGGGGCCGACGCCCAGCGCGATGGTGAGATCGACGTACGTCTGGAGTTCGGTCTCAGGATCGCACGTGACGAACACGATGCGGGCCCCCGCCCCCCGCGCCGCGACCAGCGCGCCGCGGACGAAGGACGTCATCCCGCTGGCGGACACGCCGACGAACACGTCCCGACGCGTGGGCTTGAGACGCGTCACGGCCCGTGTGCCCTCTTCGTACTGATCCTCGGCGCCGTCGGTCGGGTGCTGCACGGCCGTTCGCCCGCCAGCCATCAGGGCCAGCACCATCTCCGGTGGCGTCCCGAAGGTCGGCGGCATCTCAGCCGCCTCGAGAATCCCCAGCCGCCCGCTCGTCCCGGCGCCGACGAAAACCAGACGCCCGCCCTTGCGCAGGGCTTGGGTGATAATGTCCACAGCGAGCGCAATACGCTCCCGTTCGCGGTTCACCGCCGCCAGCATCTTGCGGTCTTCCGCCAGCATGAGGTCGATGATCTCAGCCGACGAGAGGGTGTCGAGGTGCAGCGTCGCCGGGTTGATGGCCTCGGTCGGCAGCTGTTGCCACTTGGACTGAAGCGGCATGAAGGACTCCGTCAGGCAGAAGCGCCAACCGCCGATGGTAGCGCCGCGGCGTACCCCTGTCAAACCGCCGGCCGGCGCGCAGGATGGTACGCCCGCCGGCGCGCTCGCGCACGCTATCGACGGGTACCTGACGCACCTGCGCGTCGAGCGACGGCTTGCCGCCAACACTGTCGAAGGCTACGCGCGCGATCTGCGCCGGCTCGCCGACTTCGCCAGCGCGCGCGGCGCCGGGGTCGAGTCAATCGGCCGCGCCGACCTCGAAGCCTTCGTGCGCGACCTCCTCTCGGAGGGCCTCGCGCCCAGGTCCGTGGCGCGATTCGTCGCCGGGGTCCGCGGGTTCTTCAAGCACCTCGTCTCGGACGGCCGGCTCGCCGCCAGCCCCGCTGACGATCTGCGGGCCTCACGTCCCTGGCCGTCGCTGCCGAAGCTCCTGACCATGGACGAGGTCGATCGGCTGCTCGGCCAGCCCGACCCGACGACCCCGGCCGGGATCCGGGACAAGGCCATGCTGGAACTCCTGTACGCGACCGGCCTGCGTGTCGGCGAACTCGTCAGCCTTCGCGCGGCCGATCTGCACCTGGCAGCCGGATACCTCACCTGCATCGGCAAAGGTGCCAAGGAGCGGCTCGTGCCCGTCGGCGACGAGGCCGCGAGGTGGATTCGCCGCTATGTCGACGAAGCCAGGCCGGGGTTGACGCGGCGCCGCAATCCCGCGCAGGTGTTCGTCAACGCGCGGGGCGGTCCGCTGACGCGCGTGGGCGTCTGGAAGATTCTCAAAGCGCACGGACGGGCCGCGGCGCTGCCGCGCGGGTTCAGCCCGCACGTGCTGAGGCACTCGTTCGCGACACACCTGCTCGAACGTGGCGCCGATCTGCGGGCGATCCAGATGATGCTGGGGCACGCCGACCTCTCCACGACCCAGATTTATACGCACGTGCTCGAAACCAGGATGCGGGCGATCTACGATCGATACCATCCCCGGGCCTGAGCGGACGACGAGACGCGGAAGCCTGGGACAAGCGGGACCACTCGCCTGGGGAGCGATGCTGTGAGACGAGCGTGGACGTGGTTGACGGCCGGCACCCTGGCGGCCGCGGTGATCTGGACGGCCGGCACCGTGCCGCCGCCGGCCGTGCCCCTTGGCTCGACGCCTGGTCTGGTGCGGCCGCGCCCGGTGGTGCGCGGGGCCTACCACGTCCACTCGACGGAGTCGGATGGCACGGCCAGCGTCGCGGGCATCGCCGAGGCCGCCCGGCTCGCGGGCCTCGACTTCGTCATTCTGACCGACCACGGAGACGGCCGCCGTCCCATCCGTCCACCTCGATACTACGGTGGCGTCCTGTGCATCGAGGCGATCGAGATCAGCACCGACGACGGGCACTACGCGGCCCTTGGTCTCGACACGCCCCCGTACCGGCTGGCCGGCGACGGTCGCGATGTCGCCGAGGACGTTCAGCGACTCGGCGGCTTCGGCATCGTCGCGCATCCGGACTCCGCGAAGCCAGGCCTGCAATGGAAAGAGTGGAACATGCCGGTCGGTGGGTTCGAGTGGTTTAACGCGGATTCGCAGTGGAGAGACGAGGGGCGCATCGCGCTCGTCCAGGCCCTGGCCCACTACCTGTTCCGCAGGCCCGAATCCGTCGCCTCGCTCTTCGACAGGCCGGTGGATGCGCTCAGGCACTGGGATGAACTGACGACCCGCGGGCGCGTGGTGGGCATGGCCGCGGCCGATGCCCACGCCCGACTCGGCTTCGGAGGGGGAGTGGACCCCTACGAGGACGGGCTGTACCTGCCCGTGCCGTCGTACGAAGCGGTCTTCCGCGCGTTCAGCCTGCAGGTCGAACTCAACAGCCCCTTCGGAGGAAGCGCGGTGGAGGACGCGAGCCGTCTCCTCGATGCCGTCCGAGGTGGACGCGTCACGACGACCTTCGACGCCCTCGCGGCGCCAGCGACGGTGATCTTCGAAGGCGAGGCCGCAGGGGAGTGGGCCGGACCGGGCGGGGAGTTGCCTCGCGTGACCCCCATTCGCTTCCACGTCCGGACGAACGCCCCTCCAGGGGCGACCATCGTAATGCTGCGCGGCGGGGAGGTCGTCCACGAGTCGGCGGGCTCGTCCGCCAGTTGGGAAACCATGCTCGCCGGGGCGTTTCGCGCCGAGGTCCGGCTGCCGAACGCCCCCGGCACCCCGCCAGTCCCCTGGGCGGTAACGAATCCCATCTACGTGGGTGTTCCCGCCGCGCCACCCGGTCCGCCACCGCTTCCGCCGCACGCGTCGAGCGCCCCGTTCCCACGCGGCGGATGGGCCGTCGAACGCGATGCCGCATCCAGCGGCTCCGTGCAGATCCTGTCACCGGAGGGGGCTCCGGTCGTGGCGGTGCTCGCCTACGAACTCGGGCAACTCGGGGAACCGAGCCCGTACGTGGCCGTAGTCACCCACGAGGTCGGGGCACTCGCCGGCGCCGACCGCCTGATGTTCCAGGCATCCGCGACCCGCCCCATGCGACTGTCCATCCAGCTTCGGGCGGGCGATGGGACAGACCGGCGGTGGCGACGTTCGGTGTTTCTCGACCAGACGGTCCGGGACGTGACCGTAGCGTTCTCCGAATTGCGCGGCATCGCCGAAGCCAGGGGGCAGGAACTGGCGACCGGACAGGTCTCCTCGCTGCTGTTCGTGATCGACACGGTGAATGCGGCACCGGGCGACGCCGGAGCGGTGACGCTCGTGGACGTCAGAGCCGGGCGGCGGTAGCGGTAGTCGCACGCGGCCGGGGTAGGCAGGACAGTGACCCGTGCCCAGAATTCAGGAGCCAGGAGCCAGGAGACAGAATGGGGGAGCCGGCGATAATCACTCCCGGAGTGATTATCAGGTGTGGCGCCTGCGCACAAGATGACAGATGAGTGGGCCCGCGGCCTGCGGCCGGGGGGGACAGGACGGTGATGCTCGTCCGGGCCCGGGATCCGGGACCCGGGATCCGATGCTGCACGGCACAGGCGCCGGGGACGGGCGACGACAGGGCCGGTGGTGACACGCCTGGACCGAGGATCACAGACGAGCCGGCCCGGCGGCGGGGACGCTCAGGTGCGCACGGTCAGGAGCAGATAGACCGCGAGGGCCCCGAACAGAATGTTGGGCGCCCAGGCGGCCAGCAGCGGCATCACGAGACCGCCCGCGCCGATCGCCGCGAACACGCTCGTCGCCACCCAGTAGACGATCGCGAGGACGATGCCGAGACCGATGCCGTACAGGGCGCCGCGCCGGCCCGTGCTGACCGCGAAGGGGACGCCGATGAGCGTCATGATGGCCGCAACCCACGGGAACGAGATCTTCCGGTGGAGCGCGACCTCGTGTTCGACGACGTTGAATCCGCTCGACCTGAGTTCGGCGATGTAACGCCGGAGCTGCGGGTAGGTCATCCGATCGGCGTCCGGACGCTCGGTCGCGAAGTAGGTCGGCGGCTCGAGGACGACGTCGGTCCTGTCGAACACCTTGAAGCTCTTTGCCTCGATCTGTCGGTCGAACTCGCGAATCCAGCCGTCGCGCCCCTCCCAGGTCACCAGATCGCCGCCGTTGGCGGTCCCGGTGAAGGCGACCTGCCTGAAGAACATCCGGTTCTGCAGCCGCCAGGCCTTCGGCGCGAACTTGAAGAGCGAGAAGCCGTTCAGTTCGGCTCGCCTGGGGTCGAAGTAGACGTAGTTGTAGATGCCGCCGTCATAGCCGACGATCCACTTGCGGTTGAGGACGTCGAAGGTCTGTGGCGACCCGCCCCGGATGACGTGATTGAGGGCCTCGGCGCGGCGGTTCGAATAGGCGAGCACGTGCTCTTCGAAGAAGAAGAGCGCCGCACTCGCCGCGACGCCCAGGAGAACCAGCGGGACCGCCGTCCTGTAGAGGCTGATCCCGCAGGCACGCATCACGACGAGTTCGCTGTTGCGCGTCAGGAGGCCGACGGTCACGAGCACGCCGATGAGAATCGCCAGCGGCACCATGTAATAGGCGAACTGCGGCGTGGCGTAGAACAGATACTCGCCGACCATGCCGATCGTGGCCTGTCCCTTGAACACTTTGTCAGACAGATCGATGAACGTCGAGATGTAGAAGATGACCATGAGCCCGGCGAACGTCAGCACGAAGAGCCGGGCGAACGTGCGGCCGATGTAGCCGTCCAGGATGCTGAGCGGGGAGAGGCCCCAGCCCGCCCGGCGGGCCCTTGACGTGCCGTGCGGGCGGGGCCGACGCAGCCATGCCGGAAGCGCGAGCGGCACGCGGGCGAAGAAGACCGGGGCCAGCGTCGCCCGGATCCGCTGAGACCAGGCCGCCCACCGGCGGGCCCCGGGGCCGCGTGCGACGAGCGCGGCAATGCCAAGGCCGCCCAGCACGATGTTGGGAACCCACATCGCCAGCCATGGCGGAACGATCCGCCCCTTCGCCGCCGCTTCGGCCGTCCACATCAGGACGTAGTAGGCGAAGATCACCGCGATGCCGACGACGAAGCTCGCCAGCTTCCCGTCGCGACGGGTGGTCAGGCCCAGCACGACGGCCAGCAGGGCGAAGACGAGGCAGGCAATCGGGATGGAGAACTTTTTCTGGATCTCCATGATCTCGCGGTGCGGCGAGAGTCCCTCGGCCCGCATCCGCTCGATCACCGCCTCCAGTTCCGGAATACTCATCTCCCGGGCCCCTTTCTCGGGCCCGGTGCGCGGAAACATGGCCTCGTAATCCAGGGTCAGGACTTCTTCGTTGAAGCGGCGGACGTTGTACTCCTCCGGGGCGCCGGCCCGGCTCGCGTGCTGCGTCCCGTTCTCGAGGACCAAGTCGACCGTGCGCCGCTCCCGGTCCAGCACCATACGCCCGCGCTCCGCCAGGTAGATCGTGGGGTTCTCGGGCGTGGTCGTGTCGGCCATGAAGACGTCCAGCCACCCCTTTGACCCGTCCGACGGCACGTCGCGGACGTAGAGCACGCGATTGGGGAACTCCTCGAAGAAGACCCGCGGCTTGACCTCGCCTTCGGCCCGCTGGGACGCGATCTGATAAATCAGCTCGCGGTACGTCTGGTTGGCGTCGGGAACGGCCCAGATGATGACGTAGGACGTGACGGCCCAGCCGACGAGGGCCAGAGCGAGGATCGGCCGCAGGACGGCGACCGAGCTGACCCCGCAGGCCTGCAGGGCGACCCATTCGCGGTCGCTGGAGAACCGCCCGAGTCCGACGAGGAGGGCGATCAGGAGCGACATCGGGATCGTGACGGCGAAGGCCTGTGGCAGCAGCGTGCCCATGACCTTGAGCACGGTCAATCCCGGCACGCCCTTCGAGATGAGGTTCTCCGCGATATCGACGAAGAAGGGCACGAGCAGGACGAAGGTGAAGACCAGGAGCGCCATTAGGAATGGCGTGACGATGCCGCGGGCGAGGTAGCGATCGGTCAGGCGAACCATGCGCATAGGCACGATAGCACGCGTCGGCGGCGCGGGCGAAGGGGCGGCCGGCTGGAGAGATAGGACGCGTTCGAGAGGGCATTCGCCCAATTGAAGGCGATCCAGCGTGCACAAACCATCAACAGGGGCATTTCCAGCGCGACAGCAGTAACGTCTGATAATGTATGTTATGTTAACTTCTGTTTCCCCTACCTGCAGAGGAGGCCGTGCCTGCGAATTGCCCCTCTGCGACGGACGTCTATCGAACCCGCGATTGCACCACGGACTACCGGCGAAGCGTCACCTCAAAAGCGAGGCTGCGCCTCAGACCGCCGACGCATGCGGAAACAGGACATTGGCCTTCAAAGACGCCAAGCAGCCCGTGGTGCAAGTCGGTCGTCGCACCGAGACCGGCGATGCGCCCGGATC
>CAYZYG010000091.1:0-21050 GCA_964481395.1 uncultured Vicinamibacterales bacterium
CGATCCTCGAAGTCGGCGAGGGCGTGGTCGAGGTGAAGTCCACGAACGGCGACACGCTCCTGGGCGGCGACAACCTCGACCAGCGGGTCATTGAGTGGATCATCGCGGAGTTCAGGAAGAGCGACGGCATCGATCTCGGCAAGGACCGGATGGCTCTGCAGCGCCTGAAGGAGGCGGCGGAGAAGGCCAAGATGGAACTGTCCACGGTCATGGAGACGGAGATCAATCTCCCCTTCATCAGCGCCGACGCCAGTGGTCCGAAGCACCTGCAGCTCAAGCTGACGCGGGCGAAGTTCGAGCAACTCGTCGAAGACCTGCTCCAGCGGACCATCACGCCGGTGAAGCAGGCGTTGGCCGACGCGGGGCTGCAGCCGTCGAAGATCGACGAGGTCGTGCTGGTCGGCGGATCGACCCGCATTCCGCGCGTCCAGCAACTGGTGCGCGAGGCCTTCGGGAAGGAGCCGCACCGTGGCGTGAATCCCGATGAGGTCGTCGCCGTCGGCGCGGCGGTGCAGGCGGGTGTGCTCGCGGGCGAGGTCAAGGACCTGCTCCTGCTGGACGTCACGCCGCTCTCGCTGGGCATCGAGACGCTGGGCGGGGTCCTGACGACGCTCATCACGCGCAATACGACGATTCCGACGCGCAAGAGCGAGATCTTCTCGACCGCCGCGGACAGCCAGACCAGCGTCGAGGTACACGTGCTGCAGGGCGAGCGGCCGATGGCGCGCGACAACCGCACGCTGGGGCGCTTCCACCTCGTCGGGATCCCGCCCGCGCCGCGCGGCGTGCCGCAGATCGAGGTGACCTTCGACATCGACGCGAACGGCATCGTCAAGGTGTCGGCGAAGGACCTCGGCACCGGCAAGGAGCAGCAGATCACCATCACGGCCTCGAGCGGCCTCAACAAGGACGAGGTTGACCGCATGATGCGCGAGGCCGAGTCGCACGCCGAGGAAGACAAGCGGAACAAAGAGGCGGTCGAGGCCCGCAACCAGGCGGACCAGGCGGTGTACGCGGCCGAGAAGATGCTCAAGGAGATGGGCGACAAGGTGCCGCCGGCGGACCGCCAGGCGGTCGAGTCGGCGGTGGCGGACGTCAAACAGGCGCTCGAGAAGAACGACGCCACCGTGATGAAGGGCGCCATGGACCGCCTCACGGCCGCGCAGCACAAGCTGGCTGAACAGCTTTACCGCCAGTCGGCACCCGGGACCGGCGGTGCGCCCGGCGGCGAGGGCGGTGCGTCGTCGGCGGGACAGGCTGCCCCGGACGGTGAGGTCATCGACGCCGAGGTGGTGGACGAGGGCAAGAAGTAAGCATTGGGGGCCGGGGATCGGGAATCGGGGATCAGTCACGCCCTCGCATCCCGGTCTCCGGTCCCCGGTCCCCGGTCCCTGTTCTTATGGATTTCTACGACCTGCTTGGCGTGACGCGTGACGCGGACGACCAGGAGATCCGCCGGGCGTACCGGCGGCTGGCGCGTCGGCTTCACCCGGACATCAATCCGGGTGACGACGCGGCGGCCTTGCGGTTTCGCGCCATCAGCGAGGCGTTCGAGACGCTGACGGATCCCGAGCGGCGTCGGCAGTACGACTGCGGCCCGACAGTCGCGGCCGTCGTGGAGACCGCGACATTCGGGTTCGAGGGTTTCGACTTCTCCCCGGCGCGTTCGGGGGCGTCGGCTGGGTCCACGTTCGGCGATCTGTTCGCCGACGTGATTCGTGCCACGGTGGCGTCGCCCCTGGCTGCGGCCGACGGCGCAGATCTCCACCTGACGCTGCCGATTTCGTTCGACGAGGCCCTGGCTGGCGTCGAACGGCCGCTGACGGTCCTGCGCCGGGAGGCGTGCCGGACCTGCGGCGCCACGGGCGGGGTCGAGATGCCGGCGGTGCGGTGCGGCACGTGCCAAGGCACGGGGGCGATTCGGACGGCGCGGGGCCGCATGGTGTTCGCCAAGCCTTGCGAGGCGTGCGGCGGGACCGGTGTTCGGCGACATGCGGCGTGCCACACCTGCGGCGGTGACGGCGTCGAGACCCGCTCCGAGACGGTCCTCGTGCGCGTGCCGTCGGGTGTCGACGATGGTGAGCGGCTGCGCGTGGCAGGCAAGGGACATGCGGGCACCCGGGGCGGCGCGTCGGGCGACCTCTATGTCACGGTCCGGGTCGCGCCGCACCCGTTGTTCCGCCGGGACGGCGCGGACCTGCATGTGACGGTTCCGATTGCCGTTCACGAGGCCGGGCTGGGCGCGAAGATCGACGTGCCGGCGCCCGATGGGCCGGCACGGCTCCGTGTGCCCCCGGGCACCCAGACGGGTCAGCGATTCCGGCTGCACGGCCGCGGCGTGGCGGTCGAGCGCGACGGGACCCGCGGCGATCTCGTGGTCGAGGTGCGGATTGTGCTGCCTGGGCTGCTCGACGAGCGCTCGAAGGATCTGCTGCGGGAGTTCGGGCAGCGCAACGCCGGCGACGTGCGGGCGGATCTCTGGCGGCAGGTGCCGCAGCCGCGGGAGCGGGGCAGGAGGACGTGATGGCGACGCGGAGGAGCAGCGGGTCGGGGGGCGCTTACTACATGATTAGCGCCGTGTCCCAGAAGTACAACATTCATCCCCAGACGCTGCGACTCTACGAGCGGGAGGGCCTGCTGTCGCCGTCCCGCACCGAGGGCAACACGCGCCTGTACTCCGACGACGACCTCAAGCGGCTCGAGACGATCCTCTCGCTCACGCGCGAGCTGGGTGTCAATCTCGCCGGCGTCGAGATCATCCTCAACATGCGGCAGCGGATGGAGGAGATGCAGCGGGAGGTGAACGAGTTCATGGAGTACGTGAAGAAGGAACTCGCCCGCGGTCTCGGTGACTGGGAGCAGCGGCTGAATACCGCGCTGGTCCGCTCGGCGCCTTCGGACATGGTGCGGGCGGCGCGTACGGATCGCCCGTAGGGGCGAATCTGCCGCCAGGGATGTCGGCGTCCCGGCGCGTCGCGGGCGCGGCGTGTCGCGAATCCGCTCGAGTCGGGTATGATGCCGCGGTGTCCAAGCGGCCCGGCCGACCCTCGGGGGATGCGGACACCCTGCGGGCCTACCTGCAGGAGATCGCCCGCATCCCGCGGCTGACGCTCGACCAGGAGCGTGAGCTGGGCGCCCGCGTGCGGCAGGGAGACGACGACGCCCTCCAGCAGATCGTCGAGGCGAACCTGCGCTTCGTCGTGAGCTACGCGAAGCGGTACCGCGGTCTGGGCGTGCCGTTTCTCGATCTGATTCACGAAGGCAATCTCGGACTGATCGAGGCGGCGCGCCGCTTCGACCCCGGCCGGAACGTCAAGTTCATCACGTACGCCGTCTGGTGGATTCGGCAGGCCATCGTGCACGCCCTGTCGGACCAGGCGCGCATCTTCTCGCTGCCCACGAAGCTCTCCGGTCCGGCGGCGCGGCTGACCCGCTCGCGCACCGCGCTCACCGAGCAGCTCGACCGTGAACCGACCACGCACGAGCTGGCAGAGGACCTCGACATTTCGGATGCCGACGCAGACGCGCTGCTCCAGATTCTCGGAGACGAGATCTCCCTCAGCGAGCGCGTCGGCAGCCACCGGCACGACGGGGACGGGCCCGAACTCGGGGACCTGCTGGCCCAGGAGACGGGGCCGTCTATCGACGAAGAGCTGGCACACGCCTCGGTCGTGGAAGAGCTGCACAAGGCTCTCAGCGAACTGTCGGGGCGGGAGCGGATGGTGATGCGGCTGCGCTTCGGAATCGGGGACTCCGACCCCCTGACCCTGCAGGAAATCGGCGACAAGCTCGGCCTGTCGCGCGAGCGCGTGCGGCAGATCGAGTCGAGGGCGAAGGAGAAGCTGCGACGTTCGAACCGCCTTCGCGGCGTGCGAAGTGCGCTAAACTGATGGGTCCCATGGGTTGCCCCATCTGCGACGGCACCGGCTGGAAGTACGTCGATCGCGACGGCGTGCGGCGCGTCACGCGCTGCGACTGCTGGCGCGACCGGCTCGCGGTCCGGCTGCTCGACGAGGCCAGGATCCCCCGGCGCTACCAGCACTGCGATTTTTCCAACTTCCGCGACTACAACGAGTCGCTGACGCGCGCCGCGGCGCGGGCGGTGAAATTGACCGAGGCGTTTCCCGTCGTCGATCGCGGCCTGTTCTTCGAGGGCCCGCCGGGCGTGGGCAAGACGCACCTGGCCGTGGCGGTCCTGCGCCAGGTCGTGGCGAACCGTGGCGCGCATGCACTGTTCTACGACACCCGCGACCTGCTCCGGATCATCCGCGCGACCTACGACCCCGTGTCGCGCGCGACCGAGACGGACGTGCTGCGCCCGGTCATGCAGTGCGATCTGCTCGTCCTCGACGACCTCGGGGCCGAGAAGACCACCGAGTGGGTCGAGGAGACCCTCAACCTCATCGTCAACACGCGCTACAACGAGCGCCGCACCACCGTGTTCACCTCGAACTACGAGGACAAACCGGACGACACGGATCCGAACGCGCTCCTGTGCCGCATCGGGTTCCGGATGCGATCCCGCCTCCACGAAATGTGCGAGTTCGTCGATCTGGACGGGGCGGACTTCCGCGAAGCGCCGCAGAACGCCGGCGACGACGACCTTGTGGCGCTCTGGAAGCTCCAGCGGCAGCGCGGTGCCCGCCGCATCGGAGCGGTCAGGCCCGCGCCCGCACGGGCGCACCTCAGCGACGCCGGGAAGCTGGATCTCAAGTGGCCCGGCGGACGGGCCGGCAGCTGACGGGCGACAGTGCCCAGGGGAGGGCAGGGCCCATGGACGCGCTGGGGCTGTACGTGCACGTGCCCTTCTGCGCGTCCATCTGCGAATACTGCAACTTCACGCGCGACCTCCGGAACGCCGCCCTCGAAGCCCGGTACCTGAGGGCGGTGCAACGGGAGCTTGCGGCCGCCGGAGCCGGCCGGCGGGCCGGCCGGTCGGGCGTCGACACGATCTTCTTCGGCGGCGGCACTCCGTCGCTCCTCGAACCCGCCGACCTCGCGTGCATCCTGGCGAGCTGCCGGACGGCCTTTGACGTGAGGGCCGACGCTGAGGTGACGCTCGAGGCCAACCCCGAGTCGCTCGACGTGCGGCGCGTCGAGGGTTACCTTGCCGCAGGCGTGACCCGCCTGAGCATCGGCGTCCAGTCCTTTCGCGACGACGAACTGGCCCGCCTGGGACGCGCCCACGACGCCGCCCGGGCGCGCCAGGCCTTGGCGGAGGCGCGGGCAGCCGGCTGCGCCAACATCAGCCTCGACCTGATGATGTGGCTGCCCGGCCAGTCGGTCGGTCAGTGGATGGAGTCGGTGGAGACACTCGTGGAGCTGCGTCCGCCGCACGCGTCCCTGTACATCCTCGAGCTGTACCCGAACGCGCCGCTGCGCGACACGATGGCCCGGTCGGGATGGTCGGTCTCGCCCGACGATGATGCGGCGGAGATGTACGAACAGGCGATGGAACGGCTCGATCGCGCCGGCTACCGCCAGTACGAGATTTCCAACGTGGCCGTGCCGGGATTCGAGTGCCGGCACAACCTGAAGTACTGGTCCGACGGCGAGTGGATTGGCGTCGGGCCAGGCGCCCATTCGACCGTCGCGCGGACGCGCTGGAAGAACGTTCCCGGTATCGGCGACTACGTGTCCCGTGTGGAACTCGGCCGGCCGACGGTGGCTGACCCGCGCGTGCTCACGCCGGAGGAGGCGTGCGCCGAGGCGGTCATCACCGGCCTGCGTTTGACGTCGGGTATCGAAGAAAGGGCGTTCGCTGAGAAATTCGGGCTTGATCTCTGGAGCCGTTACGGCGATCATCTTCAGCCGTACCTGACTGAGGGCCTGCTGGCACGAGAGCGTGGGCACCTGCGCCTGACGAGACGCGGGATGCTCGTGGCCAACGAGATCCTCGCGGTTTTCATCTAGGCGTGGCGTACGGTAAAGTGGGGGCTCAACCCAACGGACATCACGGCCCATTCGAAGGAGGTTTTGCATGCACTCGACGTTGATGTCTCCGGCTGCCGGGTGGCGGCGTCTCGTGGTGGGATTGGTGGTCGCCGCAGTCGCAGTCCTGGTGCTCGCGCCTGCCGTGAGCGCGCAGGACGCGCAGGCTCAGCAGACTCAGAAGCCTCAGGCCCGGGTCTTCACCGGCGACGTCGGTCTGATGTTCAACGTCATCAAGGCTGACAAGACCGCTGACTTCGAGATGGTCATCAACAAGCTGAAGGAAGCGATGGCCAAGAGCGAGGATCCCGCTCGGAAGGCGCAGGCCGCGGGATGGCGTGTCTTCAAGCAGTCCGAGCCCATGCCGAACGGGGCCATCCTCTACGTCTTCCTGATCGACCCGGTGGTCAAGGACGCCGACTACACGGTGTCGCGCATCCTCGCAGAGGTGTTCCCGACGGAGGTCCAGGAACTCTTCAAGGTTTACAGCGACGCCTATGCCGGCGGCGTCACGATGGCGAACTACCAGCTCGTCGTCGACCTCGGCAAGTAGCACGTGCCACGAAGCCGGGGCGCCGCCTCGTCCGGCACCCCGGCTCCCGCCCCACAGACGCACACCGACACAGCCGCGTCTCGCGCGTCTCGCCGCTGCCGGACCGAGCCTCGCGAAGCGCTGCCACGCGCGCTGTCGCGTGAGCCGACCCGCCGGTCCGCCGGTCCTGCCATCAGGCGCTCCCGCCATCCGCTCGCACGCTGACGGAGAAGATCGTCACGCGCCGGTGGTAAAATCGAACGATTCAAACTGACAGGGTGCCCTGACGTCCGGGCGGGAGGCGACCATGAAGGGTGGGCGGGTGACGCATGCCGGTTTGGGGCTGATGGCGGCGGTGCTTCTCGGCACGGCCGTGTCGGCCGACACGCTGTACCTGCGGAACGGCAGGCGGATCGAGGGCGAATTGGTCAGCGTGCGTAACGGCGAGATCGAGTTCCGCGAGCGCAGCGGGTGGTCGAACCGCACGGTGCGCGTGTCGGTCTCGGAGGTGTCGCGGATCGAGTTCGAGGAATCCTGGGAGAACGATCCCGGCTCGGAGGGATCGGGGGGACGTCCGTCCGGCATGCGCGAGCGTGAGGTCGTCGTGACGGCCAGCGACCGCTGGACGGATACCGGCATCCAGGTGCGCTCCGGACAGTCGATCTACTTCGAGGCGCAGGGCCAGGTCCGCTGGGGACCGAACCGCCGTGACGGCGCCGCCGGCGAGGACAACTCGCCCTACAACCCGGGACGGCCGATGCCGAGCCGGCCGGCGGCTGCGCTCATCGGTCAGATTGGCGACGGCGGCGACGCGCCGTTCTTCATCGGGGACAGCCGGGGACCGATCCGCATGCGCGAGTCGGGGCGCCTGTACCTCGGCATCAACGACGACGTGCTGGACGACAACAGCGGGAACTTCAGGGTGGTGGTGTATTACTAGGCGACAGGCGACAGGCAACAGGCGACAGGGAAAAGCCGGGAACAGGGAACAGGGAACAGGGAACAGGGAACAGGGGACAGGGTGAAAGCAGGGCACTACGGCCGGCGTGCGGCGGGGTTGCGGGCGGACCTGGGACGCGCGCTCTCGCGAGCGGACCTGCGCGATCTGCACCGCAGGCAGGCGCACCGGCATCTCGTCGTCGCAGTGCGCCAGTTCCTGATCCTCGGGCTGTCCGCGTGGGGCCTCGTGGTGTTCACGCACCCGGCGGCGTGGATCCCGCTGGCCGTCGTGCAGGGCTTCACCGTCTTCAACTTCACCGTGCTGCTGCACGAGGTCGTGCACCATGCCGTGTTCGCGCGGCGTCGGCCCGCGCTCGAACGCCTGCTGGGCTACCTGTACGCGATTCCCTCGGGCATCTCGGCCTCGCAGTTCACCCGGTGGCACCTCGACCATCACGCGGAGCTGGGCTCGTCGGACGACGACCCGAAGCGCCATCACCTGTCGCCGAAGATCAACGCACGCTGGTACAAACTGCTGTACGCGACACCCGCCCTCTTCCCGATCTACTTTCGGGCGGCCAGGCGCGAGGCGGCGACCTACCCGGCCGCGCTGCGCCGGCAGATTGCCTTCGAGCGCCGCGTGGCGGTGATCTTCCATCTCTCCGTGCTGGGGGCGTTCTGGTGGTTCGGCGGCTGGGCGGTCGCCGCTCGGGCGTACGTCGCGCCCGTCTTCTTCGTGTTCCCCGTGGCCTTCACGCTGAACCGCCTCGGCCAGCACTACGACATCGACCCGGCAGATCCGGCCGGCTGGTCGACACTCGTGCGCGGGCACTGGTTCTGGGACCGGCTGTTCCTCAACTCGAACTACCACCTCGAGCACCACTACTTCCCGGGCGTGCCCTTCTACCGGCTGCCCGAACTGCAGCGCAGGCTCCGGCCGTTCTACGAGCAGCGTGGCCTGCGATGGCGCACCTACGGCCTGCTCGTCCGGGGCTGGATTGTCGAGAACCAGCGGCCGCACACCCGCTGGGATACAGCCTGATTGTGGTACAGTTTCCGGGCAGTCCTCGCCGGCCGGCGGCGTCCTGCCGGGCCGGGCTGGTGCAACCCCGCTCCCGCATCCGGGCAGACCATGGACTTCAGACCCGCTGAACAGCACATCGTCCTGCGGCGAGCGATCAGGGAGTTCGCCGAAACCGAGATCCGCCCGTTCATCCGGGAGTGGGACGCCGTCCAGGCGTTTCCGCGCAGCCTCGTGGCCAAGATGGCCGCCCTCGGGCTGATGGGCATCCAGTTCCCGGAGCAGTACGGAGGCGCCGGCATGTCGGCCATCGAGTACTGCATCGCGGTGGAGGAACTGGCGCGGGTCGATCCGTCGGTGTCGCTGTCTGTGGCGGCGCACAACGGGCTTGGTGCGGCGCACATCTACATGTTCGGTACCGAGGAGCAGAAGCAGCGCTACCTCGTGCCGCTCGCGCAGGGCGAGTGGGTCGCGGCCTGGGGGCTCACCGAGCCCACGGCCGGATCAGACGCCGCGCGGATTCGCACGGCGGCCGTTCGCGACGGTGACGGCTGGGTGATCAACGGGACGAAGACGTTCATCACCCACGGCAGCATCGGAGAGGTGATGGTCGTCATGGCCGTGACCGACAAAACGCGCGGCTACCGCGGGATCTCGGCCTTCATCGTCGAAAGAGGCAATCCGGGCATGGCGGCCGGGCGCAAGGAAGACAAGCTGGGGATGCGGGCGAGCGACACCAGCGAGGTAATCTTCCGCGACTGCCGCGTGGCGGCCGACGCACTCCTCGGCCGGGAGAACGAAGGCTACATCAACACGCTGCAGGTCCTCGACGCCGGACGGATCGGAATCGCCGCACTCGGGGTGGGGCTCGCCCAGGGAGCCTACGAGACGGCCCGGCGCTACGCGCTGGAACGGACGCAGTTCGGACAGCCCATCGCCAGCTTCCAGGCCATTCAGTGGAAGCTCGTCGACCTGGCGACGCGCATCGAAGCGTCGCGCCTGCTGACCTACCGGGCCGCGTACCTCAAGGACCAGGGCAAACGCACCTCGCGCGAGTCGTCGATGGCCAAGCTGCTCTCCAGCGAGGTCGCCGTGCGGGCGTCCGAGGAGTGCGTCCAGATCCACGGCGGGTACGGCTTCGTGAAGGATTACCCGGCGGAGAAGTTCCTGCGGGACGTCAAGCTCACCACGATTGGCGAGGGGACCAGCGAAATCCAGCGGCTCGTCATCGCCCGCCAACTGTTGGCGGAGCCGAACTGATCGTATGGCCGTGCCGCCGGCATCCCGCCCGTCGCTGGCCGACCGCGTCAGATCGGCCGACCCCCGCGCCGTCGCCCGCGCGATCTCGCTCATCGAAGACGACGACCCGGAGGCCGCGCCACTGGTCCGGGCTCTGTTTCCGTACACGGGTCGCGCATACCTCGTCGGGATCACCGGCCCGCCAGGCGCGGGCAAGAGCACGCTCGTCGATCGCCTCACCGCCGAAATCCGGCGTCGATCGGAAGGGGTCGGCATCCTCGCGGTGGACCCGACGAGCCCGTACACCGGCGGTGCCATTCTCGGGGACCGCGTGCGCATGCAGGCGCACGCCGGGGACGCCGGCGTGTTCATCAGGAGCATGGCCACGCGAGGCCACCTCGGCGGCCTGGCCCGCTCGACCCACGAGGCCGCGTACGTGCTCGATGCGGCCGGCAAGGACTGGGTGCTCATCGAAACCGTCGGGGTGGGGCAGGACGAGGTCGATGTCGTCCGGACCGCCGATGTGTCGATCGTCACGCTCGTTCCCGGCACCGGCGACGAGGTGCAGGCCCTCAAGGCCGGCATCATGGAGATCGCCGACATTTTCGTCGTGAACAAGGCCGACCGCGACGGGGCCGATCGGCTCGTGGCGTCCATCGAGGCGATGCTCAGCCTCGAGGAGTTCGGCCACGACGACTGGAAGCCGCCGGTCGTCCGCACGCAAGCCAACACGGGCGCGGGGATCGGCGATCTGCTCGCGGCCATCGATCGGTTCCGCGCGCACGGGGCCGCGTCGGAGACCGCCCGCGCGCGCGTGCGGCACGAATTCCGGCTGCGCGACCAGCTCGTCGGCCGGTTCATGGAGCACGTCGATCGGCACGTGCTCGCGCCCGGCGAGCTCGACGAGTTGCTGGACCGCATCGCCGCGCGCACGCTCGACCCCTACACGGCAGCCGGCGACGTGCTCGCCCGCGCCCTCGGAGGCGGGAAAGAATCGAGCGATGGATTCCCGCTTCCGCGGGAATGACGTGACAGGCGTCAGGCGACATCAGGCGGCAGGCGACAGGCGGCAGGCGGCGGGGGACAGGGCGGCCTTGGGCAAGAGTCATGAGTCGGCATGCGGGCGGTCTGACTGACACCGGCCCGGTGCAGGCTTGCGAGGAGTGACCGTGAAAGCCGTATTGGATCACATAGGAATCGCCGTGCAGGACATCGACGAAGCGCTGGCCTTCTACCGCGATGCCCTCGGACTGGAGATGGGCGAGACCGAAGAAGTGGCGTCGCAGCGCGTCCGTGCCCACTTCGTGCCGGTCGGCGAGTCGGCGCTCGAACTGCTCGAGGCCACGTCGCCCGACTCGCCGATCGCGCGCTACACGGGCAAGCGGGGCCCGGGGGTGCACCACATCACCCTGCGTGTGGACGACATCCGCGAGGCGCTGGCCCGCCTCAAGGCCCGTGGCGTGCGTCTCATCGACGACGAGCCGCGCCCAGGGGCCGAGGGGGCGCTGGTGGCCTTCGTCCATCCGTCCAGCGCCCACGGCGTGCTGGTCGAACTCAAACAACGACGCTGAGAGGAACCGACGCGATGGCCATCGAGATCGGCATCATTGGCGGCAGCGGCCTGTACGACATGGCCGATTTGACGGATCGGCAGGACGTCACGGTCGGGACGCCGTTCGGCGAACCGTCGGGGCCGTACGTGACCGGCCGGCTGCGAGGGCGGGCGGTCGCGTTCCTCGCGCGGCACGGCGTGGGGCATCGCATCCTGCCGTCCGAGCTGAACTTCAGGGCGAACATCTACGGATTCAAGGTGCTGGGCGCGCAGCGGATTCTGTCGGCCAGCGCGGTGGGGAGCCTGCGGGCGGACATCGAGCCGCAGCACCTGGTCGTGCCCGACCAGTTCTTCGATCGGACGAAGGGCCGCATCAGCACCTTCTTCGGCCGGGGCATCGCTGCGCATGTCGGGTTCGCTCACCCGGTCTGCCCCGAGCAGGCGGCCGTGGTGTACGAGGCGGCGTGCGCCGCTGGTGCGCGCGTCCACCGCGGCGGCACGTACGTTTGCATGGAGGGGCCGCAGTTCTCGACGCTGGCGGAATCCAACCTTTACCGGTCCTGGGGCATGGACATCATCGGGATGACCAATCTTCAGGAGGCCAAGCTGGCTCGCGAGGCCGAGATCTGTTACACCACCATCGCCCTCGTAACCGACTACGACTGCTGGCACCCGGAACACGACTCGGTGACGGTCGACATGATCATCGCCAACCTGGTCCAGAACGCGGCCACGGCCCAGCAGGTGATCGCCGAGGCGGTCGGGCGCCTGCCGGTCGAGCGTACCTGCCAGTGCCCCTCGGCTCTGCAGTCGGCGATCATCACTCGCCCGGATCGGATCCCCGCTGACGTGAAGCGGGACCTGGCGCCCATCATCGGCAAGTACGTGAGCTGACCCATGCGGATCATCGTGACCGGCTCCATCGCCTACGACTACCTGATGTCGTTTCCGGGCAGCTTCACCGAGCACCTCCTGCCCGAACACCTGCAGCGTGTCAGCCTCAGCTTCCTCGTCGACTCCATGGACAAGCGGCGCGGCGGGTGCGCGCCGAACATCGCCTACACCCTCGCGCTGCTCGGCGAGCGGCCGCTCCTCATGGGGACGGCCGGCCAGGATTTCGGCGACTACCGGAACTGGCTCGAGACGGCCGGGATCGACACCTCGCTCGTGAAGGAGATTCCCGGGAAATTCACGGCCTCCTTCTTCTGCAGCACCGATCGCGACGGCAACCAGATCGCGTCCTTCTACACCGGCGCCATGGCGCACGCCGGTGAACTGTCCTTCGGCGGCGCCGGCACCTGCGACCTGGCGATCATCTCGCCCAACGATCCCGCAGCCATGATCGGGTACGCGCGCGAGTGCCGATCGCTCGGCATCCCCTACATCTACGACCCCAGTCAGCAGGTGGCCCGCCTCGGCGGCGACGATCTCGCCGACGGCGTCCGGGGAGCCCGGATCGTCATCTGCAACGACTACGAGTTCGAGATCATCCGCGAGAAAACCGGGATGGACGAGGGGGCCATGCTCCAGCACGCCGAAGCCGTCGTCGTGACGAAAGGCGAGAAGGGGGCCACCGTTCGCGCCGGGGACCGGACGATCGCCGTCGAGGCCGTACCCCCGCGCGAGATTGTCGATCCGACGGGCGTCGGGGACGCGTTCCGTGGCGGCTTCATGAAGGGCATGGCTGCCGGCGCGGACTACGCGATCTGCGCCCGACTGGGCAGCGTGGCGGCCGCGTTTGCGCTGGAGCACCTGGGCGGCACGAGCCACGCCTACTCGTGGCCCGCGTTCGCCGAGCGGTACCAGCGCCACTTCGGTCCGCTGGCGCTCCCGGCGTAGGGGAGGGCGCCTTGGCGCGTCTCGTGTGGCCCGCGGCAATCTTCGCGGCCGCGGCGCTCGGCTTCGCGGCCCTCGTCCTGACGCCTGCGGTGGCGTCTGATGCGCAGCCGGGCAGTTCCGCCGCCGCCGCCGCCGCGACGTCCTACCGGCTCGGATCTCTCGTGTGTCACCAGCAGTCGGTCCGGTCGTTCCGACGCGGCGGCGTGCCGATGCCGGTCTGTGCGCGATGCACGGGTCTGTACGCGGGTGCGGTGGCCGGTTCCGCCGCCGCGCTGGGGTGGATGGTCGCCGGACGGCTCCGAGGCCGGAGGTGCCGGACGACGCTCATCCGCGTCCGCGTCGTTCTCGTAGCGGGCGCCGTGCCCACGGTGCTGCTCTGGCTGGGCGAGCACGCGCTGGGGGCAGCGGTTCCCGGCTGGCTGCGCGCAGGCGGGGCGCTGCCGCTCGGGGCGTCCGTCGCCTGGCTCGCAGGGGTCGCGTCGGGCGGAGCGGTATTGCCGGACAGGGACCGCGCTCCTGCGCTAGACTGACGGGATGGCTGCCCGAACGCCACCTCCGCCGAAGACGCCGCCTCCGCCGAAAATGCCGCCTCGTCTTCTGGTCTACGTGCTCGCGTGGCTGCTGCCTGGCGCGGGGCACCTCTGGCTCGGCCGACGCGCGGCCGGGCTGGTGTTTCTGGCCGTGCTGCCGGTGATGTTCGGCATCGGACTGTGGCTCGAGGGACGGCTGTTCCCGTTCCACCCCTCCGAGCCGCTCGTGGCTCTCGCAGCGGTCGCAGACACCCTCGCCGGGCTGCCGTACCTGGCGGCGCGGTTGCTGGATCTCGGTGCGGGACGAGCGGCAGCCGTCACCTACGAGTACGGGAACACGTTTCTCATCACGGCCGGCCTGCTGAATGCGCTCGTCGTGATCGACGCCCACGATATCCTGATGGGCCGCAAGTGAGATCGGCATGAGCACCGTCAGCCACTTCCTTGTCATGGTCGTGTACGCGTGCCTCGTCGGCGTGGTCGGCGGGACGCTGCTCAAGGACACGCCGGCCGAGCGGGTGCGGGCTGGGGCGGCGATCGCGGGCAGTCTGGTCATTGGCGCCGTGGTCCTGGGCTGGGTCCTCAGGGTGTTTCCCCTCTGATGGGCGCGCGTCGGCCTGGCGGTCACCCGGCTCCGGCCGCGTTCACCGGCCGCCGAGCGGGCGCGTGGCGGTGGGGCATCGTGGTCCTCTACATGGGGGCCATCTTCTGGGCCTCGGCGCAGCCTGCGCTGCCCGGGTTCGCCGCCGGGGTCAGCGACAAACTCCTGCACGCCACCACGTATGCGGGACTCGCCTTCGCGATCGTCTGGGCGTCGACGGGAGGCTGCCTGACGCAAGTGACGCTCCGGCACGCGGTCGGTGCCATCGCGGCCAGCACGCTCTACGGCCTGACGGACGAGATCCACCAGGCCTTCGTGCCGCCGCGCGCGGCGGACCCGCTCGATCTGCTGGCGGACGCGGCGGGCGCGGCGACCGCGGCGGGGGCGATGTGGGCGTGGAGTATAATCGCGCGCGGGAGAGGACGCCATGCCGCTTGAGAACCTGATCCTGGAACGGGACGGCGCGGTCGCCGTCGTGACCGTCAACCGGCCTGCCGTGCTCAACGCGCTGAACCGCGCGACCGTCGGCGAGATCGGGGATGTCATGGCGGACCTGCGGCACGACGACGCGGTTCGCGCGGTCATCCTGACGGGCGCCGGCGAGAAGGCCTTCGTCGCGGGGGCGGACATCAACGAACTGGCCGCCCTGTCTCCCGACGAGGGGCGGGAGTACGCGCTGCGGGGCCAGCGCGTGTTCGACGCCATCGAAGGACTCGGCAAGCCCGTGATCGCGGCCGTCAACGGCTTTGCGCTCGGCGGCGGGTGCGAACTGGCCATGGCGTGCACGATCCGCCTCGCGGCCGAGTCCGCCCGGTTCGGGCAGCCGGAGATCAAGCTCGGACTGATCCCTGGGTTTGCGGGCACGCAGCGGCTGCCGCGGCTCGTCGGCAAGGGCCGGGCGATGGAGATCATCCTGACGGGCGCGATGATCGACGCGCGCGAGGCCTGGCGGATTGGGCTCGTCAACGCCGTCGTTCCGGCCGCCGAACTCCGCGAGACGGCGCTGGGGATGGCGAGGGGGCTGGCGTCGAGCGCGCCGGTCGCGCTCAGATACGGGATGGCCGCCGTCGCCGACGGCCTCGAGATGACGCAGACCGAGGGCTGCCGGATGGAGGCCGCCCTGTTCGGTCTGGTCGCCTCGACCGAGGACATGCGGGAAGGCACGCGGGCCTTCCTCGACAAGCGGAAGCCGGAGTTCAAGGGGCGCTAGTGGAATTCAAGGGGACGGCTCACGCGGGCGGCCTGCGGGTTGCGGTGGTCGTGTCGCGGTTCAATGACTTCGTGACGGATCGGCTCCGGACCGGCGCGCTCGAGGCGCTGGCGGCGGCGGGTGCGGCTGGCGGCGACATCGACGTCGTCGAGGTTCCGGGCGCGTACGAGATACCTCAGGCGGCGCGGGCCGCCGCACGGACGGGACGCTACGCGGCCGTCGTCTGCCTCGGGTGTCTGATCAGGGGCGAGACGCCGCACTTCGACTACATTTCGTCAGCCGTGTCTCACGGGATTATGCAGGCGTCCGCGGACACCGGCGTGCCCATGAGCTTCGGCGTGCTCACGTCCAACTCCGCCGAACAGGCGCTGGAGCGGGCCGTCCCGGGCCCCGCCAACAAGGGCTGGGAAGCCGCCCAGGCCGCGGTTGAGATGGCGACGCTCTTCCGCGCACTCGCTGCGCCGCAGCCGTGAACACCGCCGTACGTCACCGGGCCCGTGAGGCGGCGCTCCAGATGCTCTACACCTGGGAAGTCGGGCGCTGCGGGGCTGACGAGGCCATCGCGGGACATGCGGGATTCTCGGATCAGGACGGTCCCCTGGGCGACGAGGCTCTGGCGTTCGCCGTGATGCTGGTGCGCGGGACGATCGCCGGACAGGCGGATCTCGACCGGCTGATCGAGCAGCACGCGGAGCACTGGCGGCTGCCGCGGATGGCCGCGATCGACCGCCTCATCCTGCGCCTCGCCACGTTCGAGCTGACGTCGGCTGCCGGCACGCCCGCCGCGGTGGTCATCGACGAGGCCATCGAGCTGGCGCGACGCTTCAGCGAAGGCGATGCGGTCAAGTTCGTCAACGGCGTGCTCGACGCCATTTACAAGGCCGGGCCGGCGCTTCCGCGCAACGGAGCCTGACCGGTCCGGGACAACGCGCTCACGATGGCCGACGACAACGAACAGTACCGCCAGCGGCTGGCGAACCTCGCCGCGATTGGCGACCTCGGGGTGGATCCGTATCCCCGCGAGTTCGCGCGCACGGCTTCGATCCGGGTGCTGGTCGACGAGCACGGCGGACGCAGTGGGGACGAGCTCGAGACCCTGCAGCCGCAGGCGGCCGCCGCCGGGCGCATTCTGGGGATCCGGAGCTTCGGCAAGGCGAACTTCCTCGTCCTGAGCGACGGGCAGGCGCGCATCCAGGCCTACATCCGCAAGGATGCGGTGACCGAGACCGAGTTCGCGGTGTTCAAGCGCCTCGACTTCGGTGACTTCGTCGGGGTGCGTGGACGCGTGTTTCGAACGAAGACGGGGGAGCTCACGATCTGGGCGACGGCGCTGGTGTTCCTGGCGAAGTGCCTCCGACCGATGCCCGAGAAGTGGCACGGGCTGCAGGACATCGAGACGCGCTACCGCCAGCGCTATCTCGATCTCGTCGTGAACCCCGAGTCGCGCCGGGTGTTCGAAGTGCGGAGCCGCGTCCTCGCGTCGATCCGGAAGTTCCTCGACGCACGGGGGTACCTGGAGGTCGAGACGCCGATGATGCAGCCGATCGCGGGCGGCGCGCTCGCCCGGCCGTTCGTCACGCATCACAACGCGCTGGACCTGGATCTCTATCTGCGCATCGCCCCGGAGCTGTACCTCAAGCGCCTCGTGGTCGGGGGCATCGAGCGCGTGTACGAGATCAACCGCAACTTCCGGAACGAAGGGATCTCCACGCAGCACAACCCCGAGTTCACCATGCTCGAGTTCTACCAGGCGTACAGCGACTACCGGGAGCTGATGGACCTGACCGAGGAGTTGCTGGCGACCGTGGCGCGGGAGTCCATCGGATCGGACGTGTGCACCTTCGGCGGCGAGACGATTCCCCTGACGCCCCCCTTCGCCCGCGTCTCCCTTCGCGGCGCGGCGGCCGCGGCGGCGGCCGCACGACTCGGCGAGCGGGTTGCGGAGGAAGCGCTGCGCGACGAGGCGACGGCCCGGGCATTGGCGGCGCGGCTGGGGATTGACGTGCCCGGCGCGGCCGGCGCGGGCAAGATCGCGATGGAGATCTTCGAGGCGCTCTGCGAGCAGGATCTCGTCAGGCCGACGTTCGTCTACGATTTCCCCACCGAGGTGTCGCCGCTCTCGAAGCAGCGCCCCGACGATCCCGACACGGTGGAGCGGTTCGAACTCTACATCGGGCGATTCGAGGTCGCCAACGCCTTCAGTGAGCTGAACGACCCGGCGGAGCAGCGCCGGCGGTTCGAACAGCAGATCGCCGAGCGGCAGCGCGGCGACGAGGAGGCGCACGGCATGGACGAGGACTACATCCTGGCGCTCGAGCACGGCCTGCCGCCTACCGGCGGCGAGGGCATCGGCATCGATCGGCTCGTCATGCTGCTCACCGGCAGTCCGTCGATCCGCGACGTCATCCTCTTCCCGCTGATGCGGCCGCTGGCCGAGGGGGCATGACGCTCCCGGTCGAGGCCCAGATCGCCCTGCGGTACCTGCTCGCCCGGCGCAAGCAGGCGTTCATCTCCGTCATCTCGCTGGTGTCCACGCTCGGCGTGACGGTCGGCGTCATGGCCCTCATCCTGGCGCTGGCCCTGATGACCGGCCTGCAACAGGAACTTCGCGACCGGATTCTCGGCGCCACGGCGCACGTCTTCGTGTGGAAGCAGGGCGGGATTCGGGATTTCCGGGCTGACGCTGAGGCGGTCGCCGCCATCCCGCACGTGGCCGGCGCCGCGCCGGCCGTCCTCGGCAAGGCGCTGGTCAGTTCCCCGGCCGGCGAGGCGTTCATCACGATCAAGGGCATCGACCCGGCCCTCGAGCCGAGGGTGACGAACGTCGGCACCGCGATGCGCAGCGGGTCGCTCGCCGCGCTGGCACCGCCGGACGGCGACGAACGACCCGGCATCGTCATCGGGGCGGACCTGGCCAAGTCCCTCGGCGTCTACGACGGCGACGACGTGACGGTGTGGACGCCGCAGGGCACGCTGTCACCGATGGGGGTCCTGCCCCGGTCGCGCCGGCTGCGCGTCGTCGGACAGTTCCAGCTCGGACTCTTCGAGTTCGACTCGGCGTACGGCTTCGTCTCGCTGCCGACGGCCCGCCGCCTGATGAACCGCGACGACGTCGAGGTCCTCGAGGTGCGCGTGGACGACATCTACCGGGCGCAGGAGGTCGCCGAGGCCATCGGCGCCCTCGAAGGCGGCCGGTACCTGACGCAGACCTGGGCGGACTTGAACCGCTCGCTGTTCTCGGCGCTCTGGCTCGAGAAGATGGCGATCTCGATCACCATCGGCCTCATCGTGATGGTGGCCGCGCTGAACATCGTCGCCTCGCTGGTCCTCCTCGTCATGGAGAAGAGCAGCGACATCGCCATTCTGAAGACCATGGGCATGTCGGCGCGGAGCATCACGGTGACCTTCATGCTCCAGGGGCTGCTCATCGGCCTGGCGGGGACTGCGGCCGGCGGCGCGGCCGGGTATGGGCTGGCGATGGTGTTCGACCGGTACCGGCTGATCCGCGTGCCGATCGACGTCTACCAGATTGCCTACGTTCCCTTCGTCATCGAGCCGCTGGATCTGACCGTCGTGCTGGCAGGTGCCGTGCTGGTCTGCTTCCTCGCGACCATCTATCCCTCTCGCCAGGCCGCCAAGCTCGACCCGGCCGAGGCGCTGCGGTTCGGATAGGCCCCATGGCGTTTGTCGAGGTCACCGGACTCCACAAGAGCTACCGGGTCGGACGCGACCGGCTGACCGTGCTGCGCGGCCTCGACCTGTCCGTCGAGCGGGGGCGGATGGTGGCGATCGTCGGCGCCTCCGGCGTCGGCAAGAGCACGCTGCTGCACCTGCTCGGCGGGCTGGACGCGTGGGACACCGGGCGGGTGCGCGTCGGGGACCAGGATCTCGGGGCGCTGGGAGACGCCGGGCGGGTGGCCTTCCGGAATCGCGCGGTCGGGTTCGTGTTCCAGTTCCACCATCTGCTGCCGGAGTTCAGCGCGGTCGAGAACACCGAGATGCCGTTGCGCATCGGTCGGCTGGCGCCCGGCCAGGCCAGGGCCAAAGCCGCGGGACTTCTCGCGCGCGTCGGTCTGGGAGAGCGGCTGAACCATCGTCCCGGGATGCTGTCCGGCGGCGAGCAGCAGCGCGTGGCGATCGCGCGCGCGCTCGTGACACAGCCGGCGCTCCTGCTCGCGGACGAGCCGACCGGCGATCTCGACGAGCACACCGCCGACAGCCTGCACGCGCTCCTGCGCGAGATGCACCGCGAGCACGGTCTCACGTCGATCATCGCCACGCACAATCCGCGCCTGGCGCAGGTGTGCGACGAGGTGTGGCGTCTGGCCGACGGCCGTCTGGACCCTGCCTGAGGCGCGCACCGGACGGCGCCGGAGCCGCGGTCGGTTGTCGTATAATCCGGATCAGGCCATCACATCGGGACACGACACCGGCGGACGACCATGTTCGAACGCTACACGGAACGGGCGCGGCGAGTCCTCTTCTTCGCGCGGTACGAAGCGAGCCAGTTGGGAAGCGTCTCCATCGAGACCGAGCACCTGCTGCTCGGCCTGATCCGCGAAGGCAAGGGGCTGACGAGCCGGATCTTCCAGCGCGCCCAGGTGTCGCTCGACACGATCCGCAAGGAAGTCGAGGGCCGGAGCGTCTTCCGGGAGAAAGTCTCGACGTCGGTGGAGATTCCGTTCAGCGCCGAGACGAAGCGGGTCCTGCAGCACGCCCAGGAGGAGGCGGACCGCCTGCTCCACAACTACATCGGGACGGAGCACCTGCTCCTCGGCCTCCTGTCCGAGGAGCGGTCGCTGGCAGCGGTCATCCTGATGGAGAAGGGGATGCGTCTCGCGACCGTCCGCGACGACATCGTCCACCTGCTCAACGAGAAGAGCACCGTCGTCCGGCCGCGCGAGACGCCGCTGCTGGCCGAATTCAGCCGGGACCTGACCGACTCGGCCGCCAAGGGCCAGCTCGATCCCCTCGTCGGCCGCGAGGAGGAACTCGAACGCGTGCAGCAGGTCCTGTGCCGCCGGACGAAGAACAACCCCGTGCTGATCGGCGAGCCGGGCGTCGGCAAGACCGCGATCGTCGAAGGCCTGGCCCAGAAGATCGTGCGCGGGGACGTGCCGCACTTCCTGGCCGACAAGCGCATTCTCGCCCTCGACATCTCGCTCATCGTGGCCGGAACCAAGTACCGCGGACAGTTCGAGGAACGGTTGAAGGCCATCATGAAGGAGCTCACCGAGAACCCGAACGTCATCGTGTTCATCGATGAGCTGCACACGCTGGTCGGCGCCGGGTCGGCCGAGGGGTCGCTCGACGCGGCGAACATCCTCAAGCCGGCCCTGTCCCGCGGTGAGATTCGCTGCATCGGGGCGACGACGCCTGCCGAGTACCGGAAGTACATCGAGAAGGATCGATCTCTCGAGCGCCGGTTCCAGGCGGTGAAGGTCGACGCGCCTGACGAAGCACCCCAAGCTCGTCGAACGGCTCGTCCTGGAGGACCCGCCGGGGCGTTCCCGCGTCGGCGACGAGGCTTGGCTCACGCGCCAGGCGGCCGAGCTCGCGGCCGCGCGCGTCGACCCGGAGACAGAGGTGCGCAAGGCACTCGCCGCGAACCCGCTGTGGGCGCACGAGGACGCCCGCCAGGACGTCGAGGGCAAGA
>CAYZYG010000092.1:0-20906 GCA_964481395.1 uncultured Vicinamibacterales bacterium
ACGTGGGCGTGCAGGTTCCATGAGGTCGCGCCGCCTCCTTGCGCTCGCTCTGATTCTCCTGGCCCCGCTCGTCCGCGAGGGCGGGACGGCCTCGGCCCGCGAACCGCAGGACCCGGCGCCGCAGCCACCTTTCCGGGCGACGACGACGGTCGTCGAGGTCGATGTCATCGTCCGGGACGCCAAGAAACAGTTCGTCGGCGGGCTGACTGCGGCGGATTTCGAAATCGCCGAGGGCGGCGTCCCTCAGCGCATTCAGACGCTGTACCTCGTGCAGGGCGCGCGCGTGGAGCAGATCCCCGTCGCGGAGCCGGCCGACCCGTCGGTCCCGCCTGCCGCAATCCCGCTGGCGCCCGCTTCGAGCCGGGCGCCGTCCGCTCAGCGCGTGTTCGTACTCGCGTTCGATCAGGCGCACCTGAGTCAGAGCTCTTTCACGAGGCTGCAGCCGGCCGCCGAACAGTTTCTGAACACCGAATTCAAGGAAGGCGACGTCGGCGGCGTGCTGATGGGCTCGACGATGGTGGGGAACCGGCTGACGACGAACCGGACCGAACTGCTGCAGGCCGTGCGGAGCGCGAAGCTGAGCGCCGAATCGACGTCGCGCCAGCGCGACCTGCGGGACTGGCCGCGGATGAATGAGATCGAAGCTCTCCGCATCACGCTCGCGAGCGACAGCCGCATGCTGCAGCAGGTGACGGACCGGGCCAATCGCGAGGCCGGGGAGACGCGCGGGCCCTTCGACGCCGAGGCTCTCGTGCGCGAGAAGGCGCGGTTCGTGGCGACGCAGTTGCAGGCCTCCGCGGCGCAGACGCTGAAGGCGCTGTCGGCGGTCGTCACCGGACTCGGGCGCGTGCCCGGGCGCAAAACGGTCATCCTCATGACCGAGGGGTTCATGTTCGAGGAGTCGTGGGGCGCGCTGCGGCAGATCGTCGCGCAGGCAGCCCGGTCGAACGTGCGGATCTACTCGCTCGACGCCCTCGGACTGCGCCGGCGTAGTTCGGGGACGGATTTCTCCGAGATGAACCCGCTCGAAACCGGCGGCGCGATCCCGACCGACGCCTACAACACCGTCGAAGAGGGCCCCAACACGCTTGCCGTCGACACCGGCGGCTACGTCGTCCGCTACACCAACGACTTCGACGGCGCGCTCGCGGAGATCTCACGCGACACGAGCAGCTACTACGTGATCGGCTACAGCCCGGCCAATCCGGAGATGGACGGAAAGTTCAGGGAGATTACCGTCCGCGTGAAGCGCGAAGGCGTCGAGGTGCGCGCGCGCAAGGGGTACGTCGCGGCGCCTGTCACCGCCGGTGGAGCGCCGCCCCCCGAGGGCGCGCCCCCTGCCGCGCCCGCCGCGCCGCTGCCTGCTGGAGCCGCTCCGCCGACGCCGGCGCAGCCCGTGGCCCCGGCAGCGGCTCCGGTGCCGCCGCCCGTCGTCGATCCAGCGACCGTCCCGGCGGCGCTGGCCATGGCGCCGGCCGTCGTCCGACCCGATACGGCAAGCCGCGTTCGGGACCTCGAGTCGCTGAAGCCCGATGCCGGGGCGGTCAGGAAGCTCGCCTCGGACGGGTGGGATTGCTACGGTCGGGGCGACCTCGAAGGCGCGGAAACGCTCCTGGACGAGGCGGCGGCCTCGACGGAGGCCGCGCCTTGGGTGCACTACGCGCGCGGCTTCACGAAGTTCGGCCTCTCGAAGCCGAAGGACGCCGCGGAGGCCTGGGAGCGCGTGCGGTCGGCCGTGCCCGAGTTCGCAGCGGTGTACCTCGATCTCGCCGATGCCTACATCATGCTCGACGACCCGGGCCGGGCCGTCTCCGTGCTTCGCGACGCCGAGCGGCGCTGGCCCGCCAGCGCCGAAGTCCTGAACGCGCTGGGCACGGTCCAGGTGCGGCGCGGCGCGCTCAACGATGCCATCGACACTTTCGGGCGGGCGCTGGAGCGGCAGCCGAAGGACTCGCTGGCGTACTTCAACCTCGCGAGGACGTACGAACTGCGGTATCACCAGATGCGCCGGTTCTCGCGCCCCGGGTCACGGTGGGTCGACAATCCGGCCGATCTGAACAAGGCGGCGGAGAACTACGAGGCGTATCTGAAGCTCGGCGGCCCGTACGAAGCCGAAGCCCGGGCCGCCCTCGAACGCGTGCAGTGGAAGCGCTGACGAGTCCCTACTTCTTCAACTGTTCCAGCGCCTTCTTCGCCGCCGGCGCCTCCGGCGCGTTCGGCGACAGTTCCAGGAACTTCGTCAGGTCCGCGCGCGTGCCCTCTGTATCACCCTTCTGCAGCCGCACCAGCGCGCGGTAGTAGTAGCCATCGCCCTTGTCCGGGAAGCGGCTGATGGCCTTCTCGAAATACGGCAGCGCGTCGTCGGCCTGGTTCTTGTTGAGCAGATTGATGCCGATGTTCACGAACACGGCCGGGTCCTGGATGAGCGAGTCGTCGACCGTATCCATGACCTGCCGCCCTTCGTCCAGACGGTTCGTCTCCATCAGTACGTTGGCGAGCAGCATCTTGTTCGTCTGATCGCCCGGGTCCTTCTCGACCGCGATCTTCAGGTACTTGATGGCCTCGTCGTAGTTCTTCTCCGAGTAGTAGGTCTGGGCCAGGAACGGGTAGACGCCCGTGTAGTTCGGGTGCTTCTCGATGAGATCGAGGTAGATCGCACGGGCCTCGGCCCACTTCTTCTGGCCGACCAGCGCGCTGGCTTTCTCCACTTCCACGCGCACCACGGCCTGTTCGTCCTGCTGCAGCACGATCTCCACCGGCGGCGTACGGGTCAACTCGGCCACCGACACGGTGATTCGCCGCGTCTCGTACGTCGGGTGGATGAAGTCGATCTGCCACTGACCGCGAGCCAGTCCGCCAGCGGCCCACTCACCCTTCTTGTTGGTCTTGACCTCCATGCTTCCGCTGGAGCCGGGGAGTTCGAGCTTCACGACGACGCCCTCGAGGGGCTTGCCCGCCTCGTCGGTGACCTTGCCGGCGATGCGTCCCATCCCGCGGGACTGGGCCGACGCGACTGACGCCGCCAGCGCGAGGATCAGGAAGATGAGGAGGCCGTGTTTGAGGTTGCGCATTGGCTATCTGCCTTTCGGGGGCCGGAATGTTCCGAAGCGGATGACCGGCGAACCGATCGGTGACAGTGTACCCCCATACCTGGGACCCATCCAACCCAGCCGCAGGACACGCGGGATGGTTGGCGCCCGAAGGCTCTCGCGGCCACTTGCTCGGGCGTCGGTGCCGTGCAGCACCCTGATCCCGGGTCCCGGATCCCGGCCGTGGCCCCTCCCTGTGCTACCATCCGCCCATGCCCTTCCACGCCGCGCGAGCCCTGGCCATCGGGCTTTGTGTCGCGGCCCTCGGGATTCCGGGACTCGTCATGGCCCAGCAGCGCAACGACTCCCTGACGGCCGTCGCCGGCCTCAAGGTCGGGCATCACACCCTGGGCGAGCGCCCGACCGGTTGCACGGTCGTCCTCGCCGAATCGGGTGCCGTGGCCGGCGTGGACGTGCGCGGCTCCGCACCCGGCACGCGCGAGACGGATCTGCTCGATCCCGTGAACCTCGTCGACAAAGTCCACGCCGTGGTGCTCACGGGCGGAAGCGCCTTCGGCCTCGACGCGGCCTCGGGAGTCGTCCGGTACCTCGACGAGAAAGGCGTCGGCTTCTCCACGCCGTACGGTGCCGTGCCAATCGTGCCCGCTGCCGTTATCTTCGATCTCGGGCTCGGGGATCCCCGCATCCGCCCGACCGCCGACTGCGGGTACACGGCCGCGAGGGCCGCGAACGGCGCATCGGTCCAGGAAGGCAATATCGGGGCCGGCGCCGGCGCGACCATCGGCAAGTCAGGCGGGGCCAAGAGAGCCATGAAGGGAGGGCTCGGCAGCGCGGCGATCCGCACACCCGGCGGGCTCGTCGTCGCGGCACTTGTGATCGTCAATGCCTTCGGCGACGTTGTGGATCCCTCTACGGGCCGCACCATCGCAGGCGTGCGCACCGAGGATGGGGGCGGACTGGCAGACGTCCGAACGCTTCTGCGCGCGGGCGCCGGCACGGACCGTCCATTCGGTCAGAGCACCACCATCGGCGTCGTCGCAACCAACGCCACGCTGACGAAGACGGAGGCGACGAAGGTCGCCCAGATGGCCCACGACGGACTGGCGCGTGCCGTGGTCCCCGCTCACACGATGTTCGACGGCGACACGCTGTTCGCGCTTGCGACCGGGGAGCGGGCCGGCCCGGCGGACGTCACGGCCATCGGCGCGCTGGCAGCCGAAGTCGTCGCCGACGCCATCGTCCGCGCCGTGCGCGCGGCCACGGGCATTCCCGGCTACCCGGCGGCCCGAGACCTCACGTCGGGCGACCGGTAGCGCGCGTGACGCTCCACCTGATCCTCCTCGTTACGTACTCGGCCGCGCTCATCACGATCGGGCTCGTCGTCAGCCGCCGCGTGAGCAGCACCGGCGGGTTCTTCGTCGCGAACCGATCACTCGGCCCCGGTCTCATCTTCTCGACTATGCTCGCCGCGAACATCGGTGCCGGCTCGACCGTGGGCGCGACTGGGCTCGGCTATCAGTACGGCCTGTCGGCCTGGTGGTGGAATGGATCGGCCGGGCTGGGCTCCCTCCTGCTGGCGTTCTGGGTCGGGCCCCGCGTCTGGCGCGCCGCGGCCCGGCACGGGTTCCTGACGACGGGCGATCTCGTCGAGCACTACTTCGGCCGGTTCCCGCGCGCGTTCGTGTCGTCGATGCTGTGGCTGGCCTCGCTGTCGATTCTCGCAGGGCAGTTGATCGGCGTCGCCTGGATCCTGAACGTCGTGGCGGGACTGCCCAAGTGGGCGGGATGTCTCATCGGCGGCGGGCTGATGACGACCTACTTCGCCGCGGGCGGGCTGCTCGGCTCGGCCTGGGTCAACCTGATTCAACTCGCCGTGCTGTTGGGCGGGTTCGCCGTAGCCGTGCCAATGATGCTCGCGCAGGCAGGCGGCACCGCCGAGATCCTGCGTCTCGCGCCGACAGCCGGCTACGCGTCCTTCTGGGGTGGGGCGCAGTCCGTGGGGTTCCTCGTACTCCTCGTGCCCGCGTTCATCAGCTCGCCCGGTCTCCTGCAGAAGGCCTTCGGCGCGTCGGGTGAGCGGGCCGTCCGGCTCGGTGTCGGGGTCAACGCGATCGTGCTGCTGGTGTTTGCCTTCGTGCCGGCGCTGCTGGGCATGGCCGCGCGGACGCATCACGCCGGCATCCCGCAGGAACTCGCTCTGCCGACGCTGCTCGCGCACGACCTGCCCGTCGGCTTCGGGAGCCTCATGCTCGCCGCCATCTTCTCGGCCGAGGTGAGCACGGCGGACGCCGTGCTGTTCATGCTGTCGACGTCACTGTCGCAGGACCTGTACCGGCGCTTCCTGAACCCCGCGGCCTCCGATCGCGACGTCCTGCGCGTTGCCCGGCTCGCGGCTGTGGCCGGCGGTGTGCTGGGCATCCTGATCGCACTCGTCACGCCGACCATCGTCGGCGCGCTGAGCATCTTCTATGCGGTGCTCGGCGCCACGCTGTTCGTGCCCGTCCTCGTCGCCCTGCACGCGCGCGTGCCGAGACGCACCGAGGTCACGCTGTCGATCGTGGCCGGCGCGGCCGCTGTCGTCGCCGTGCAGACGTGGCTCGGGCCCGGCACCGGCACAATCCGGACGCCGGCCGTCATCGGCCTCGCCACGAGCGTGGCGGTGTTCCTTCTCGCCGCCGCCTTCCGCCGAAAACCCCCGCTCTAGAGCGGGTCTCATCCCGGGGTTATCCCGGGGTTATCCCGGGGTTGTCCTGCCCAGGCGTCTCGTGCCCCCAACGTTCGTGCGGTGCGGTACCGAATCCCGACTCCCGACTCCCGATTCCCGACGTCAGAACCGGTCCCCGGTCCCAGGTCCCCGGCTTGCCTCGACGAAGCAGCGCGTCTGGCGAAGTCGGGCCCCTGTCCTCCTACCGCCACCGCACCGCCGCCAGGACGTTCGAGTAGTCGTCGGTCCACACCGCCGCGGGCGCGTCCTCGATCGGCCCCCAGCGGGAGTCTGAAGCGAGCGTCCGGAAGTCGCCGCGGCTTCTCGCCAGCAGCACCCACTCGGACGGCGTCCAGCCCGACCAGGCGGACTGGCGCTCGTCGCGTTTGTCGAACTCGCGCAGATCGGCGAGGCCGGCGTCCCTGGCCAGCGCCGCGAAGACCGGGCGCAGGCGCAGAAAGCGGCTCGACGCGTGGAAGGCCAGCACGCCGCCCGGCCGCAGACGCGAGAGATAGAGCTGCAGCGCTTCTCGCGTCAGCAGGTGCACCGGCACGGCATCAGAGCTGAACGCGTCCAGAACGATGATGTCGAACGTGCGGTCCGTCCGCGCCAGGGAGAGCCGCGCGTCGCCGACGACGACATCGACCGCGCCGCGGGCATCCCGCAGGTAGGTGAAGTACCCCGCGTCGCGCGCCAGGCGAACGACGGCCGGATCGATCTCGAAGAACGTCCACGACTCTCCCGGCTGGGCCAGGGCTGCCAGCGCGCCTGCCCCGAGGCCGACGACGGCCACCGACCGCGGCTGGCCCGCTGCGATGGCGTCGAACACCTGGCCGGCGGGACCTTCACGCGTGTAGTACGCCTGCGGATCGCCGGCCTTCGCCGGGTCGAGGCTCTGCACCCCGTGCAGCGTGTTGCCGTGAAACAGCAGCCGGAGGTTATTGACCGGGTCGTTCACCACGCGGTGGACGCCGAAGAAGCTGCGATCGAGTTCGACGACGGATCCCGCCGCGTCGGGCCGCAGCGTGCTCGCCGCCAGGAGCGCGGCGATGCCGAGGCCGAGGCGCACCGGCCTCGGTGAAAAGAGGTAGCAGACGAACGCGGGCAGGCCGAGCGCGAGGGGCACCTCGATCCGCGAGAGGCCCTCGCCCGCGCGCCCTATCAACACGTGTGCGACCGCAACCGCGAGGCCAAGGAGCAGCGGGAACAGGACGTCCTTGGGATCGGGACGGCGCTTCGCGGGCGCAACGCCCCGGTACGGCTTCAACAGGGCCGCCGCGACGAGGGCCAGCGGGTACTCCACGGGAAGCTGGAAGAGGAGCGGCGCAACGAGCGCGTTGAACAGCCCCCCCAGTGCACCGCCGATCGACAGGCAGAGGTAGAAGAGGGTCAACCGCGACGCGTGGGGGCGTTCCGAGGCCAGTTGACCGTGGCAGACGAGCGCCGCGACGGCGAATGCGGTGAGGTGCAGCGGCACGATCAGCCAGGCCGGCTCGGCCATCCGCAGGACCAGCACGACCACCAGCGGCAGGATCAGCACCGGCAGCGCCGCCGTGCTCACGCGCTCCGGCACCCAGGGCGTGCGCGCGAACGCCGCGATGAAGGTGAGCAGGTAGAGCGCCAGCGGAACCACCCATAGGAGCGGCACGACGGCCACGTCGGTCGAGAGGTACGTGGTGACGCCCAGGAGGAGGCTGGAGGGGACGGCGGCGAGGAGGGTCCAACGGAAGATCGGGAGTCGGCCCTTCGACTCGCTCCGCTCGCTCAGGGCCGCCCCGCGCTCCGATGAGGGGCGGGACCGGGGACCGGGAATCGGTTGTGCATCCGCCGGCGGGCCGGAACGCCTGCGTCTGCGGGGAACGGACTTCGGTTCCGGAACGGGCGTATTCCCAGCCCCCGCCTCCGAGTCGATGGATACCGCGGTTTTCGGTGCACGCAGCAGGGCCCAGGCGCAGATCGCGACCATGAGTCCGAATACGGCGTAGCCGGCGGTCCAGACGATGCTCTGCTGACGGAGCCCGAGCCACGGTTCGACGATCAGCGGGTAGGCCAGGAGCGCCGCAAGACTCCCGAGGTTGCTCGACTGGTACAGGAAGTACGGATCCTGAGCGTCCGGATGGTCGGTCTGCGCGAACCAGTGCTGCAGCAGCGGCGCGCTGGTCGACGCCATGAAGAACGGAAGCCCGATGGACAGGGTCAGGATGCCCAGCAGCCAGGGAATCGGGCCGGCTTCGGCCGGCGGCGCCCATCCCGGGACGATGCGCACCGGCAGCACGACTGCCGCGGCGGCGAGGAGCGTCAGGTGCAGGGCGACCTGCGCGCGCCGCCCCAGCCAGCGGGAGGACGCCCAGGCGTAGAGGTAGCCCAGGAGCAGGGTCACCTGGAAGAAGACCAGACAGGTGTTCCAGACCGCGGGGGCGCCGCCGAGGAGCGGCAGCACCATACGCGCGAACATCGGCTCCAGGAGGAACAGGAGCAGCGACGCGAGGCCCAGCGTGATTGCGAAGAGAACGGTCAGGGCGGACGACATCGCTTCTGTTTATCGGCCGGGACGGGCGTGCGCAACAACCGCGGGATCAGCCGCATCGGCCGCGGCGTTGCGCGCCCCAGGCTCGTGTGCCGGGCTGGACCGAGTCGCGAATCCCGACTCCCGACTCCCGTGCCCCTTGACAATGAATGAACCGTCATTCATTCTGTCTCCATGCCCGCACTCTCTGCCGCCCGGGCCACGGCTCCGCGCGGGGTCGCCGGCACCAGGCCGGACAAGCATGATCTCATCCTCCGTGCGGCGACCCGCGTGTTCGCCCGCCACGGCTTCTTCAGCGCCCAGGTCGCCGACATCGCCCGCGAGGCCGGCATTGCCGCGGGCACCGTTTACCTCTACTTCCGGAGCAAGGACGACCTGCTCGCCTCCATCTTCGAACGCTTCATGGAGGACGCCATCGCCGAAGGCCGGGCCGCCCTCGGTGGCCTGAGCGATCCCGTCGCGCGGCTCCGCGAGATCGCCCGGCGCCACCTCGACCGCCTGGGCCGCGATCGCGACACCGCCGTCGTCTTCCAGGTCGAACTGCGCCAGTCGACCAAGCACATGGAGCGCTTCTCGGCGACGCAGCTCCGCGAATACCTGGGAATCATCCGGGGCGTCATCGCCGATGGTCAGGCCTCCGGCTCGTTTCGCGACGACGTCAATCCGACGCTGGCAGCCAAGGTCTTCTTCGGCGCCCTCGACGAGATGGCCACCAACTGGATGCTCAGCCGCCGCCGCTACTCTCTCTCCGCCGAAGCCGACGCCATCGTCGGTCTGCTCGTCGGCGGCCTCGGTGCGCCGCCGGCGCCCGCGAAGCGCCGTAACCGCCGATCGAATCCCGAATCGCGAATCCCGAATCCCGGTATGCCGTGAGGTGAGGCCCGCCATGATGCTGATCCGTTCCGTCGCAGTGCTCGGCGCCGGCACCATGGGCGCGCAGATCGCCGCCCTCTTCGCCAGCATCGGCGTGGACAGCTGGCTCCTGGACGTCACGCCGCAGGCCGCGCGGGACGGCCTCGATCGCGCCCGTCGCCTGAAGCCCGATCCGTTCTTTACCCCCGACGCCATCGCGCGAATCCGCACGGGCGGGTTTGACGACTCGATGGATCGTATCGGCGAGTGCGAGTGGATCATCGAGGCCATCGTCGAGCGCCTCGACATCAAGCAGGCACTCCTCGGCCGCGTGGACGAGGCGCGGAGGCCCGGGTCGATCGTCAGCACGAACACGTCGGGACTCTCGATCAACGCCCTCGCTGAAGGCCGCTCGGACGACTTCCGCCGGCACTGGCTCGGCACGCACTTCTTCAACCCGCCGCGCTACCTCCGGCTGCTCGAAATCGTCCCCTCGAAGGAAACCGAGCCCGACGTGCTCGCCCGCGTCACCGAATACGCGGATCTGCGCCTCGGCAAGGGCATCGTGGTGGCGAAGGACACGCCGAACTTCGTCGCGAACCACATCGGCATCTACGGCATGTTCCCCATTCTCGAGGCCGTCCAGCGCGGCGCCTACGGGGTCGGCGAGGTCGATGCCATGACCGGCCCCGCGCTCGGCCGGCCGAAGAGCGCCACGTTTCGGACGCTCGACCTCGTCGGGATCGACGTCTTCATGCACGTCGCGCGGACGCTGGCCGACGAATGGCCAGACCCGGAGGCCAAGACCCGCTTCACGCCGCCGCCGATCATTGGCGAGCTGGTGAGCCGCGGCTGGATCGGCGAGAAGGCGGGCCAGGGTTTCTACAAACGGGTGAAGGACGAGTCGGGCAACTCCCAGGTCCTTGCGCTCGACCCGCAGACGTTCGAGTACCGCCCCACCACCCACACGTCTCTGCCCGCGCTCGAGGCGGCCCGCTCCATCGAAGACACCGGCGAGCGCATCCGCGCCCTCTTCACCGGCCAGGACCGTGTCGGCGAGTTCCTCCGCGACACGCTCGGGCCCGCCCTGCTCTACGCGGCGCGCGTGACGCCTGACATCGCTCACCACATCGACGATGTGGATCGGGCCATGCGGTGGGGGTTCGGCTGGGACATTGGCCCCTTTGAAATCATCGACGCCATCGGCGTACCGGCAATCGCGGCCCTCGCGCCCCTTGACCAGGTGCCGCCGCTGCTTCAGCAGGCGTCGGCTGCCGGACGCACCAGGCTGCGTGACGGCACGCTGCCGCCGGCCGGCCCCGGTCTGGAGATCCTGCGCACCGCGCGCGAGCAGTCACGGATCGTCAGATCGAATCCAGGCGCGAGCCTGGTGGATCTCGGCGATGGCGTCCTCGCCGTCGAGTTCCACTCGAAGATGAACGCCATCGGCGCCGACGCCATCGAGATGCTGCACGCGGGCGTGCAGGAGGCCGAGCGCAACCACCGGGCGCTGGTCGTCGGGAACGAGGCCGCCAACTTCTCGGCGGGTGCCAACCTCATGCTCATCCTGCTCGCGGCGCAGGAGGGCGACTGGGACGAGATCGACCTGATGGTCCGCGCGTTCCAGGAAGCAACGTCCACGCTCAAGTACGCGGGCGTGCCCGTCGTTGTCGCGCCCGTCGGGTTGGCCATCGGCGGCGGCTGCGAGATCACCCTGCACGCGGACCGCGTGCAGGCGGCGGCCGAGTCGTACATCGGCCTGGTCGAGGTCGGCGTCGGCCTCATCCCGGCCGGAGGCGGCACGAAGGAGATGCTCATCCGCGCGACGTCGGCCAGGCAACAGGGGCAGGACCTGCTGCCGTTCGTGCAGAGGGCCTTCGAGACGATCGCGTTCGGCAAGGTATCGGCCAGCGGGCCCGACGCGGTCAGGCTGGGGTACCTGCGCCCCACGGACGCGTTCACGATGAACCGCGACCGGCTCATTGCCGACGCCAAGGCCCGGGCCCTGGCGCGCGCCGCCGAGGGGTATCAGCCGCCGCCGAGGCCGATGGCGATCCCGGTAGGCGGAGAAAGCCTCCTCGCGGCACTGTCGCTCGGCGTGCACCTCATCCGCCGCGGCGAACGCATCAGCGATCACGATGCGCTCATCGGGCGGAAGCTGGCATGGATCCTCGCGGGCGGGTCGCTCCCACACGCGACGACGGTGCCTGAGGCGTACCTCCTCGATCTCGAACGCGAGGCGTTCCTCGGCCTGTGCGGCGAGGCGAAGACCCTCGAGCGGATCGGGTACACGCTGAAGACGGGGAAGACGCTGAGGAACTAACGGAGAGCAGGGCCCGGGGACCGGGGACCGGGGACCAGTTCGGTCGAAGGCAGAGCCCGGAGGCGTGCGGGGCCACATGCGATCGAGACTCGCGTGGAAGCGCTCGTCGATCAGGGACCTTCGTCTGGAACGTGGGGATCGACGCTGCAGATCAGCCGTCCCAACTGGTCCCAGGTCCCAGGTCCCCGGTCCCGGACAGAGGCCATGATTCAAAAGGGGGCTGGTTCTCCCCTCGTGCTCATTCCCGGCGTGCAGGGCCGGTGGGAGTGGCTCGCGCCGACGGTAGACGCGCTGGCGGAGCGGTTCCGTGTTCTGACGTTCTCGTTTCCGGGAGAGCCGGGGAGCGGACTGACGCACGCGCCCGAACGCGGACTCGATCTCTTCGTGGAGCAGATCGATCTGGCGCTCGAGCAGGCCGGAGTCGCGCGCGCCGCGATGTGCGGCGTATCGTTCGGTGGCCTCGTGGCCGCCATTTACGCAGCCCGGCGCCCCGAGCGTACGACGCATCTGGTGCTGGCGTCGGCGATCGGTCCCGGCTGGCAGCTCGACGATCGGGCACGGGCCATCCTGGCCGCGCCCCGGTGGTCGACGCCGGCGTTCGTACCGGGATCGCTGATGCGCCTGTACCCCGAGGTGGCCGCCGCGATGCCGGCCTGGCGCGATCGCCTGCCGTTCCTGGCCAGACAGGCCGTGCGCGTGTTCGTAGCGCCGGTGTCGCTGTCGAGAACGGCCGACCGGGTCCGGCTGGCGGCAACGATTGACCCGGCAACGGTGTGCCGCCAGATCGCGGTGCCGACGCTCGTGGTCACCGGCGAACCGCACCTCGACCGCGTCGTCCCGGTCGAGGGCACGCGGCGCTATCTCGGGGCGATCGGGCACGCCCGTCTGGCGATGGTCGAGCACACCGGACACATCGGCGCGGTGACGCGGCCGCACGTCTTCGCCCGAACCGTCGCGGACTTCGTGCGTGAGGACACGCCATGATTCGTGAGATTCCCGGACCGGCCGGCCGCCTCGAGGCGTTGCTGGACGACCCTGCGTGGAACTGCCACATCGGCCCCGTCCGCAGCGCGGAGACCTCGCCGATCCTGGATGCGCTCGACGAGCCGCCCAGGGTCGCAGTCGTCCTCGGTCACCCTCTGCCCACCGGCGGCGGGACGATGCACAACAAGGTGGTCTACCAGATCGCCAAAGGCCTCTGCCGCACGCGGGCGGCTGTCCTGCGGTTCAACTTCCGCGGCGTCGGCACGAGCCAGGGTTCCTTCGACGAGGGGCCGGGAGAGATGGCGGACTTCCGCGCGGCGATCGACTTCATGGCGGCGCGTTACCCGGGTGTCGAGATGTGGGCAGGCGGCTTCTCCTTCGGCGCGTGGGTCGGCATGAGCGTGGGCGCCTCTGACGAGCGCGTCTCTGCGCTCATCGGCGTGGCCCCGCCCTTCGGCCGCTACGACTTCTCGGCCGTCATCGACAGCGACAAGCCGAAGTTCTTCGTCCAGGGCGATCGCGACGAACTCTGTCCGCTGCGCGATCTCAAGATCGCCTACGGCCGCATGCGGGAACCGAAGGACCTCGTCGTCATCGAGGGCGCGGACCACCTTTTCAACGGTTACACCAACGCGGTAGCGGAGGCGGTCGAGGATCTGCTGGGCGACTTCGTCGCCGGTGGCCGGGATTCGGGAGTCGGGAGTCGGGAGTCGTAGGGCGCGTTGGGCTTGCCGCGCCGAAGCCCGAGTGGGCGAAGGCGGGCCGAACGCGCCGGACAGGAGGCTGCTACATGCGCGACGTCGTCATCGTCTCAGCGGTGCGGACGGCCGTCGGCCGGGCGCCGAAGGGATCCCTTCGCACGGTCCGGCCCGACGAACTGGCCGCGCGGGTCATCGCCGAGCTTCTGCGCCGCACGCCGAACCTCGATCCGGCCCGCATCGACGATGTGGTGATGGGGTGCGCGATGCCGGAGGCCGAGCAGGGCCTGAACGTGGCGCGGATTGCGGCGTTGAGGGCAGGTGTGCCCGTGTCGGTCTCCGCGATGACCGTCAACCGGTTCTGCGCGTCGGGTCTGCAGTCGATCGCCGACGCCGCCGGCCGCATCGCGGGGGGCGCCGCCGACGTCATCATCGCCGGCGGCACCGAGAGCATGAGCCTCATCCCCATGGGGGGGCACAAGGTCTCACCCAACCCCGGCCTTGTCGAGTCGTATCCCGACGTGTACCTCAGCACCGGCCTCGTCGCCGAGAACCACGCGCGCGAGTGCGGCATCTCGCGCGCCGAGCAGGACGCTTACGCCCTGCGCAGCCACGAACGCGCTCTCGCCGCGCTCGACGCCGGGCGGTTCGCCGACGAGATCGTGCCGATCCCCGTCACGCTGACCGAACCGGACATCGACGGGATGCCGGCCGGCCGCGAGTTCGTCTTCGACGTCGACGAGGGGCCGCGCCGCGACACGACGCTCGAGGCGCTGGGCAAGCTCAAGCCGGCGTTTCACGCGAAGGGCACGGTGACCGCCGGCAACTCGTCGCAGATGTCGGACGGCGCCGCCGCCGTCCTCGTGATGGCAGCCGACGTGGCGGCCTCGCTCGGTCTCGCGCCGATGGCGCGCTTCGTCGGGTACGCCACGGCTGGCGTCGAGCCGGAACGCTTCGGCGTGGGGCCGGTCCCCGCCGTCCGGAAGCTCCTCGCCCGCACGGGCCTGACGCTCGACCGGATGGACCTGGTCGAGCTGAACGAGGCCTTTGCCTCGCAGGTGCTCGCATGCGTGCGGGAGCTGCCAATCGATCCCGACCGCCTCAACGTGAACGGCGGCGCCATCGCGCTCGGCCACCCGCTCGGGTGCACGGGCGCGAAACTGACGACGTCGCTGCTCTACGAGATGCGCCGCCGCGGCGCCCGCTACGGTCTGGTGACGATGTGCGTCGGCGGAGGGATGGGGGCGGCGGGGATTTTTGAGAGGAACTGACGCTGGACGGGCTAGGAGCCAGGAGTCAGGAGTCAGAAGACCCGACTTCGCCAGGCGCGCTACCGCGCGGCTTCGTCGGGCAAAGCAGGAGACGGAAGAGGCACGCATCGCCCTGACAGGCATTCTCCGCACGTGACGAGCGGAGGGCCGCACGTCACTGAGCAGGCCCTCGAGCGGAGCGGCCGGGCTGCTGTGCGTCGAGGGAAGTTGAGTATGTCCGTGGTCTGCGGGTCATCACGGGATCGCACATCACGCTCGCCGGCCCGCTCACGCTCGCCGGCAAAACGTCTCTCCGTCCCGTTGCGGGCCGCTGGTCGCCGGCTGCCGCGTCGCGGCCGTGCGCGGGCACGGCTGCTCCGCGGACCACTGCGCCGGCTGACCCCCGCGTCCTTCGAGGCGTTTTGCAGACTGACGCCGTCGGCTCGGTTCGAGGGCCGGTTCGGTGATGTGCCATCCCTTCACCGTGCAGGCCTACTCTCTACTGTCTACTGCCTACTATTTCCTGACTCTCGCCATCCTCCCGGAGGTGCTGTTCATGTCTGAGATCGCGAGTGTCCCCAACGGCGGCGCCTGGTTGATCGACGAGGCCGGACCCGAGGGCATCTTCACGCCGGAGCGCTTCAGCGAGGAACACCGGCTCATCGCGCAGACCGCCGACGAGTTCATGGACGCGGAGGTCATGCCGAACATCGAGCGCATGGAGAGCAAGGACTGGGAATTCGTGCGCGGCCTGCTGCGCCGCGCGGCGGAACTCGGCCTGCTCGGTGCCGACGCGCCCGAGTCGCTGGGCGGCGTTCATCTCGACAAGGTCTCGTCGATGCTCATCAGCGAGCGGGTCGGGCGCAACGCCTCGTTCGCCACGTCGTTCGGGGCGCAGACGCACCTCTCCGCGCTGTCGATCCTCCTGTTCGGCACGGACGATCAGAAGCGGCGGTACGTGCCGCGGCTCGTGTCCGGCGAGGTTTTCGGCGCCTACGCGCTCTCCGAGGCCGGAGCCGGCTCCGACCCGCTCAGCGGCAAGGCCCGGGCCGATCGCCAGGCCGACGGCAGCTACGTCCTGAACGGCGAGAAGATGTGGATTTCGAACGGGGGCTTCGCGGATGTCATCACCGTCTTCGCCAAGGTCGATGGCGAGCACTTCACCGCCTTCATCGTCGAGCGCGCGTGGCCCGGCGTGTCGAGCGGGAAAGAGGAGCACAAGCTCGGCATCCTCGGATCGTCGACGACGTCGATCGTCCTGCAGGACGTGAGGGTGCCGGCCGCGAACGTCCTGGGCGAGATTGGCAAGGGTCACCGCGTGGCCTTCAACGTGCTCAACTTCGGGAGGCTCAAGCTGGGCGCGTCGTGCACCGGCGGCGCCATCAGCGTCATCGGCGAAGCCGCGCGCTACGGCGCCACCCGCCGCCAGTTCGGCCAGCCCATCGCGAGTTTCGGCGCCATCAAGCACAAGCTCGGCGAGATGACGGCAGCCGCGTATGCCGTCGAGAGCCTGCTGTACCGGACGGGAGGCCTCCTCGACGCGTACACCGTTGCGCACCAGCAGGGTCCGGACGACATGTCGGCGATGATGGCGGCCGGCGATGAGTACGCGGTCGAGGCGTCGATCGCGAAGGTCACCGGCACGGAGATGGCGGACTTCGTCATCGACGAAGACATTCAGATTCACGGAGGGAACGGGTTCGTGAAGGACTACCCCGCCGAGCGGCACTACCGCGACGCCAGGGTCAATCGGATCTTCGAGGGCACGAACGAGATCAACCGGCTGCTCATCCCCGGCATGCTGATGAGGCGCGCGGCGAAAGGCGCGCTGCCCATCGTCCGGGCCGCGAAGGCGCTGCAGGACGAGCTGATGGGCCCGCCGAAGCTCCCGGGCCGCGGTGCGGCGATCGTGCCGCTCGCGGATGAGATCGACATGGTGCGGGGCTTCAAGAAAGCGGGGCTCGCGATCGTCGGCCTCGCCATGCAGCGGTTCGGGCAGAAGGCTGGCGACGAACAGGAAGTGCTGATGTTCATCGCCGACGTGATTATGGATGCGTTCCAGGGCGAGAGCGCGGTGCTGCGGGCGCGCCAGGCCGCGGCCGCCGGTCTTGCGAACGCGGCGCTCCACGACGATGCGGCGCGGGTGTTCGTCCATGGTGCAGCGGCCCGCGTCGAGGCGAACGCCAGGATGGCGCTCGCGGGCATTGTCGAGGGCGACACGTTCCGGACGCACCTGGCCGCGCTCCGGCGTTTGCTGAAGGCCGCGCCGGCGAATACGATTGCCATGAGGAGGCGGCTGGCTGATGCGACAGTGGCGAGGGGGGCGTATCTGTTCAGATAGGGACCGGGGACCCGGGACCGGGGACCGGTTCTGCCGCGCACCACACGGGCTTGACTCTGGCCGCCGGCTTCTCTTCTTCGCAGGGGGTTTCTCCCTCATGCTCGCGCTGGGGGCCTGCAGTGGCGGGGCGCCGGCCGATCCCGATCAGGCGTACGTTCAGGAGCTCCAGGCCGATCGGGCCGAGAAGGACGCTGCCTTCCGGCGGCAGGTGAACCAGCCGATTCCGGCCGATCAGATGGACGTCTTCCTGCCGCTCCGCTACTTCGAGCCGGATCCGGACTACTCCGTTCCAGCATCGTTCACGCCCGCGCCGGTCAGGACCCCCGTCACGATGCCCACCTCGACCGGCAAGATCCGGGACATGGAACTCGTCGGAACCCTCGAGTTCACGCTCAAGGGCCAGGCGTTGTCGCTGGGCGCCTTCGTCGAGTCGGGCGCGGCGTTCGATCGGCTGTTCGTGCCGTTCACGGACCTCACGACGGGCACGGAGACCTACCCCGCTGGGCGCTACCTCGAGTTGGACCGGAGCCGCACCGGCATCTACGTCATCGACCTCAACCGCGCCTTCCAGCCGTTCTGCGCGTACAACGCCAGCTACGACTGCCCCTTCCCGCCTGCCCGCAACCGCCTGCCGCTGGCCATCCGCGCAGGCGAGCGCTGGATCGGGGCTGTGGTTCCGGACAGGCGGTCGCAGGGCCGGTAGGCTCTCGGGGGCACCAGGCCTGGGGCGTGGCAGAGCCAACGCTGTAGGCCAGAGAGGCGGGGCCGCCTCGACCTGCCTCTTTCGGTGAGAAGCGCAGCCCCGCTGGACCTGGACAAGACCTCCCGTCCAGACGACCGGATATACAGTACAAACGGCTGGATCGTGACGGTAGAAACGACTAGATAAATGCCCTAGGGAAACGAACCTGCTGTTCGGGGACAGCTGGCACGACTATCGCATGACTGCGCGTGGCGCCCGGACGCGCCTCCCGGACGGATTTGCACGCCCCCCCCGAAGCCTTCCCCCAGGGTACTTCCCGGCGATCCACCCGTGTGCGCTTTCGGTCGTGCTCTCGGACCGTCGGTTGTCTTCAAGGAGGAAGCGTCTATGAAGCGTTGTCTAGCGGTCGTGCTGGCAGTCAGTCTGCTGGCAATCGGGGCAGCAACCGCGTACGCCCAGAACACCGGTGAGATCTACGGTCGCGTGGTTGACGCGAGCGGCGCGGTCATGCCGGGCGTCTCGGTCGAGTTGAGCGGCCCCGTGCTGCTCCAGCCGCAAACGGCCATCACCACGGATACCGGAACGTACCGGTTTCCCCAGTTGCCCATCGGCCTGTACAACCTCAAGTTCGACCTGGCCGGCTTCAAGACGGTCATCAAAGAGGGCGTGCGTGTCGAGATCGGCCTGAGCGTCCAGGTCAATCAGGCGCTCGAGATCTCGTCCGTGCAGGAAACCGTGACGGTCAGCGGGGAAACGCCCCTCGTCGACCTGAAGGACACCGGCAAGACCAACCGGTTCACGCAGGAGGCCCTGCAGAACATCCCGTCGGCCCGTGACCCCTGGGTCATCATCGAGCAGGCGGCCGGCGTGGCGATGGACCGGCAGAACGTCGGTGGATCGCAGTCCGGTCAGCAGTCGAACTTCGTCGCGCGCGGCGCGGCGATGCGCGAACAGAAGTGGAACCTCGACGGCGTCGACATTACCGACATGTCGGCCACCGGCGGGTCTCCCGTTTACTACGACTTCGACGCGTTCGAAGAGATGCAGATCTCGACCGGCGGCGCGGATGTGACGATGCAGTCGCCTGGCGTAGGCATCAACCTGGTGACCAAGAGCGGCACGGACAGGTTCAAGGGATCCGGCCGGTTCTACGTGACCGACAAGCGGTTCCAGTCCTTCAACGTGACCGACGAGATGCGCACGCAGGGCGCGTCGACGGGCAATCCGATCCTGAACATTACGGACTGGGGCTTCGAGGCTGGCGGACCGATCAGGCGCGGCCGCGCCTGGGTCTGGGGCAGTTACGGCCGGCAGGACATCGACGTCGGCATCAACAATTTCTACAAGGCGGACGCGGCGTGCCAGGCCATGAAGGCCAGCCCGCTGACCTACTCCCTGAAGGAAATCCGCGACTGCCTCAGCCCGGACACCACCATTCTGAACAACTACAACTTCAAGTTCGCGCTGCAGACCTTCAAGAACAACCAGTTCTCGTGGTTCTTCAACGCGGCCGAGAAGGTACGCAATGCGCGCGACGCGTCAGACCTGCGCCCGCTCGAGACGACCTACCGGCAGCTCGGCGTGACGCGCAAGGACCTCGGCTCGAACTGGTGGAAGACCGGCATGCCGAAGTCGTACAAGTGGGCCGACCGGCACATCTTCAGCGATCGGTTCATGGTCGAGTTCTCCTACGCGCACGTCGGGAACAACTTCGCGCTGACGTTCCACGAAGAGGACCTGCGCAGCGTGCAGGCCGCCCAGGAAATCACGACGGGCGCCTGGTCGCGGTCGTACCAGGAGGCGGTGTACGTGCGTCCGACGGACAGCGTGGACGTCATGGCGAACTACTTCCTCCCCGGCACGTTCGGCGGCGACCATGCCATCAAGTTTGGCATGAAGATCCGTAACGACATCGCGCACACGGAGAGCATGTGGGGTGGCGACGCGTACGTGCGCTTCCGCAACGACGTCCCGCTCGACGCGACGCTGTACCGTCGAGGCTACACGGAGTACGGCCTTCGCAACCGTTCCTTCTACGCGTCCGACACCTACACCCGGCGGAAGATGACGCTGAACGTCGGGTTCCGGTGGGACTATCAGACCGACTTCGCCAACGCGGCCGAGGTGGCAGCGTCCCCGTTCTACGGCCAGGCTACCTACGCGGGCGTGTACAGCGGCGTCACCTATTCTGGGGCCGCCTTCAACCAGCTGCCGGAACTGGCCTTCCAGGGGGCGGACGCGGGACTCTCGTTCAAGAACTGGTCACCGCGTCTGGGCTTCACCTACGACATCACGGGCGACGGCCGCAATGTGGCGAAGGTCAACTACGCCCGGTACGTCAGCCAGCTCGGCACCGGCAGTCTGTCGAGCACGTACAACACGGTGGTGGCGACTCTCGTCCGCTACCCCTGGATCGACGTCAACGGCGACCGGTTCGTGCAGGCCAACGAGGTCGTGCTCACGGCCGCGCCGCTCACGTGGACGAGCGGGTACAACTACAACAACCCGTCGCAGACGACGACCACGGGCACGGTCGATCCCAGCCTCACGGCCGAGAAGACCGATGAGATCATCCTCACGTTCGACCGGCAGTTCGGCAACGTGTTCGCCGTCAGCGGGAGCTACATCTGGCGGAAGTACCACAACAGCTGGGGCAACGACCGCGACAACTTCGACGCGTCGAACTGGACGGCGGTCCAGTGGACGCCGCCGGCAGCGAACTGCCCGGCCGGCGCCTCCTGCCCGACGGTCACCTACTACCAGCCGACGAGCCAGATCCCCACGAACTACACGGTGAAGAACATCGAGGACTTCTACCGGAGCTTCCAGGGGTTCGAGTTCAGCGCGACGAAGCGGATGGCGAACAACTGGATGATGAACGCCAGCTTCTCCTACAACGACGCGCCCATGCACTTCGACTCCCCGGCCGCCTACACCTGGTGGTCGATCAACAGCGACCCGACGAACATCGAAGAGTCGCTGAACGGAGGACAGTACGCGCCCGAGTCTACGTCGAGCGGCCTCGGCAACGTGTTCATCAACGCCCGGTGGCTCTTCCGTTTGACTGGCAGCTACACCCTCCCGTGGTGGCAGATCAACGTGGCGGCGTTCTACAACTCCCGTGACGGCTACCCGTACATTCGCTCGGTGCTCGGGCCCACGCGCCCGTTCAGCGCGGGTCAGCCCACGGTCTTCCTCGACAAGCGGGGAGACGAGCGGCTGCCGACGTTCCAGACGGTCGACTTCCGCGTCGACAAGCCCTTCACCCTTTACGGCAAGGTGAAGGTCGTGGCCAGCGTGGACATCTTCAACCTGCTCAATGGCAGCACGACGCTCTCGATGCGCGGCACGCAGAACGCCGCCAACGCCAATACGATCAGTTCGCTTCTGGCTCCCCGCGTGTTCCGCTTCGGGGCGAGGGTGACCTGGTAGGAGAACGGGGACCCGCCTTCGCCGGCCGTGCGGGCGCAGCGC
>CAYZYG010000093.1:0-20739 GCA_964481395.1 uncultured Vicinamibacterales bacterium
CGAGGCGGCCTCCCGCGCCGAGGCCGGGAAGTGACGGGCCGCGTCGGTCCGGCGGGACGGCCCCGAGCGGATCTTCAGCGACAGCGACAACGAGTGGCGGCGGCGGACGGCCTGGGGAGACTGGCCTGGACCGGATCCCGGACCGCCACCGCGTGAGGCGCCCGGCCGCACGGGTCCGGGGGTCGTTGGCGGGATCGGCGGGGACCGGCATGCGAACTGGCGGGATTCGATCCTCGCCATCCTGGTGCCGTCGGCCGCCTTCCTGGAGCACGCTGGTGATGGGGCGGCGCTGTCGGCCGCGAGAATCTGGCAGGACCTGTCGGCCACCGGGGTGCAGCGGGCGGTCAACGGCCAGACGCTCCGCGCGGCGTCACCCGAAGAGCTCGTGGATCGCTTCCACGAGCGCGAAGCGGGCCTGCCGGCCGCCCTCCCCGTCTGCGGGGCCACGGCGGGTGCCCTTCGCTCGATAGACGGCCCGGACGAGGACCAGCCGGTTCCGGCGGTGGCGTCGCCGCCCCCGGCTGTGGCGCCGCCCACCCAGCCCGTTTCGTCGGACGAGCGTGATGCGCCGCGCCCGCGCTTTCGCTCGACCGTCGCGCTCGTCACGGTTCCGGTCACGGTGACCGGCCCGGATGGGTCGGCCGTGCGCGATTTGGCACCGGCGTCCTTTCGCGTGTTCGAGGATGGCGTCGAGCAGAAGGTGACACATGTCGATGCCGGCACGGTTGCGAGCGAGGTCGTCCTGATGTTCGATACCTCAGCCGGCATGCGGGGGCCGAGGGAGTCGATCCGCTCGTCGGCGTCGGCACTCTCCGGAGCGCTGCGGGCAGGCGATCGGGCGATGGTCGTGAAATTCGCCAGCCGCGTCCAGGTGCTGTCTGAGCTGACCGGCGATCGGTCGGCTCTGCAGTCGGCACTGGCGGCGGCGGGCCCCGGTGGCGGCACGCGGCTGTACGATGCGCTGGCGCTGGTCGCCGTCGAACGACTCACGTCGATGGAGGGGCGGACAACCGTCGTCCTCGTCACGGACGGCATCGACACGCAGAGCCAGTTGACGAGCGCGGCCGGGGCGCTGTCGGCCGTGGATGCGACGGACGCGCCGGTTCACGTCATCCGGTACGAGACCGGTGACGCTGGAGCCTGGCCCCTTGGCTTCACCTCACGAGTGCAGCGCTGGCTGCTGGCCCCGCCGGAACGCCCGGGCGCGGCGGCGATAGCCCGCACGGATGCCGATCGGTTCCTGATGGATCTGGTCTCAGGGACCGGCGGACAGCTCTATGCGGCACGCCCTGATGCCGACGTCGGCGAGATGATCGCGGATGTGGCCCGGGACCTCTCCAGCCAGGTGATCCTGGCGTACTATCCGACCAACGGTCGTCTCGACGGCACGTACCGCCGCATCCGTGTCGACGTGGACTGCGCGGGCTGCAGCGTCCGCGCACGGACGGGCTACCGGGCGGGACTGCCGCGGTAGCAGCCCTCGACCGAATGCGAGTCGCCCAGGGCTGACCAGCCTCCGCCAAGGCCACGGCGGCCCGCCGAAGCGTTCCGCGAAGGCGGAACGCTCTGAGCCCACGACTCGGTAGCAGAACCGGTCCCTGGTCCCTGGTCCCCGGTCCCTGTCTTCCTATCCGAACAGCCGCTGCATCGCCTGCTGGTTCAGCTCGATCCGCATCTTCTGCTTCGCCTTCATCATGTAGGCGGTCAGGAACTGGCCGCGGCGCTGCCCGAGCAGTTCCTGCCTCACGGCGTCGCGCGAAATCTGAAGCTGTTCGGACGTGACGTCCTGCCTTTCCAGCAGCTTCACGATCGTCGTGCCGTCGAGCGTGTTGATCGGGTCGCTGACCTCGCCGACCTTCATCGAGAACACCGTGTCCTCGACCGTGGCGTTCAGCCCCACGTCGGGGAGCGCCGTGCCGCGGGCCACGAACTCGCTCGTCTTGGCCTCGACGCCGGCCTTCTTGGCGGCGGCCGCGAAATCGGTCGCGGCCTTGAGCGTGGCGGCGAGGGCCACGGCCCGCTCCTTCGAGAGCGCGCTGGCCTTTTCCTTGGTCACGTCCTCGCGCACGCGGTCCTTGACCTCGTCCATGGGCGGGATCGACGGTTCGAGCTTGCCCGTGACGAAGGCGAACGCGTAGCCGCGAGCCACGCGGAAAGCGCCGCTCGACTCGCCGTCCCCGAGTTCGAACAGCTCGTTCGTGATCTGCGGCGACGCGCCGAGCGCGAGCAGCGGTTCCTCGCGCGTGAAGAACCCGGTCTCCTCGACCTTCCAGCCGCGCGCGGACGCGACCGTGTCGAGGTCCGAGACGGCCTTGATCTCGCCGGCCAGCTCGGTGGCCAGCGTGCTGGCCTGCCGCTCGGCGCGCTCGGTCGTCAACTGATCGGTAATCTGCGGGCGGACTTCCTCGAGCGTCTGCACGTTGGCCGCCCGCCGGTCGGTGGCCTTGATGATGTGGATGCCGAAGGACGTCTGGACGAGGTCGCTGATGCCGCCGGGCTCGAGCGCGAACGAGGCTTCCTCGAACTCCGGCGCCATGCGCCCGCGGCCGAAGTAGTCCAGGTCGCCGCCCATCGCGGCGTTGGCCTCGTCTTCCGAGTACTTCTTCGCGAGTTCTGCGAAGTCCGCGCCGGCCCGCGCTTCGGCGAGGACCTTCTCGGCGGTCGCGCGCACGGCAGCCGCGTCCTTGCCGTCGGTCTTGAACAGGATGTGGCTAACGCGTACCTGCTCGGGCGTGGTCCACGTCTCGATGTTGTCGTTGTAGTACCGCTCGATGTCGCGCGACGACACGGTGACGCTCTTGCGCAGAGCCTCGGTGTCGACGAGGAGGTACTTGATCTTGCGCCGCTCGCCGATCCGGTAGTCCTCCTTGTGGCTCTCGTAGTAGGCGGCCATCTCGGCGTCCGTCGGACTCACCTCGCTCCGGAACGTGTCGCTCGACACGTGGACGAGCTCGACCTTGACCTTCTCGTTCCGGCGGCGGTACTCGGTGTCAGCCTCCGCGTCGGTGACGGTGATCCAGTCCGTGATCACGGCGCGCAGCTTGTCGATGATGAGCTGCTGGCGGACGCTCGCTTCGAATTCCGAGGTCGACAGGGGCGGGCGGGCCATCGACAGCATCTGGCGGTAGCGCTGCTCGCCGATGAAGCGGCCGTTCTCCTGGAACTCGGGCATCGCGAGAATGCGCTGGCCGACCTCGTCGTCGGTCACGGTGATGCCAAGGCGCTCGGCCTCGGCGAGCGCGGCCTGCTGGTCCACGAGCTGCTGGATGATCTGCTGTTCGAAGCCGAGCTGGCGGAGGAGCTGCTCGCTGATGTTCGAGCCGTACGCCTGACGGTAGGCCTGCACCTGGGCCTGGTACGCGCGCTGGAACTCACCGACGGTGACGCGCCGGTTGTCGACGCGCGCCAGTTCGTCGGTCGGGGCGGCGCCGCCGCCCGGGGTCAGGAAATCGGGAATGTAGAAGATGACGAACGCGATCACCACGAGCAGCAGGCTCCACTTGAGCCAGTTCTTGTGACGCCGCATCCGGTCGAGCATCGTCATGGTAGCCTGTCACTCCCTTGCGCCGTCCCGGGGCGCAGCCCGACCCCGGCAGGCGGCCGGGGCCGCTCCCCGCCGTCCTCCAAGGTGGTCGAACCATCTAGTGTATCTTCTGAACTTGCCTAGAGGCAACCAGTTACCGGCACAGGTCCGGGCGGCTGTGCTATAGTGGCATCCACACACCGACTGGCGGGACGGGCCTTGCGTTCGAGTCGGGGGCCCAGGCCGTGCCAGGTGGCACCGGTATTGCGAGGCAGGCACCGAGCAGACGAGTTCCTCCGTGTCCCCAGTTCCCTCGACTCGCCGCACGACGCGCATTGACGCGGCCACCCGCGTCCGGCGTGCCCAGCGCCCGCTGGCGGCCCGCCTGCGCGAGCGTGGCGCGCTCGCCGTGCTCGTGCGGGATGTGTTCGCGCTGTCTGATCCGGCGGCGATCGGCGAGATGCTGATGCGGCGCGCGCGGCGCTGGATGCCGCTGCCCACCGTCGCGGTGTTTCTTTCGGACGGAGCCGGGCAGTTGTCGCAACTGGGGGTACACGACACGCGCAAGAGCAGTTCGATTCCCGCGCTGTTTGCCGTTGCCGAGCTGGTCGTCGCCAGCCGGCGGCCGTTCTATTCGGCCAGCCTGTTGCGGGATGCCCGCATCACGGCGGAGATCGACGGCACGGCGGTCGGGTTCCCGCTGGCCTGCAGGGAAGGCCTCGTGGGGGCCGTCGTGGGCCTGGACCGGGAGCCGAGCGGGCGGCGGCCGACGTTCGATCGGCGACTGGCGGCGCAGGTGAAGGAAGCGCTCGGCCTGTTCGCGCTGGCGATTGCGCACGCCACGCGCTTCCAGCGCGCCGAAGCGCTGTCGGTGACGGACGACCTGACCGGTCTCTACAACTCCCGGTACCTGAAGGAGGCGCTGCACCGCGAGTCGAAACGGGCGATCCGGTACAAACGCCCGCTGTCGGTGCTGTTCATCGATCTGGACGCCTTCAAGACGGTCAACGACCAGTTCGGCCACCTGAACGGGAGCCGGACGCTCGTCGAGGCGGCCCACATCATCCGCGCCAGCGGCCGCGACAGCGACATCGTGGCCCGCTACGGCGGCGACGAGTTCGTGATGGTGCTGCCTGAAACCGGCAGCGACGGAGCGGCGGTGGTGGCGCGACGCGTGCTGTCGCGGATGCGCGAGCACGTGTTCCTCGAGGGCGAGGGGCTGTCGGTGAAGCTCACCGCGTCGATCGGCGTGGCCACGCTGCCCGATCTGGCGTCGGACGAGAACACGCTGCTGACGCGGTCCGACGCCGCGATGTACGCCGCCAAGAACGGCGGCAAGAACGACTTCCGTTTCGCGGCGCGCGAATGACGCGCCGCGCGATGTTTCGTGAAGGGGTTGTCCGTGCGTAGCGTGTTCTCCCTGTTTTCCAGTGACTTGGCGATCGATCTCGGCACGGCGAACACGTGCGTCTACGCCCGGGGGCGGGGCATCGTCGTCAACGAACCGTCGATTGTGGCCATCAACAAGCTCAACGGCAAAGTCGAGGCGGTGGGCAAGGAGGCCAAGGAGATGCTGGGCCGTACGCCCGGCAACATCGTCGCCATCAAGCCGATGAAGGACGGAGTCATCGCGGACTTCGAAGTGACCGAGAAGATGCTGACCTACTTCATCAAGAAGGCGCACAACGGCGCCATGTGGGTCCGGCCCCGCATCGTCATCGGCGTACCGTCCGAGATCACCCAGGTCGAGAAGCGCGCCGTGAAGGACAGCGCCTACCGGGCCAAGGCCAGCGAGGTACACCTCGTCGAAGAGGCCATGGCGGCGGCCATCGGCGCCGGTATGCCCATCACCGAGCCCACGGGGAACATGATCGTCGACATCGGCGGCGGCACGACCGACATCGCCGTCATCTCGCTCGCGGGCATCGTCTACAGCAAGGCGGTGCGCGTGGCGGGCAACGAGATGGACGAGGCGATCATCCAGTACATCAAGAGGAACTACAACCTGCTCATCGGGGAGCGGACGGCCGAGCAGATCAAGATGGAGATCGGCTCCGCATTTCCCCTCGACGAGCGGTTGACCATGGAGATCAAGGGGCGGCACCTCATCGAGGGCGTGCCCAAGACCATCATCATCAGCGACGAAGAGATCCGCGAGGCCCTGTCCGAGACGGTGAACGTCATCGTCGACGCGGTGCGCGTGGCCCTCGAGCGCACCCCGCCAGAGCTCTCGGCGGACATCGTCGACCGGGGCATCGTGCTCACGGGAGGCGGAGCGCTGCTCCGGAACCTCGACAAGCGTCTGCGCGAGGAGACGGGCCTGCCGCTGGCGATGGCCGAGGACCCGCTCTCATCCGTCGTGCTGGGAGCCGGGAAGATGCTCTCCGACTTCGGGCTGCTGCGCAAGATCTCCATCGATTGACGAGTTCGGACGACCGACCCGTGACTCCCGTCCTGCGGGCGGGCGGGCGCGGCGACCGATCTGCACCGGGCGGAACACGATGGCTGTCGCGGCCGTCCGCCGGGCCCGCTTGCTCCTGATAGCGGTCACGGTGGGCCATATCATTCTCATCTCCACCCAGGTGAGCACCGAGTCGGGCGCCTCGCTCCTCGAAGCCGGCTTCGTGTCGGCGGTCACCGGCGCGCAGGAGACCGCGTGGACTCTCATCGGGGGCGTCCGGGACGTGTGGTCCGGCTACGTGGCCCTGCGGTCCGTCAGACGCCAGAACGACGAGCTGGTCCGTCAGGTGACCGACCTGCGCGTCCGGCTGCAGGAGGAACGCGCGGCCGCACGGGGCGCCGTGCAGCTGCGGGAAGCGCTGGGCCTCCGGGCCAGGCTCCCCTTGAGCAGCATTGCTGCGGAGGTGGTCGCGGGCACCGCGTCTCCGGACTTCCGGTCGGTCACGATCGGCAAAGGGACCGACGACGGTGTCCATCGTGACATGGCCGTGATGGCCCCCGCCGGCGTGGCGGGGCGCGTCGTGCGTGCGACCGGGAGCACGGCGATCGTTCAGTTGCTCGTGGATCGCAGTGCGGCGGCGGCGGTGATCATCGAGCGATCGCGTACCCAGGGCATTGCCGTGGGCGACGGCAGCGACGCCCTGCGCCTCGAGTATCTGCCCGCCACCGCGGACGTGGAACGGGGAGACCTGGTCGTGACATCGGGCATCGACGGCGTCTATCCCGCCGGGCTGATCGTGGGCCAGGTCGAACGCGTCGAGCGGGTGGGGACGGCCTACCGGGACGTGGTCGTCCGGCCGGCCGTGGACCTGTCCAGGCTCGAGGTGGTGCTGGTCGTCGCCTCGCCCGGTGGGGAGCCCGGCGACAGGTGAAAACCGCCGCCTGGTCGACGGCGTGGGTGGCTGCAGCCGTCCTGGGTCAGGGGCTCGTCACGCGGCTGGCCGGACCCAGCGTGCCGCTCGATCTGGCGCTGGTCGTGGTGGTCTTCCTGGCGCTGCGGCGCGGCCGCGTCACCGGACTGCTCTCGGGGAGCCTTGCGGGTCTGGCCCAGGACGCGCTGACCGGCGGGGTGCTCGGCATCGGTGGCCTGGCCAAGAGCGTGGTCGGGTTCGCGGCCGGCGTGACGGGCACGCAGTTCATCGTCACGCACCATGTGCCCCGGCTGCTGGTGTTCGTACTGGCCACGGTGGCCCACGCCCTGCTGTTTACGGGGATGAGCGTGCTGCTCGACCTGCAGCGGCTCGATACCCAGTTCGTGGAACTGGCGTTCAGGGCGCTCGTGAACGCCCTGACCGGTGTCATGCTGTTTGGGTTCGTCGATTTCCTGCCCGGCGCGCGTGAGCGCTGGCGCGCGCGGCGCGAGGTCAGGCGCCGGGCCCGCTTCAGGTAGGACGGACGGAGGCTGACTTCGACATGATCTCCGACGCCGCGGCCGATCGCCAGCGCCTGAGTCTTCGCCTGGCCGTCCTGCAGGCTGCGATCCTGGTCGTCTTCGTCGCACTGGCCGTCGGCTTCTGGTACCTCCAGGTCGTGCGCAACGCGCAGTACCGGGAGCTGGCCGAACAGAACTACCAGCGCCGGCTGGCGCTGCAGGCTCCGCGCGGCGTTCTCTTCGACCGGCACAAACGCGTCATCGTGGAGAACCGGCAGGGGTTCAGCATCGCCATCCTGCGGGAACACACGACGGATCTGGACCACACCATCCGGCTCCTGGCCGAGGTGACCGGTACACCGGAGTCCCACATCCGCGAGCGCGTGGCACGGCTTCGCGGGGCCCCGTCGTTCCGGCCCATCGTCGTCATCGACGATGCGTCACTGGCGCAGGTTGCTGCCGTCCTCGCGCGCCGGCTCGACACCGAACTTCCCGGCGTGCTCGTCCAGCGCGTGCCCACGCGGCAGTACCCACCCGGCAGCCTCGCCGCGCACCTGCTCGGCTACGTCGGCGAGGTCACCGGCGCGCAGTTGGAGTCCGACGCGCGGCTGAAGAGCGGGGACGTCGTCGGCCAGTCGGGTGTCGAGCGGGCGTTCAACCGGCACCTGATGGGCACGGATGGGGAGAAGCGGGTCACGGTCAACAGCGTGGGCCGCGAGATCGCCACGCTGGAGGAGATCGACCCGGTCCAGGGCAACCGGGTTCAGCTCACGATCGACCTGGCGCTGCAGCAGGCGGCCGAGGAGGCGTTCAAGGCACTGGGCTTCAACGGCGCGGCGGTCGTGCTCGAACCGCACACCGGCGAGGTCCTCGCGCTCGTCAGCCTGCCCGCCTACGATCCCAACGCGTTCGCGACCGGTATCAATCGTGAGACCTGGGCCGGTTTGAACAGGGACCGGCTGCTGCCGCTGCAGAATCGCGCGATCCAGGGGCGCTACTCGCCCGGGTCGACGTTCAAGATCGTCGTCGCCACGGCGGCCCTCGAGGAGGGGCTCGTGACTCCCGACCATCGCGTGTTCTGCCCGGGAGGGGCGACGTTCTACGGCCGCTACTTCCAGTGCAACCGGCGGGGAGGTCACGGATGGGTCGACCTGCGGCACGCCATCGAGCAGTCCTGCAACGTGTACTTCTACACCCTGGGCAACATGGCCGGCGTCGATCGCCTCCACAAGTGGGCTCAGGCCCTCGGCCTGGGAGGCCTGACCGGCATCGACATCCCCAATGAAAACCCGAGCCTCGTCCCGTCAACGGCGTGGAAGCTGGCGCGGACCGGCGAGAAGTGGTACGCCGGCGAGACGATCTCGGTGTCCATCGGCCAGGGGCAGGTCTCGGTGACGCCCCTCGGTCTGGCGGCGGCGTACGCCGCCGTCGCGAATGGAGGCCACCGCATCACGCCCCACGTCCTCAGAGCCATCGATGACGGCAGCGGATGGAAGACGCAGCCCTCCACGCCGCCGGGGCCCGCGCAACTGAGTCGCGAAACCGTGGCCGCGCTGCACGACGGGTTGTGGATGGTCGTCAATGCGGCAGGAACCGGTGGGCGCGCCCGTCTTGAGGGGCGTGACGTGGCCGGAAAGACCGGGACCGCGCAGGTCATCTCGCTCGAAGGCGGGCGGGCGGCCGCCGGCAGGACCGACCGCGATCTGCGCGACCACGGCTGGTTCGCGTTCTTCGCGCCGCGGGACCGTCCCCAGATTGCCGGTGTCGTGCTCGCGGAACACGCCGAGCACGGGTACCTGGCCGCGCCGATCGCGCGCCACATAATCGACACGTACTTCGCCCAGCTCGAAGGACGCCCGCGTCCGGTGTTTCCGGTGCCGGCGCCCGCGCAGGTGGCAGCGGCCGCGCCGGCCGGGGAGGGCCGCTGAGCGATGTTCGACCGGCGCCTGGTCATGCACGTGGACTGGATGCTCATCGGCGCCGTGTACCTGCTGTGTGCGATCGGGCTGGCGATGGTCTACAGCACGACGGCCGGGCCGGACGGGGCGATGTCGGCCCAGCTCTACACCCAGCTCACCGCCGTCGCGCTCGGCACCATCGGCCTGCTCGTCTGCCTGGTCGTCGACTACCGGACGTGGGTCGACCGTGCCCACGTCTGGTACGGACTGCTGATCCTGCTGCTGGTGTACGTGTTGCTGTTCGGCGTCGTGCGCGGCGGCGGCCGGCGGTGGATCGAACTGCCGCTGTTCAACCTGCAGCCGTCCGAGTTCGCGAAGATCGGGCTGGCGCTGATGCTCGCGCGGCTGCTCGGCGAGGAACGGCGGCAGGTCCCCTCGACCCGCGAACTGCTGATGGGCGGGGCGCTGACGGGCCTGCCCCTGATCCTGATCGCGCGCCAGCCGGACCTCGGCACGGCGGTCACGCTGGTGCCGGTCCTGCTGCTGGTGGCGTTTGCCGCGGGGATGCGACTCAGGATTGCCGGGATCCTCCTCGCGTGCGCCATCCTCTCGGCGCCGGTGGTCTGGGCGTACGGCCTCCAGGACTACCAGCGATCGCGGATCAAGACGTTCCTCGATCCGACGCTCGACCCCCGCGGCGCCGGGTATCAGCAGATCCAGGCGCGCATCACGGTCGGGGCTGGCGGCCTGTGGGGGAAGGGGTTCCAGCAGGGCACCCAGGGGCAGTTGAGCTTCCTGCCGGTCGCACACAACGATTTCATCTTCTCGGTCCTGGCCGAGGAACTCGGCTTCGCGGGCGTGCTGGTGGCCCTCGCGCTCTACCTGTTCGTGGTCTGGCGCAGCCTGGAGACGGCTCGCCGGGCCAAGGACCGCCTCGGCGCGCTGATCGTGGTCGGCGTGCTGGCGGGCTTCATGTTCCAGGTCACGTACAACGTGACGATGTCCGCCGGGCTGGCCCCGGTCAAGGGCCTCACGCTGCCGCTCATGAGCTACGGCGGGTCCTCGATCATCGCGACACTGGCCGGCTTCGGCCTCATCCTGAACGTCGGGATGCGGAGGTTTACGAACTAGTGAACAAGGAACTCATCATCACCTCGAACGGGCACCAGACCATGGCGGCCATTCTCGAGGACGATCAGGTCGTCGAAGTGTCCGTCGAACGCGAGCGCCAGCGCGGCGTCGTCGGCAACGTGTACAAGGGCAGGGTCTCGAAAGTCCTGCCGGGCATGCAGTCGGCCTTCGTCGACATTGGCCTGGAGCGGGACGGCTTCCTCTACGTGTCGGACGTCGTCGACAACCTCGAGTCGCTCGAGCGCATGGACGGCGCGGCGGAGGACGAGGGCGAGGACGAAGGGCCGGAGGCGGGCCGGAAGGGGAGCGACGCACCGAAAATCGAAGCCCTGCTCAAGGGCGGCCAGGAGATCCTCGTCCAGGTCGTCAAGGAGCCGCTGGGCACGAAGGGGGCCAGACTCACCTCGCACGTCACGATGGCCGGGCGCTTCCTGGTCTACATGCCGACGGTGGACCACATCGGCGTCTCGCGGAAGATCGACGCGCGCGACGAGCGCGGCCGGCTGCGGGGCATCGTGAAACAGTTCCGCGAATCCGAAGGCCTCACCGGCGGCGTCATCATCCGGACGGCGGCCGCCAGCCGGCCGAAGGAGGACCTGCTGAACGATCTCGTGTACTTCAAGCGGGTCTGGGAGGAGATGCGCAAGCGGGTCGAGTCGACCCGCTGCCCGGCCGTCGTCTACCGGGAACAGGGACTGGTGGCCAAGCTCATCCGCGACCTGCTCACCGACGAGTTCTCGGCGATCCGGGTGGATCACGAGGCCGAACACCGCCGCGTGAAGGAACAGGTGGAACGCTTCATGCCCCACCTGGCCGGGCGCGTCAGGCTCTACACGAAGCCGTACCCGATCTTCGAGGAGTACGGCGTGCAGTCGGAGATCGACAAGGCCCTGCGCAGCAAGGTCTGGCTCAAGTCAGGCGGCTACATCGTCATCAACCAGACCGAGGCCCTCGTGGCCATCGACGTCAACACCGGGCGGTTCGTCGGGAAACGGAACGACCGGCTCGAGGACACGATCGTCAAGACGAACCTGGAGGCGGTGAAGGAGATCGTGCGCCAGATCCGCCTGCGCGACCTGGGCGGGATCATCGTGCTCGACTTCATCGACATGGAGGAGCGGAAGAACCGCCAGAAGGTTTCGCAGGCGCTCGACCAGGAGCTGCGCCGGGACCGGTCCCCGTCGAAGGCCGTCCAGGTGTCAGATTTCGGGTTGATCATCATCACCCGGAAGCGGGTGAAGCAGAGCCTCGAGAAAATGATGACCGAGCCGTGCCCGTACTGCGGCGGCACGGGCTCCATCAAGTCGACGGCGACGATCTGCTACGAGATCCTGGATGAGGTGCGCAAGATCGGGCCGGAGGTCGACGGTCCGGGAATCGTGCTCCGCGTCAATCCCGATATCGCCCAGGCGTTGGCCGAGGAGGAGGCGGCGGTGCTCAAGGAACTGCAGCGGTCGCTGGGCAAGAAGGTGACCATCCGGCCGGACGATCACATGCACCACGAGCAGTTCGACGTCATGGCGCTCTGAAGACGGGGCGGCTTCAGCCCCCGCCGCCCGTTCGTCCGGGTCCCCTGACCCCTGACCCCCGCTGTTCCCCGTCGCCTGGCGCCTGATCCCTGTTCCCTAGAAGTACTTCTTGAGCCCCGCCGTCAGCGAGAAGCCGCGGGGCTCGCCGCGGGGGTGGTTCCGCTCGATCCAGTGGTACGTGCCCTCGACCTTGATCGTCACCGTCGGCCTGGAGAAGTACTCGACGCCGCCGCCGAAGTTCACGCCCCAGCGCGACACCCACCCGGGATTGTAGGCGTCATCGATGTAGTCCCGAATGTGGTAGTAGCCTCCGCCCACCGTGATGAACGGGTGCCACAGCTCTTTCTCCCAGTTGTAGACGAGGTTGAGCGTCGCCCGCCCCTGCTCGAGGAAGAGGTCATCCAGATCGATGAACTCCTGTTTCGTCCAGCCCACCGTGCCGCGGAGGCTGATGTTGTGCGTGAAGTAGAACTCGACCAGGCCCTGGGTGTTGAAGCCGACGTGGAAATCCTCGTCAGGGATGTAGAACCCCAGGTCGAATCCGACGGCGACATCCGCCGCCTTGGGATGCCTGTCCTGCGCGGCAGCGCGTTCCTGCCCCAGGACGAGGGTGACGGCGACCAGGACCATGAGGGCGGCGTACTTGCGCATCGGCGATACCTCTCTCAGGGGCTGGTATCGGTCCACGTGGCGCCCGCATGCATGGGCGGCGCTCGCAGCGGCGCCGATTCGTCGCAGCCACGGGCGATTCCGTGCAGAGACGGTTCACGGTTCCTGCCGGCCGCCTCTCTCGGTCAAGCCCGGATCCGGGTCGGGTGGCGGGGCCGATGCCGGGGGCGGCGATCCGCCCGGCGGAGTCCCGGCTCGCTGCTCGCGGAGGTTCGAGGGGCTGGAACGGGGGTTCCATCCCAGACGGATCACCCGGACCTCCACCGTGCGCCGCCCGAATGCCAGCGCCTCGTGGCAGCTCCACATGTAGAGATCGATGACTCGCCCCTGCACGGCCGGACCGGTGTCCATGACCGTGTAGACGCCGCTGTACTTCTCCAGGGACACCAGCTGGATGACCGAACCCACCGGGAGGATTGACGGATCCGCGGCGGCGACACCGGTTCTGGGGGCGACGCCGGACGCCGTGACCTCGCCCTTGCAGTAGGCCGTGGCAGTGAACCGCAGGCGGGCGCCCGGGGTGGGCACCGCCGACGTGTCCCGCAGGAGGGCCTGGCGCGCCGCGTAGCGCGAATCGAAGGTCGTCGCCTGGTACGCCAGCACGAAGCCCAGGGCGGCGATGATCGTCGCGATAAGCTTCTGCCAGCCGGATCGGGACAACATCAGTGAGCGTCCCCCCGGTGGTCGTGACCGAGATGCAGGTGCCTGCGCCCGGCGGCGATGGCCGGGCCTGCCAGATTGTACGAGATTCCGGCCAGGATGAGTGCCCCGAACGTCGATCCGAGGAGGAAGGGCCAGAGGAGCGGCCTGAAGATGCCCAGGAGCCCGTGCCAGAACCCGGCGCTGAACGGGGACTGGTCGAACAGCAGCCCGATCTGTCCGGCGAGCTGGGGGGGCGTGTCGAATCCGAGCGCCCAGGCGGCTGCGACGGTCGTGACGGTATAGTACGGGGCGAGGAACCACGGCAGATTGGCGTACACGCCGACGAGCACCGCGACCCGATTGAGGTTGAACACGAAGGCCACGACGAGGGCCAGGACGGTGTGCAATCCCAGAAACGGCGAGAACCCGAACAGCACGCCGACGGCGAACGCCGCCGCTGTCCGCTGCGGCGTGTCGTGAATGTGCAGCAGGGCTTCGAGCCAGCGCCGGAGCACGGCGCGCGTCAGGTGAATCATCGGAAGTGGACGAAGCCGGCCGGCAGCGGGCGCTCCCGTCCGTCCTCTACGAGCACGACGCCGTGGCCGGGGACGACGCGGCCGATGCGCGTGAGCGGGAGCCCGCGCGCGAGGCGACGCGCCGTCGCGAAGCGTCCGCGCCTGCGCGGTGAGACGGTGAACAGCAATTCGTAGTCCTCGCCACCGCGAAGCGCCGCGTCGATCGCGTCGCTCCCGCCGCCGAACCGCGTCCGCGCCTCGGGCGGGATCGGCAGGGCGGCCGCGTCAATCCTCAGGCCGACGTCCGAGGCCGCGGCGATCTGGTGCAGGGCGTCGGCCAGCCCGTCACTGAGATCCACGCACGCCGTCGCAGCCCGGTTCCGTCCGAGCGCCAGCCCGAGCCGGACCCTCGGTTCGGGCCGCAGGAATGCCTGCACGCAGGCGTCCGGTTCCGCGGGGGGCGCGCCTTGCTGCAGCGCGAGGAGGCCTGCTGCGGCGGCTCCGATCGTGCCGCTCACCCAGACATCGTCCCCTGGACGGGCGCCCCGCCTCGTCAGGACGCGACGACGGCGGACGGCGCCGATAGCCGTGAGATCGACCACGAGCGGTCCGGTCGATCGGGTGATGTTCCCTCCGGCCAGCGCGATCCCGAACGTTGCCGCCCCGGCGAGGAGGCCGTCCACGAGCTGTTCGAAATCGGCGAGCGGCAGCGCGGGCGGCAGCGCGAGGGAGAGGAGGGCCGCGCGCGGGGAGGCGCCCATGGCGGCGAGATCGCTGACGTTGACGGCCAGCGCGCGGTAGCCGATGTCGGCCGGCGACATGAACCGGCGCTCGAAGTGCACGCCCTCGACCAGCGCGTCCGTGGTGACGACGTCGAGGGTGTTGCGCGCGGGTTCGATGACCGCCGCGTCGTCGCCGATTCCGAGGTGCAGCCAGTCCGGGGCGGGAGGGACCCGCTGGCGGATGATGGCGATGAGCGCGTGCTCGCCCGCGTCGGCGACACTATTTGGCGTACTCAACCGAGCGGGTCTCGCGGATGACGGTGACCTTGATCTGCCCCGGGTACTCGAGTTCGTTCTCGATCCGCCGGGCGATGTCCTTCGAGAGCCAGACCGCCTCTTCGTCGGACACCTTCTCGCTCTCCACCATGATGCGGATCTCGCGTCCGGCCTGCAGGGCGAATGCCTTGGACACGCCCTTGAACGAATCGGCGATGTCTTCGAGCTTTTCGAGCCGCTTGACGTAGGACTCGAGGATGTCGCGCCGGGCACCGGGCCTGGCCGCGGAGATCGCGTCCGCCGCCTGGACGATCATGGCCTCGAGCGACGGCCAGTCGATGTCCATGTGATGCGCGGCGACCGCGTCGATGACCGCCTTCGACTCGCCGTGCTTGCGCAGGATGTCGAGGCCGATCTCGAGGTGCGTGCCCTCCATTTCGCGATCGATGGCCTTGCCGATGTCGTGCAGGAACGCCGCGCGTACGGCCACCTGCGACTGGAGGCCGAGTTCGCGCGACATGACGCCGGCCAGAAACGCGACCTCCTTCGAGTGATTGAGCACGTTCTGTCCGTAGCTCGTGCGGTACTTCAGCCGGCCCATGAGCCTCAGCAGATCCGGGTGCAGATCGTGGAGCCCGAGCTCGAACGCGGCCGCCTCGCCCTCGCGCCGGACGTCCTCCTCGACTTCCGCCTTGACCTTGTCGACCACCTCCTCGATCCGGGCGGGATGGATCCGGCCGTCCTCGATGAGCTTCTCGATGGCGAGCTTGGCGATCTGGCGGCGGTAGGGATCGAAGCCGGAGAGGATGATGGCCCCGGGCGTGTCGTCGACGATGAGGTCCACGCCCGTCGCGACTTCCAGCGCGCGGATGTTGCGGCCCTCCCGGCCGATGATGCGGCCCTTGAGGTCGTCGCTGGGCAGGTCGACCACGGACACGGTCGTTTCGACGGCGTGCTCTGCGGCGCATCGCTGGATGGCCTCGGTGATGATCTGCCGGGCCTTGGAGCCGGCCTGCTCGCGGCTCTCGGATTCGAGGCGCTTGACCAGGTTCGCGGCGTCGCGGCGGGCGTCCGCCTCGATCTGCCGGAGCAGGATCTCGCGCGCCTCGTCGGCGGTCAGCCCGGCCACGCGCTGCAACTCGCGCTGCTGTTCGGCGACGAGCGCCTGGTACTTGTTCGAGGCCTCCTGCGTGGCCCGATCGCGCTTCGTCAGGGCTTGCTCTGTGGTGCGGACGTCGCGCTCGCGCTGATCCAGCACGGCCGCGCGCTCGATCAGCTTCTCTTCCCTCCGCGCGAGGGCCTGCTCGAGGGCCGCGATCTGCTGGCGCCTGTCGCGCGCCTGCTGCTCGGCCTCCACGACGAGCTGGTGGCTGCGCTCCTTGGCTTCGAGGAGGGCCTCCTTGCGCCGGGTTTCGGCGTCACGTTCGGCGTCACGGACGAGGCGTTCGGCTTCTTCGCGGGCCCGGCCGAGAGTCTCCGCGGCCAGCCGCTTGCGGTTGGCGAGCCAGATCGCGAACGCAACGGCGGCGACACCGGCCGTGACGATGGCGTTGACAACGTAGAAGCCGAACCCAGACATGCCGCGTCCTTTCGAGCTTCCGGCGAGGGCCGGAAACTCGCGGAATCCCGGTTCCCAGGCGGGCACCGGGACTCCGCGGCAACCAGAGGAAGGAAAACGAAGAAAGGCCCCGCTTTGCCGTGTGGGGAGGTCGATGAACCTGCTCTCGCAGGTGGAACCGCTCTATGAGCCGCGCTTCAGGCTTCCTCGCCTCGGAGGCATGCACACCACGCGGCGTCGCAGCTCCCTTGACTTAACGTTGGCTCAAACGAGCCTCCGCACCATCACGCACAAAGCAGGGAACCCGCCAGAATCCTGAGCCAATCTTAGAATGTCCCCCGCCGCCGGTCAAGCTGGTCCGCGGGCGCGGTCGGCGTCGGTCAGGATTTGATCGATGAGGCTCTCGATGCGGCGCAGACGATCGGCCACGTCGCGCGCCTCGCCGTCTCCGATGCCGCGACTCCGGAAGACCTCGTCGGCCAGGTTGAGCGCCACAATCACCGCAAGGCGGAGGAAGTCGCCCTCCGGCGCCGCGTCCGCCGCCGACTTCATCTTGCTGTCGACGTAGGCGGCGAGTTCGTGCACGTAAGCCGTGTCCAGACTGCTCCGGATGGGGTAGCGCTGTCCGAGGATCTCAACGGGCACGGAGCCGTCGGCCATCGTGTGCGCCTGGCTACAGGTTCAGGCCTTCGAGCTGTTCGAGCAGGGTTCCCACCCGCGTCCGGATCAGTTCGCGCTCGTCACGCAGCGCCTGCACTTCGGCGGGTGCGCCTTCAAGTTCCTTCAGCCGCGCGCGGGCCGCGTCGAGTTCCGACGTCAGCCGCTGGTGCTCATCGGCCAGGCGGGCCTGCTCGGTCCGCATCCGGCCGATGAGTGCGACCAGGAGTCTGACTTTCTCCTCGAGGCGGTCGAGCGCTTCGAGGTCGGGTCCTCTTCCCGTTTTCGCCATGGCGTGCGTCCTTGCCCCGGGCTCAGGCCGCCGGAGCCGTCTCGATGGCCTTGCGCGCCTGCTCGACGAGCTGGCCGAACGCCGCAGCGTCCTTCACCGCGAGATCGGCGAGGTGCTTGCGATCGATCGTGATGTTGGCCAGTTTGAGGCCCTGCATCAACTGCCGGTAGGTGAACTGGTGCTCGCGGGCCGCGGCGTTGATCCGCACGATCCAGAGACGGCGGAAGTCGCGCTTCTTGTTCCGACGGCCGACATAGGCGTAGTTCAGCGCCTTGTCCACCGCTTCCTTGGCGGCACGATACAGCTTGCTCTTGTTGAGGTAATACCCCTTGGCACGCGACAGGAGCCGCTTGCGCTTGGCTCTCCGCACCGTGCCACGCTTCACTCTTGGCATGTCGTTCTCTCCCTGCCACGTGCTGATTGCAGGGGCGGCCGCTGGGCACGCCCCTCAGGGCCGGCGCCGATCGCGGGGGGTGGCTTCCCCGTGTCCCTGGCGTCCTCCGGCCCATCCGCTCGGGACTCGCCGGTCGAGTCCCTGATCCCTGAACCCGGCTCGTCCCCGGTCCCCGGTCCCTATTTGTACGGAAGCATCGCCGTCAGCCGGTTCTCGTCCGCCGGCGACGCGACCGAACTCTTGCTGAGCTGGCGCTTCCGCTTCGTCGTCTTGCTCGTCAGGATGTGCCGTTTGAAGGCGGAACTCCTCACGAACTTCCCGGTGCCGGTCTTCTTGAACCGCTTGGCGGCTCCCCGGTGCGTCTTCAGTTTCGGCATGACTGCTCGTCTCTCCTCGTCGGTATTCTGACGGCCTGCCCGATCAGGCCGGTCCTTCCGTTGCGGCCTCGGCCGCGCCCTCGGCTGTGCGTGACGCGCGCGGGGCCTTCTGCGCGGCCTTCCGCGAGAGAATCACGTGCATCGTGTTGCCCTCGCGCCGGGGCACGTTCTCCGCCACGGCGGCGTCCGCCAGCTCGTCCATCAGCCGCTGCAGGATGCGCAATCCGATCTCCGGGTGCGCCATCTCGCGGCCACGGAAGAAGATCGTCGCCTTGACCTTGTCGCCGTCCTCGAGGAAGCGCTCGATGTGCTTCTTCTTGAACTGGTAATCGTGCTCATCGACCTTCGGCCGGAACTTGATCTCCTTGACCTCGATGACCTTCTGGTGCTTGCGGGCCTCGCGGGCCCGCTTCTGCTCCTGGTACTGGTACTTGCCGAAGTCCATGATTCGGCACACCGGGGGCGTCGCCGCCGCGGCCACTTCCACCAGGTCCAGCCCCCGCGAGCGCGCGATGGCCAGCGCCTGCGGCGGCGGCATGATGCCGAGCTGCGTTCCCGTGTCGTCGATCACGCGAATCTCGCGGACCCGGATGCGTTCGTTCACCCGTGTGCGTTCTTCACGCCGCGGACCAGAGCGTTCGAAAGCGATATGCGCCTCCCTCGTTTGGCGGGGCTAGTGCCCCTTCCGGCGGACCTCGTCGAGTGCCGCCTCGATGAACGCGGCGACGGCGCGCGGCCCCAGGTCACCCTCGGCCCGGCTTCGGACCGAGACGGTGTGGTCCGTCAGCTCCTTGTCGCCGACGACCAGCATGTACGGCACCTTCTGCAGCTGGGCCTCGCGGATCTTGTAGCCGATCTTCTCCTGCCGATCGTCCAGTTCCGCCCGCAGCCCGGCCGCCGCCAGCGCGTCCCGCACGCCGGCCGCGTAGGCGGCGTGGCGATCGGCAATGGGCAGGACGATGGCCTGGACGGGCGCGAACCACAGCGGGAACGCGCCACCGTAGTGCTCGATGAGCAGGGCCATGAACCGCTCGAAGCTGCCGAAGATCGCGCGGTGGATGACCACCGGCCGGTGCTCGGTGTTGTCGGCCCCGATGTACTTGAGGTCGAAGCGCTCCGGCAGCTGGTAGTCGAGCTGCACGGTCGCACACTGCCACTTCCGCCCCAGGGCGTCGGTCACGTCGAAGTCGATCTTCGGGCCGTAGAAGGCGCCGTCGCCGGCGTTGATCGTGTAGGGCACGCCGACCGCGTCGAGGGCCCGCGTCAGTTCGGCCTCCGCGTGGTTCCACGCGCTGACCTCGCCCATGAACTCCGCCGGCCTGGTCGAGAGCTTCATCTCGACCTCCAGGCCGAAGTCTCCGTAGACCCGCTGCACCAGGCGCAGCAGGCGTTCGACCTCGTCGCCGATCTGGTCCTCGGTCACGAAGATGTGCGCGTCGTCCTGGGCGAACTGCCTGACGCGGGTCAGGCCCGAGAGCACGCCGGAGGCTTCGTTGCGGTGCAGCGGCGTCTGCTCGTGCATCCGCAGCGGCAGGTCGCGGTAGCTGCGGACGTCGCTGCCGAAGACGAGCATGTGGCCTGGGCAGTTCATGGCCTTCACGCCCATCTGCTCGCCCTCGGTCTCGACCAGGAACATGTTCTCCCGGTAGTGCTGCCAGTGGCCGGAAGTCTCCCAGAGCGCCTTGTTGAAGATGAGCGGCGTCTTCACCTCGAGGTAGCCGGCCGGGAAGAGGACCTCGCGCATGTACTGCGCCAGCAGGTGGTACACCGTCGTGCCCTTGGAGAGCCAGAAAGCTGCGCCCGGCGCCCAGGGATGAAACATGAAGAGCCCGAGATCTCGCCCCAGGCGGCGGTGATCGCGCTTCTTTGCCTCCTCGAGCCGCTGGAGGTGCGCCTTCAGGTCCGCCTCGGAGAAGAACGCCGTCCCGTAAATGCGCTGCATCGGCTGGTTGGCGGCGTCGCCCTTCCAGTACGCGTTCGACGTACTGAGCAGCTTGAAGGCCTTCAGCCGGCCGGTCGACGGCACGTGCGGTCCGGTACAGAAGTCGACGAAGGCGTCCTCGATGGTGTAGCAGGACACCACCGGGCCGCCCTTCTCCTCGATGAGCTGCACCTTGAGCGGCTCGCCGCGCGAGGCGAAGAACGCCTTGGCTTCCTCCTTCGGAAACATCCTGCGCTCGTACCGTAGATTGCGATCCGCCAGTTCGCGCATCTTCCGTTCGATCGCCTCGAGATCCTCGGGCACGAAGGGGCGATCCACCACGAAGTCGTAGAAGAAGCCTTCGTCGGTGGCCGGACCGATCCCGCACTGGGCACCGGGGAACAGACTGGTGACCGCGGCGGCCATGAGGTGCGCGGTGCTGTGCCGGTACAGGTCGAGCGCCTCCGGGCTCTCGGGCGTCACCGCGCGCACGGCGGCGTCCTCGGTCAGGACGAACGACAGATCCACGGTGCGGCCGTTCACCACGGCGGCAAAGGCCGACTTCGCCAGCCGCGGCGAGATCTGCGCCGTCAGGTCGGCAACGGTGATCCCCGGCGCGACGGTCCGCAATGACCCGTCGGGCAAGGTGATTGAAATCTGGCTCATGAGACTCGCAGCAGGTTCAGTACCGGTGGTCCTTGGATTCTCACTCCAGCCGACCTGCCGTCGGGTGACGGAGATGTGGTAGGCACGGGCAGACTCGAACTGCCGACCTCCTGCGTGTCAAGCAGGCGCTCTAACCA
>CAYZYG010000094.1:0-20731 GCA_964481395.1 uncultured Vicinamibacterales bacterium
GCCGAGCATTTCCCTGACGCCTGTCGCCTGACGCCTGTCGCCGAGCATTTCCCTGTCGCCTGACGCCTGTCGCCTAGCGCCTAACCGTGACCGTGATGGCCGACGGGTACTCCTTCGAGTGGTGGACGCGGTTGTGGGCCACGACGCCCTCGGTTTCGTCGTAGTTGCGGCCGCCCGTGTTGAGATTCCGGTCGAAGCGCGGGAAGTTGCTGCTCGACACCTCGATGCGCAGGCGGTGCCCCGGCGCGAAGTAGTTGCTCGTCGTCAGCGGCTGCAGCGTGACCTTGTACACCTTCCCCGGCTCCATCCAGACCTCCGGCTTGTCGTAGCCGTCGCGGTACCGCATCCGCTGGATGGATTCGTCGAGGTTGTAGGCCTTGCCGTCTGGGTACACGTCCAGCACTTTCACGGTGAAATCCGTGTCCTTGGCGTCGGACGACACGTACAGCGTGGGCGTGATCGGTCCGCTCAATTCGATCCCGTCCTTGAACGGCTCGCTCGTGTAGACAAGCACGTCCGACCGAGTCTCCATCGTCCGCTGGTCGAACGCGCCCGCCTGGATCGCGTTGCCGGTGCAGCAGACGTTGCCTCCGTACGACGTGACGGGCTTCATCGGGTCGTAGGTGAAGCCGTCGGACTGATCGGTCGCCGGCGGAGCAGTCACGAGCCGTCCGTCGCCGAACATCGTGTTCGCCTGGCCGACGCTGGAGAGGTACAGCGTCATCGGTTCGCTGCCTTCCGGCGGCCACGTATTCGACGTCTGCCACTTGTTGATGCCCATCGTGAAGTAAGTGACCTTCGGCAGGCTCTCCAGCCGCCCGCCCGACTCGCCCTTGAGGAACCGGTCGAAGAACCCGTAGATGATCTCCTGGTAGTCGAGGCGGGCATCGCCCATGCTGCGCTCGCCCACGACGGTGTTCTCAGTGGCCCGGGTGTAGCCACAGTGGGCGACCGGCGCGATGATGGCCCACTGCTGATCGCGCACGGCCGGAGAGGCGTTCTGTCGCACGTGGTTGAAGAGGGCCAGGTTTGGCCCGACCGAGACGTCGTACCAGGACATGAACCAGAGCCCGGGCACGTTCAGCGGCATGTCGTCGTGGTACAGGCCACCCTTGTACCAGGCCGGGTCGTTCGGGGTGCGCTGCGCCATGCGCCCACCCGTGTCGACCGGCATCGCGTCGGCGAAGATGCCCCGCGGACCGTCCACGGCCTTGAGAATGTCCTGCATGGGGAGGTGCCAGAGGGCCTTCGACCAGTCCACCGGGGGCATCTGGGGCGCGAGATCGAACAGCCGGGCGGCCTTGATCAGATCGGCCTGGGGTGTGTCACGGGGAAACATCGGCCGAACCTGGTTCTGTTCGCCGTACAGCCAGGTGATGAACAGCATCTGGACGGCGCCGCCCCGGTACCAGTTCCCCTGCTCGTAGTAGGGGCCGACCCGTCCGACGCCCGCCCCGAAACCCTGCACGTTCATCGCGGCAAAGGCCGGGTGCTCCGTCGCGGCGACCCCCATCTGGTACTCGGCGGTGGAGGAGCAGCCGGTCGCGCCGACCTTGCCGTTGGACCACGGCTGCTTCGACAGCCAGTCGAGGGCGTCGTACCCGTCCGTGCGCGGTGCGCCAAGGATGTCGTAGTTCCCTTCGGAGAAGAAGTGGCCCCGCTCGTTCTGGACGACGTAGGCGTATCCTCGTTTCACCGCGGTGAGCGCGGCCGTGAGATCCCGCGGCGCGCTGTTCCTGACGTCCCAGTGGTTGAAGTTGTAAGGCGTGCGGACCCAGACCGTGGGAACCGGCCCCGGCGCGTCCTTCGGGCGATAGATGTCCGTCGCCAGGCGAACGCCGTCGCGCATCGGCACCATCACCTTGCGATCGACGACGGCGATCTCCTGCAGTTCCCGCTCGACTTTCCAGCGCTGCTCGATCTGTTCGGGAGTGAGGCCGCCGCTGCGCTGGGCGACGAGGCCGGTCGCGGCGGTCGCGACGAAAGCGATGACGGCACAGGACAGGGCGTGTCGGCTGAAGGTGCGCATGGTCACGGCTCCAAGACGTTGTGGCGGCTCCGGTGGCGAACCGCCGGCCGGCCGCCGCGCGGCTGTGGCTGGCGGGTGTCTAGCATAACGCGGGGGCGGGTCCGGCGGCACCCCGCCGGACCGGCCCCGGGGTGGAGGAAGGAGGCAGGAGTCAGAATCAGAACGCGAGCGCGACGCCGCCGCTGATACGGAGGAACTTCCAGCTGTCGAGCATGCCCCAGCCGTCGTCCGAGTCGTTCTCGCCGACGCCGTAGCGATAGCGCGCGTCGCCGCGAATGCCGAAGTTACGGGTGAAGAGGATGACGAGGCCGCCGCCCACGTCGAACACGCCGCGGTTCTGTGTCGTCTTCCAGTCGACGCTGGCGAATTCGTCGATCGTGGAACGCATCAGCCCGCCGCCGATCACGGCGTAGGGCCGGATGTACATCGACCCGGGGTGGAACCAGGGGCCGATGATGCCGTTGGCCGTGAAGGTCATCAGGTTGTTGGTGGAGTAGTCGGCCTCGGGTCCGAAGAACTTGGGGTTGTAGTTGAAGTCCAGCTCGGCTGAGAAGATGCCGCGCCCCCAGAAGGTGTAACTCGCGCCGAAACCCGTGGAGTTCTCGCGATCCTCCATGAAGAACCCGGTTCCGCCGGTGTTCGTGTTCGCGTAGAAGAAAAAGTAGTGGTCCGGACCCAGTTCCTTCTCGACTTCCTGGATGATGACCTGCTGCTGGGCCGGGGGATCCTGGGCAAAGACCGGTGTGGCAGACGCAAACACGACGACGAGACACAGGACGAACGCGAGTCTTCTCATGCCAGACCTCCTGGAAAAGAGGCCCGACTGTGGCGGGAGCGGACCGCATCGGGCCCTCGACCGCAGCATGATACATGAAATCGATCGCACCGGGGGGCGGCTGCCGCCAGTCGGTGTGGGCACGGAATATGGAGCCGGCCGGGGATCGGGTATCCTGTCCTGAAGTCCTGCAATAGAAGGAGGGTTCGATGCCGGTCACGCCTTCGCCCTACAGCCACCCTGACGCCCCGGTGCGTCATTCGTATCCGCTCGCCATCGAGCAGGCCGGGTTCGGGACGGCGTGCACCCTGCTCATGAAGACCCTTCCGTACGCGCTGGTGCGATTCGGGATTCTCCTCGCCTTCTCCGTGGTGACCATTGTCTGGCTCATCATCACCTTCGGCGGCGCGGGAGTTCTGGGCGACAAGGTGCACCCGTGGCTCGGCGTGGGCTGGATGATCGGCGGCCTCGGGCTGTATGGCTACATCTGGTGGATGATCGTCCGCTACTTCCTCTATCTGGTCCAGGCCGGGCATATCGCCGTGTTGACGGAACTGGTGACGACCGGGCAGGTGGGGGCCGGCACCGAGGGGATGTTCGCGTACGGCAAGCGGGTCGTGACCGAGCGGTTCGGCCAGGTCAACCTGCTGTTCGCCATGGACATGCTCATTCGCGGCGTGGTCCACGCGTTCAACCGGACGCTGGACTTCATCGCGGGGTTCATCCCGATTCCGGGCCTGCAGTCCGTCGTCGGCATCATCAACGCCATCGTCCGGGCGGCCACGACCTACATCGACGAGACGATCTTCTCGTACAACCTCGCGCGCGGTGACGACAACGCGTGGCGCAGTTCCAAGGACGCGCTGATCTACTACGCGCAGAACAGCAAGGAGATCCTGAAGACCGCCGTCTACGTGGTCCTGCTGGACAAGGTGCTCACGGTATTCATCTGGATCGTGATGCTGGCGCCGGCGTTCCTGCTTCTGGCCGTGCTGCCTGCGTCGTGGGCGCCGGGCGGGTTCATCGGCGGCTTGATCATCGCCGCGCTCTTCGCGTCGAACGTGCGCCAGGCCTTCCTGAAGCCGATCTTCCTGGTGATGGTGATGACCAAGTTCCATGTGGTCGTGCGGAACCAGGCCATCAATCACGAATGGGATCAGCGACTCACGGGCCTGAGCCGCAAGTTCGGCGAGATCAAGGACAAGGCAGCGGCGGGGTGGAATGCAAGCCCGACGCCTTCGGTACCGCAGGCGTGAGGAACCACATGACACGACTCGATCCGGCCTTGGCCATGCTCGTCGATGGGCTCGACGAGGCCTTCGACCACCAGTCGTGGCACGGTACCAACCTCCGCGGCTCCATGCGTGGCCTGGATGCCCGTGAGGCGACCTGGCGGCCGGCTCGCGGCCGGCACAACATCTGGGAGATCGCGGTCCACGCCGCGTACTGGAAGTACGCGGTGCGGCGGCGCCTTCGAGGCGAGAAGCGGGGAACCTTCGCGCTGGGCGGCAGCAACTGGCTCGTCCGACCCGTGCGGGGGACGGTCGATTCCGACACCGCCTGGGCGGCCGACAGCCGCGCGCTGATCCACGAACATCTGCTCCTGCGGGAGACAGTCGTGGAACTGGATCCGACGCGGCTGTTCACGAAGCTCGGCCGCAGCAAGGTGACGCCGGCGTATCTCCTGCGCGGCATCATCGCGCACGATCTGTATCACGCCGGGCAGATTCAGGTGATCAAGCGCCTGATGCCGACGCTGTAATACTCCCGCTCCACTCCCGGAGTACCCCCGGTGTACCCCCGCTCTACTCCCGGTCCAGAGCGGGAGTAGAGCGGGGGTCTTTTACTTTTGCTCTTTTACATCCGCAGCACTTTCGCGCCGCGGATCCGCGATCGCTTGAGGTCCTGCAGCGCCTGGTTGGCGTCTTCGAGGGCGAACTCCTCGATTTCCGGGCGGATGCGCATCTCAGCCGCCAGCGTCAGAAACTCGCTCACGTCGGCGCGGGTGACGTTGGCGACGGTCTTGATTTCCTTCTCGAGCCAGAGGTGCGCCGGGTAGTCGATGCGGGCGAGCACCGCCTTGTCGGCGTCCTCCTTGCGGATCGCATTGACGACCAGCCGCCCGCCAGGTGCCAGGTGTCGAAGCGCCTCGACGACGGGCGTCCACACGGGCGTGGTGTCGATGATGGCGTCGAGATGCGCCGGGGGAGTGGCATGTGTGTCGCCAGCCCACGCCGCGCCCAGTTCGCGGGCGAATGCCTGTTCCTGCTCGCTGCGCGCGAAGACGAAGACCTCGCTACCCGGGTGCTGGTGGAGGTACATCTTCAGGACCAGATGCCCGGAGGCGCCGAACCCGGTCAGGCCAAGGCGGCCGCCGGGAGCCAAGCCTGCAAGCCTCAGTGAGCGATATCCGATGGCCCCAGCGCACAGCAGAGGCGCGGCCTCGGCGTCGGTGAACGCGTCCGGTATCGGGTAGCAGAAGTCCGCCGGAACGGTCATCAGCTCCGCGTACCCGCCGTGGGCGTCGCGGCCCGTGGCCAGGAACTGCGGACACAGGTTCTCGAGGCCACGTTGGCAGTATCCGCAGGCGCCGCACGCGGCGTAAATCCAACCGACACCGACCCTCACGCCGGTGGGCGGTCCGGCGGTGCCAGGACCGGTGGCCACGACGCGTCCGACGACCTGGTGTCCCAGGATGACCGGCAGGAGCGGCGGAGGCGTGCGCCCTTCGATTTCGTCCAGTTCCGTGTGACACACGCCGCACGCAGTCACGCGGAGGAGGACCTCGCGTGGGCCCGGGGAGGGGTCGGGCCAGCCCTCGAACGTGAGCGGCTCCGCACGCTGGTCGACGGGACCCAGACTCCGCAGCACCATGGCTTGCATGACCGTCTCCTTCGGGACGCATGGTATACCATGCTGCCCATGAGGCTGACCGAGCGATTCGCCTTCGCGTGCGTCTACGCCGCGGAGGTTCACGCGGAGCAGACCCGGAAGGGCACCGGCATCCCCTACGTGTCCCACGTGCTCGAGGTGGCCGCGCTCGTGCTGGCCCACGGCGGCACAGAGGACGAGGCGATCGCCGCCCTGCTGCACGATGCGCCGGAAGATGCCGGAGGCCTGGAGCGGCTCGAGGACATCCGCAGCCGGTTTGGGACGCGCGTGGCCGCGATTGTGGACGGGTGCACCGATACGTACAGGAGCCCGAAACCTGCGTGGCGGGCGCGGAAGGAAGCCTACATCGAACGCATTCCGACGCTGTCGGATTCCGCGCTGCTCGTGTCGGCCGCGGACAAGGTCGCGAACGTCAGAGCGGTCCTCGACGACTACAAGGTCGTGGGCGAGGCGCTCTGGAGCCGTTTCGCGGGAGGCCGCGACACGCTCTGGTACTATCGCGCGGCTGCGGACGCCTTCCTGGCGACGGAGCGCACTCCGCTCGTCGACAAACTCGACCGCCTCGTCCGAGAGCTCTGGGCGTTGGCGGGTTCGCAGCCTTGACGACGGAGGGCCCGCAGTAGATCCGCGTCTCTGTGGCCCGGCCCCGGCGTCGCCTGTCTCAGGTGCCTGTGCCGTGCTGGCTCGACTCCCAACTTCCGATTCCCGACTCCCGCCATCAGATCCGGTCCCTGGTCTTCCCCGTGACCCCACCTGTCACAGGGCTGCGGGATCCTGCGCCCATGGGAAGCAGGACACAGGAGGCAGCCATGTGGGGAAGGGAAGGCAGTCTGGCGCTGGTGGAGACGAGGGGCGAGGGGCCGCGCAGGTCGCCGGGCCGCGCCCCGCGCGTCTGTCTGGAGTGCGGGGAGCGACCCGCGCGCTACTGCTACCACGGCAGGGTCAGAGCCGACCGGACGCACACGCTCTGCTTCGAGTGCTACCGGGCGTACCTGAACCGCTGCCGGGAGGCGGCACGGGGCACTGGTGCGGGCGTATCGGCAGACCTCCCTCGGCGTGCACGGGACGTGGTGGACCGCGACGCGCTCATGACGGAGTTGGCCCGCCGCCGGCGACAGGCGATCCTCGCCGCCCGCCGCGTGGTCGAGTGGCGTTCCGTACCTGCCCTCACGCCGCGCGGTGCCGAGGCTGTACAGGTAGGCTCGCCGGAGTTCCGGGATTCGAACTCCGAATCCCGAATCCCAAATCCCGGTCGTCTCCCTACTCCCCGAACGGCAACCGGCCCTGCCAGCTGAACTCCAGGAATGCTGCGGTCACGGGGGCCTCGTCGCGATCCGAGGCGCCGGTATAACGGCTTCGCGCCCGGTCGAGTTCCTCGGCCACTCCGGCAGCCAAAGAGGCCGGCTCCAGCACCGTGACCAGGTGGCCGAAGCCCAGGATCCAGCTTCTGAGCCACGCATCGTCGCAGACGTCGAGGTGGAGGTCGAGCGATCCGTCGTGCCGTTCCTCAGCGCGCTGAGAGTGATGGTAGATGCGCTCGCGGATGATCGGGGCGATGTCCGGGTCGAACCTGACGACGACGTGACAGGCGAGGCCCGACCCGGGGCCGATCGAGGCGGAGAACGGGTCGTCGGTTCGCAGAGGCGGCGGAGCGAACGTGTCCTCGAGTACGGTGAGCTGCCGGATCCGTTGCGTGGCAAACGTCCTGATCTGGTCGTACTCGGGTACGAACGCGAAGAGGTACAGACCTCCGCCTGCGTACACGATGCGGTAGGGGTGCACGAGGTACTGCTTCTTCCGCCTGTGCGCGAGCGAGAAGTAGAGCATGCGGACGGCGTGATGGCGCAGCGTTGCCTCGAACAATCGGCTCAGCAGTTCCTGGTTGTCGCGGGCCGGGTTGATCTTCCCGCCGCTTGGCTTGGCCGCGACAATCCCGGGGATCTGTTCGAGCCACGTCCGGATTGACGCGGGGACGATCTGCTCGAACTTCCCGAACGCGCCGTCGAGCGCGGCCTGGAACGGTACGCCCGTGAGCATTTCGACGACCCGACGGCTCAGGTACAGGGCGCAGACTTCCGAGAAAGAAAACCCCGTGTCTGTCAGACGGGCGAACGGGGACGTGTTGAGCTTGTAGCGGGTCCGGCCGTCGACGGTGTCCGTGTAGACGCCGAATCCGGCCTCCTGCAGGGCCGAGAGGTCGCGGTAGATGGTCCGCTTGGTGAACAGGTGCCCGTCTCCGGCGGCTTCTTCCCGAAGCTGGTCCACCGTCAGACCGTGGCGGTTGGCGTCGAGTGCGCGCAGCAGCCGCCACTGGCGAGTGACCTCGGTATTTCGCGGCATCCGGCCCTCCCGTGAGGCTTCCTTGTACCAGACGCTCCCGCCGGCCGCAAGCGGCGATCGGCCGGTCGGAACCGAATCGCAGCGCCCGGGTTCGAACTCCCGGTGGGGCCCGTTCGTCTTCAAGTAAGATGAACCGTTCGCCCGGTCCTTCGATGCGCAGGCATGATTGGGTGACTGCGCCCGCAGGACTGAGTGCTGAGCGAACGGAGAGAACTCGACGTCCGCGTGCGAGCCGCCGCGGGACGTGCGAGTCGAAGCACCCAGGAGGGTCACCATGTTGCGTCACGTGCTTGGAGCGGCGGCGATCGCTGCCATCGTCGCGGTTCCGGTGTCCGCCCAGACGGCGGACGAGATCGTCGCCCGTAACCTCGAAGCCAAGGGCGGAGCGGCCAAGCTGAAGGCCATCCAGTCGATTCGGATGACCGGCAAGATGCTCGTGGGACCCGGAATCGAGGCGCCGATCGTGCTCGAACTCAAGCGCCCGCGCGCGATGCGGATGGACATCTCCATCCAGGGGATGACGATCACGCAGGCCTACGACGGGAAGATGGGGTGGATGCTGAATCCCATGAGCGGGCGGACCGATCCCGAGCCGATGCCGAGCGAAGCGATGAAGCTCGTGGAGGAGCAGGCCGACATGGACGGCCCGTTCGTCGACTACAAGGACAAAGGGAACACCATCGAACTGCTCGGCAAGGAGAAGGTCGAGGGGGCGGACTGCTACAAACTCAAGGTGACGCTGAAGAGCGGCGACACGCGCGTCTACTACATCGATGCGGAGCACTACCTCGAGGTGAAGCAGGAGAGCAAGACGAACGTCCGCGGCACCGACGTGGAGAGCGACACGATCGTCGGCGACTGGAAGGAGGTCGACGGCCTCATGTTCCCGTTCTCGATCGACTCCGGCCAGCCGGGCGGCCAGATGCGGCAGAAGATGACCGTCGAGAAGATCGAGGTCAACCCCACGATTGACGACGCGCGTTTCACCATGCCGGTCAAGAAGTAGATCCGCTTCCCTTTACCCCAGGAGCCGAGCCATGCGCGCACTGCGGGCGCTGGGCGCGGCAGGAGCGACGGCCGCCTGTCTCGTGGCCGCCGACCTGCCGGCGTACGCCCAGCCTGTCACGGTCGATTCGGACACGTTTGCGGGGCTCCAGGCCCGGGCCATCGGGCCGGCGACGATGAGCGGGCGCGTCGCTGCCGTGGCGGCGGTGGCGGGCGAGCGGCTGACCATCTTCGCGGGCGCGGCCGGCGGCGGCGTCTGGCGGTCGCTCGACGGGGGCGTCACGTTCAAGCCGGTGTTCGACCGGCACAACCAGTCGATCGGCGCGATTACGATTGACCCGTCGAACCCGAGGACGGTGTGGGTGGGGACCGGGGAAACCTGGGTCCGCAACAGCGTATCGGTCGGCGACGGCGTGTATCGCAGTACCGACGGCGGCGATTCCTGGGTTCGCGTTGGCCTGGAACGCTCCGAGCGCGTGGCGCGAATCCTCGTTCACCCGAACGACGGCAACACCGTGTTCGTGTGCGCGACCGGTGCGCTGTTCGGCGACAGCGAAGAACGCGGCGTGTATCGCTCGACCGATGCGGGGAAGAACTGGGAGCGCGTGCTCTACGTCGCGCCAGACACGGGATGCGCCGATTTGGCGATGGCGCCCGACGATCCTGGCGTCTTGTTTGCCGGGATGTGGCAGGTCCGGCGCCTGCCGTGGTTCTTCACGTCGGGCGGTCCCCGGAGCGGACTGTACCGGTCGAAGGACGGCGGCACGACCTGGCAGCGTCTGTCCACGGGTTTGCCGGATGGCGATCTCGGCCGCATCGGGCTCTCGATTTCACCGGCGAAACCGGAGCGCGTCTACGCTACAGTCGAAGCGGCCAAGACGAGGCTCTACCGGTCGGACGATGCGGGCGAGACATGGACGCCCCTGAGCGATTCGAGTCTGGTCAACTCAAGGCCGTTCTACTATTCGCGGATCCTCGCGGATCCGAAGATCGTCGACCGTGTGTACTCGATGGGGATGTTGGCGGCGGTCAGCGACGACGGCGGACGGACCTTCGGCGCAATCGGATCGAGCGGCCTCTACGGCCCGACCTATCACGCTGACGTCCACGACATCTGGGTCGACCCCGCGAATCCCGAGCAGCTCATCATCGGCACCGACGGCGGTGTCTACATCTCCCACAACCGCGGGAGTTCGTTCCGCTTCGTCGGCAGCCTGCCGGTGTCGCAGTACTACCACGTTGCCTACGATATGGCGTGGCCGTACAACGTCTACGGCGGGCTGCAGGACAACAGCACCTGGTACGGACCGTCCCGCCGTGGCGGCGGCATCGGGAACAAGCACTGGCATTCGCTGACGGGAGGAGATGGTTTCTGGGCGTTTCCGGATCCCGAAGACCCGGACATCGTGTACGACGAATATCAGGGCGGGAACCTCTTCCGGGTGCGGAAATCCACGCTGGAGAGCAAGGACATCAAGCCAACGCCGAAGGCAGGTGAGCCGCGCTATCGCTTCAACTGGAACACGCCGATTCACCTGAGCCCGTCCGACCCGCGGACGATCTACTACGGCGCCCAGTTCCTCTTCCGCACCCGCGACCGAGGTGAGTCCTGGGAGCGTCTCTCGCCCGATCTGACGACGAACGACCCCGAAAAGCAGAAACAGCTCGACTCAGGCGGCCTGACCCTCGACAACTCGACGGCCGAGAACCACTGCACGATCTTCGCGATTGCCGAGGCACCGAAGAATCCGCGCGTCATCTGGGTCGGCACCGACGACGGCAACCTGCAGGTCTCCCGCGACGGCGGGGCCTCCTGGACGAATGTCGCGCCAAACGTGCCGGGGCTGCCCCGCAACACCTGGGTCAGTTCGATTCAGGCGGGGCACGACGCGGAAGGGACGGCGTATGCGACCTTCGACGGCCACATGACGGGGGACATGAAGACCTACGTCTTCGTGACGAAGGACTTCGGGCAGACCTGGGCCTCGCTGGTGACGCCGGCGCTGGACGGGTACGCCCATGTGATCAAGGCGGACCCGGTCAACCCTGACCTGCTGTTCCTTGGCACCGAGTTCGGGCTGTGGATCTCCGTCGATGGCGGGCGGCAGTGGGGCCGGTTCACGGGGAATCTCCCGAACGTGGCGGTGCGGGACCTGGCGATTCACCCGCGCGATCACGACCTGATCGTCGCGACGCACGGGCGCGGCCTGTACATCATCGACGACATCACGCCGCTGAGGGCGCTGACGGCACAGGCGGTCGAGAGCGCGGTCGTGCTCCTGCCGTCACGTCCGTCTCCGATGGTCATGCCGGTGTTCGAGTTCGGCTTCAACGGCGATGCGGAGTTCGTCGGGGTCAGCCCGGCCGAGGCCGCCGTCATCAGCTACTACCTCCAGAAGCGCCACATGTTCGGGGATCTCAAGCTGGAGGTGTCGGACCAGCAGGGGCGCGTGCTGGCCGTCCTGGACGGCGGCAAGCGGCGTGGGATCAACAGGGTCGAGTGGCCCATGCGGTCCAGGGCTCCACGGATGGCGCCCGGGGCCGGAGCGGTGTCGAGCCTCTTCGCTCTGCTGGGCCCGCGCGTGCTGCCGGGCACCTATGCGGTGAAGCTGCTCAAGGGCACGGAGACGTTCGCGTCCACGGTGACGCTTGTCCCGGAGCCCGGATCGCGCCACGGTGAGGCGGATCGCCTCGCGCAGCGCGACGCCGTGCTGCGGCTGTTCGGCCTGGTCGAGCGGCTGGCGCACCTGGTGGACAGCCTGGCCGACGCCAGGGACCACGCTCGCCGGACGGCCGGACAGTTGCCCGCACGCGACGCGTTGCGCGGCCGTCTCGCGGCGTTTGCCGACGCGCTCGATGGGCAGCGCCGGGCGCTGGTGTCCGAGCAGCGGGGAGAAGGCATCTCTGGCGAGGAGAAGTTGCGGGAGGAAATCGGCTTGCTCTACGGCAACGTGAACGGGTACGAGGGCAGGCCCACGCAGTCACAGCTCGACCGGATGGACGTCCTGGAGCACGATCTGAACGCGGCGATCGCGAAGGCCGACGCGCTGTTCTCGAAGGACGGCGCGGCCGTCAACGCGGACCTGGCGCGCCGGAGACTCGCCCCGATCACACGGATGAGCTGGGAGGCGTGGGACAGGTCCCGAACGTCGTAGGCGGCGGCGGCTGCCCTCCGAGGCGTGCGGCCACGTACGCCCCGAGGCGGTTGCCCGCCTTCAACGCGGCGTCCACGTCGCCCGAGTCGAGCCATTCGACCAGAAACGCGGCGTCGAAGGCATCTCCCGCGCCTGTCGTGTCCACGGCCGTGATGGGGGCGGCCGGCTCGCGCGTCCACAGCCCGTGGGTGTACGCCGCAGCGCCCATCCGTCCTCGCTTGACGACAATGAGCGTTGCGGAGTCCGCGAGCGCGTCCACGTAGTTCTCACCGCCGAGCGCCCGCATTTCGTGCTCGTTGGCGACGAGCACGTCCACCTGACCCACCTCCTCGAGCAGGCGTGCGGCTCCGTACCGTTCGATCAGCGTGAACGAGGAAGGGTCGAAGACGACGGGGATCTTCCTGCCCCTGGCCTCCGCGAGGAGGGAGGCCAGAAAGGACGCGGATCGCGCGAGAAAGATGTCGTAGCCGTTGAAGAACACCGCGTCCGCGCCGTCCAGGAGGGACGGCGGGACATCGTCATCGCCGAAGAGGAGCACCTTGGTGTGATCGATCACGAAGGAGTGCTCGCCGTCGGCCGACACGAGGATGCCCACCCTGGTGGTGAACCCTCCCGGAACGGTCATGAGGTGGCCGGACACGCGTTCGGCCTTCAGGTGCGACCGCATCAGCTCGCCCAGGGTGTCGTCGCCGATCTTGGCGACCAGAGCCGCGTCGGCGCCAAGCCGCCTGGCCCACACGGCCACGTTGGCTGCCGCGCCCCCCGGCATGATGTCGACCGTGCCCAGGACGTCCGATCCGTGCACGAGCGGCTGCTCGGGACGGATGAAGATGTCCCAGGCCACATCTCCGACGACCAGGAGGCGCGACCGGTTCACGCGAGCCCCGTGCGCCGCTACTTCACGAGCCTGGCTGTCAGCGTCATCGGGACGGCCGACAGTGCCTTCGACACCGGGCATCCGGCCTTGGCCTTCTCGGCGTGCTCCAGGAACACGCCCTCTTCGCACCCCGGCACCTGTGCCTCGGTGTCGAGTTCGATGAGCGTGATGGTCGGGCCGTCGCCGAGGTGCACCTTCGCCGTCGTTCGAATCTCCGCCGGCGGGAAACCGCTCTTCGACAGGACGGCTGAGAGGAACATGGAGAAGCAACCGGCGTGCGCGGCACCGATCAGTTCCTCGGGGTTCGTCCCCGCGCCGTTCTCGAACCGCGACGCGCGGGTGTACGGCCCTTCGTACCCGCCCTTGCCGAGGCGCATCACGCCAGACCCTTCCGTCAGATTGCCCTTCCAGACTGCAGTCGAATTGCTTACGGCCATGATGTCGTCGCTCCTCTGTCGTCACCAGCGTGAATAATCTGTCTGTCTACTCTCGCACGATTACCCCGGAGGCCTCAAGGTGCGGGTCTGGTGGCGAGGTCGGCTACACTGGAGGCGCGCGCAGGGTGTGCGCGAATTCACCGGAGGGCGGCATGGCGTCGACGAACGGCGGAATCACGGTCTGGTACTTCTACCGCATCAAGTGGGGCTACCACGGCGAGTTCATCGAACTGTTCCGGAAGAATCACTACCCGATCCTGGCGGAGCGGGTGAAGGCGGGCCGGTACCTGTCGGTGCGGTGCGTGGAGCCGAAGTTCCACGGGGACGGGCGGGCTGACTGGCATTTTGCCACCGAGATCGTGTTCCGCGAGGCCGCGGCGGTCTTTGACCCGACCGACCGCACGATCGCCGAGCGGCTCTATCCGGATCAGGAGACGTTCAAGCGCGAAGAGCAGCGGCGCTTCGAACTCATCGAGGCCCACTGGGACGTGCCGCTCAAGGACACGGCGATGTAGGGTGTTCCTCGTCGGGACCCGGGGCCCGGGATCCGGTGCTGCACGGCACGGGCGCCTGGGACGGGCGACGACAGGGCCGGTGGTGACACGTCTGGCCCGAGCATCACAGGTGAGCCATACCGCGTGCTAGCCCCGGGGGGCGGCGTCAGGCCGGAGGCGCGTCCGGGGCCGGTTCGACGGCGCAGAACTCGTCGGCGAACCGGCGCCCGTACTCGTCGATGAGCTGATCGACCCTCGACAAATCGCGTGAGGCGACGATCAGGCCCGCGTGGTGGTCCTTCTTCACACGGTAGACCACCTCCGGCGCATCGTACGAGGAGAGGTCCGGTTCGGCCTGCTTCGCGAGGGTCAGCACCAGCCCGGCGTACCGTGGAGCGGCGGCAGGCAGCACGTAATCGCCGTCCTCGCCGGCAATCTCCAGCCTCGCCCACTCCCGCCAGAGGTTGATTCCGAACTCTGCCTCGACGAGGTTCACGATAAAGGCTCCGCCGACGCGGGCGGAGGTCTCGAGGAACAGGAACCGGCCATCGGCCGCGCTGTGGATGAACTCGGTGTGGGCCACGCCGCGGACGATGCCGAACGTCGAGAGGACGTCGCGGTTGATCTTTTCGAGCGCGCCCCAGGCAGGGTCGAGGTCGGGCACGGACCTCGTCGTGAACACCCCTCCGCCGTGAGCTACCTGGTAGGGCGGCTGGCCGTAGCGGTGCGTGGCCTGGAAGACGATCGCGCGGTCCCAGACGATGGAGTCGACGTGGTACACGTCGCCCGCCACGAACCGCTCGATGAGGTAGAACGAACGCCGGTCTCCCAGAGCGTCGATGGCCGGCCACAACTCCTCGGCCCGCTCGATCTTCTTCATGCCGATGGCGGCGGCCTGCGACCGTGGCTTCAGGATCCAGGGCAACGGCGTGGACTCGGTGAACCTCCGGATCTCATCGTCGTTGAGCACGTGGACGAAGTCGGGCACGAGGATTCCCGCGTTACGGGCCTTCATCCGCTCGGCCAGCTTGTCGCGGAAGTACCGGGCGGTCGTCTCGCCCATCCCCGGGATCCGCAGGTGTTCCCGCAGCATGGCCGCCGTCTCGACGTCGAAGTCGTCGAGCGCCACGATACGGTCCAGTCGTCTGGTCCGGGCGATGTGGGACACGCCCTTCATGAGGTCCTCACGCGAGATGTCGCGGGGAACGTAGAAGCTCTCGTCGATCGCTTCGCGCGGCCAGTTGGCGTCCTTCAGCTTCTCGGCGGTGAGCAGCAGCGTCGTGCAGCCCTGCCGCTTGCACTCGAGGATGAAGTCCTGGCCCTTCTCGTAGGTGGCGATGCACAGCACGGTCAGCGGTCCGTTGTCGGCCACGGCGATCTCCAGTGTGTGGGACGGTTTCCGTGTCGTCGCGGCGGGAGGGTGACGTCGCTGTGTCCTCCCGCCGCTGCTACCACTATGTCATCGCGCCCGGATGGGATCTACCCCGCATCCTTACAGACCCGGATCCGCGCGGACCACCAGCGTGGCGAGGTACACGCGTCCGCCGGCGCTGAGTGTCACCCGGTACGTCCCCGGACCCGCCTGAGGCGCGCGCGCCCCCCCACGCCCGGCAGCACCCGCCTGCCCACCGGTGCCGGACGAGCCCGATCCGGCCGGCGGCGGGGCGGCGTCGAAGCGCAGGTCCCAGTAGTAGCGGATGATGCCAGGCTTCGCATCGAGGGTGACCGTCCGCTTGCGGGCGCCGCCGATCTCGGCGATCTCGAGCGTGACCGGGCCGGTCAGTTGAGGTCCCACGGCGACGTGCACGGCGGCGCTGTTCTCCAGTTCGCTGGGCGAGTTCAGAGGCGGTCGCTGGGCGATGGTCAGGGGATTGCGCCCCATGAAGAGCAGGTGGCCGCGCTCGGCTCCCCGGCTCACGCCCCGCCAGATGGTCGCCAGCTTTGGTTCGAACAGATGGGCTGGGGCTGACAGGACGGCGGGCGTGGCCTGCTGAAGCGGCGTGATGTCGTCGAGAATCCAGACGCTCCGGCCGTGGGTGGCTGCCACCAGATCGTGATCCCGCGGGTGGATCACGAGGTCGTGCACGGCTACGGTGGGGAGGCCGGTCATCAGCCGGTCCCAGCGCGCGCCGCCGTCAAGCGTGAGGTACGCACCGAACTCCGTGCCGACGAAGAGCAGGTTCGGGTTCCTCGTGTCCTCGGTGATCACGTACACCGGATCCGATGCCGGCAGGTTGGAGGAAATGGACGTCCAACTCCGGCCGAAGTCCGTGGTCTTGAACACGTACGGCCGGAAGTCGTCGCTCCGGTGCCCGTCGAAGGTGACGTAGGCTGTTCCCTCCGCGAAACGGGAGGCGATCACGCGGCTGACCCAGAGCCCGTCAGGGACCCCGGTCACTCGCGGGCGCATGTTTGCCCACGTGGCGCCTCCGTCCCGCGTGAGCTGCACGTTGCCGTCGTCGGTGCCGACCCAGATGACGCCCCGCGCAATCGGTGATTCCGAAATGGTGATGATGGTGCAGTGCGTCTCGGCTCCGGTGACGTCCGGTGTGAGCCCGCCGCTGTCGGGTTTCGTCTTCACCGGGTCGTTCGTCGTGAGGTCGGGGCTGACGATCGTCCAGGTGTCGCCCCGGTCGATGCTGCGGAAGAGGTGGTTGCCGCCGAAGTACAGCGTGTTCGAGTCGTGAGGCGACAGGGTGAGGGCCGCGCTCCAGTTGAACCGGAACGACGAGGGCAGGCGGCCGGCCGGGCCGGTGTACCCGGGCGCCACGTCCGCGAAGTTCAGCACCGTCGCCGGCGTCGGGGTGATGGGCCTGCTCTGCTGACGGAAGACCGCGTCGTTGCGCCGGATGTTGCCGCCCTGGCTCTCGGTGTACACCGTGCGCCAGTCGTTCGGGTCGACCGTCGCGTGGAACCCGTCGCCCGAATGGAACTTGAACCAGTGGTCGTTCAGGATGCCGTTGACGTCGCGGCTGTTGCTGGGACCGCCCCAGTTCCCGTTGTCCTGCAGTCCGCCGTACACGTAGTAGGGATCGCGATTGTCCAGCGTGACGGCGTAAAACTGCCCGATGGCCATGTTGTCGAACATGACGAACCGCTGGCCCCGGTCGTGGGTCAGATACGCGCCCTTGTCGTTGCCGACGTAGAACCAGTCACGATTCTGCGGATGGATCCAGAGTGCGTGGAAGTCTCCCGAGATGCCATCCAGCGTGCGGACGAAGGACCGGCCACCGTCTTCCGACACCTGCGCCGTCCCGGCGAGGACGTAGACGGTCCGGTCGTCCTGCGGATCGACGTAGAGGTGACTGTAGTAGAAAGGGCGGTTGTTGTAGCGGTTGACGTACGTCCACGTGCGGCCGGCGTCCTCGGACCGGTAGATGCCCGTTCCGAGCTTGGTCATGTCGTCGAAATCGGCGTTCGGCCTGCCAGCGGTGCCGCGCGACGGCTGGAACCCGTGTTCGACGATGGCCATCACGATCTTCGGGTTGCGTCGGTACACCGAAATGCCGATCTTGCCGGTGGGACCGGCGGGCAGTCCGCGCGTCAGCTTCGTCCACGTTCGACCGCCGTCAGTGGTCTTGAAGATCCCGCCGTTGGGGCCGCCACTGTCGAACCGGTAGGGCTGGCGGAGGCGTTCCCAGAAACCCGCATACAGGATGCTGGGATTCGACGGATCCATCTGGAGATCGCTCGCGCCCGTCCTGCCGTCGTCGGGCAGGCCCGTCGTCAGGTGCTGCCACGTCTTGCCCCCATCGGTCGTCTTGAAGATGCCCCGCTCGCCCGTGTGCCCCCACAGGTGGCCCTGGGCTGCCACATAGGCGGTATCGGGATCGGTCGGGTGCGTGACGACCTCGCTGATGTGGTGCGTGTCCCGCAGGCCGACGTTGGTGAACGTCGCCCCGCCGTCCGTCGACTTGTAGACCCCATCGCCCCAGGCCACGCTGTTGCGGACGCACGACTCGCCCGTGCCCACCCAGATGATTCGGGGGTCCTTCTGGGAGAACGCCACGTCTCCGATCGATGCCGCACCGTACTGGTCGAAGATCGGTTCCCAGGTCGTCCCCGCGTTCGTCGACTTGAACACGCCGCCGGAGGCCGAGGCCACCAGCACCACGGCGGGATTGCGCTCGAGGGCGTCGATGTCGGCGACGCGGCCGGCCATGTTGGCGGGGCCGATGTTGCGCCAGACGAGATCGCGGGTCAGGTCCAGGCCTGCCGGGGCCTGGGCGATTCCCGGTCCGGTGGCGAGGGCGACGAGGGCGGCAATCGCGCAGGTGCTGAGCATTCGACGGATCGGTGATGTCATGCGCAGGCTCCTTCCGTGCTGATGGCGGAGTGTATGGCGGATGGGCTGGGTGCGGCAACAGCGACCGGCGCAGGAGGCAGGGGTCGGGAAGACCGGTCCGGAGGCCAGGTCGATGGGATCGTGGCCTGGCCACGCGTCCGCGCATCGGGGTACGATAGACGGCTGGCTCGCGTCGGGGGAGCCCGGCCAGGTCAGTGGCGGCTCACGTCGGTCCATCTCATGGAGATCTATCGCACAAGCGGCGTCGGTACGAGGCGTGCGCGCGGTCAGACGGCAGGCAATGTGCGCGTGCTCGAGGGGGTTCGCAGCGCCGAACTCGACAACACGCGCGACATCCTCGTGTACCTGCCGCCCAGCTACCGGGGATCCGGTCGTCACTATCCCGTGATCTACATGCACGACGGCCAGAACCTCTTCGACCCCACGACCGCGTTCGCCGGTGAGTGGTACGTGGACGACACGCTGGAGCGCCTGGCCCGCGACGGCGTGGAGTGCATCGTCGTCGGGATCCCGAACATGGGGCCGGCGCGCGTGGACGAGTACAGCCCGTTTCACGAGCCGGGAGTCGGCGGCGGCCGGGGACACGCGTACCTCGACTTCATCGTTCACACGCTGAAACCTGAGATCGACGCCCGGTTCCGGACACGCCGAGAGCGGACCCATACCGGGATGATGGGTTCGTCTCTCGGAGCGCTCATCAGCCTCGTCGCATTCTTCCGCCACCCTGGCGTGTTCGGGTTCGCGGGAGCCATGAGCCCGTCGCTCTGGTTCGCGGGGGGCGCCGTCTTCGATTACATCGAGCGGCAGGGACGGTGGTCCGGACGGTTGTATCTCGACATCGGCACGCGGGAAGGGGCGGCACACGTCAGACACGCGCGCCGGATGGCTCAGTATCTGCGCCGCACGGCCGTTCGGCCCAGGCTCGACGTCCTGTTCGTTCGCGACCGCGGCGCCCGGCACAACGAGGAAGCCTGGGCCTCGCGTTTCGCGCGAGCCGTCCGCTTCCTGCTGCCGAAGGCTCCAGCGGACCTGCACTGGTAGGACAACAGGGACCGGGGATCTGGGACCGGGGACCGGCTCCGACGACGGGAGTCGCGATTCGGGAGTCGGGATTCGACTCAGCGCGTCACGGGCTCCCGTTTCAGGCGACGCCGGGGCCCCAGCCGAGCCGGCGACTCCCCTCTACTGTCTGCTATCTACTTCCCCTCGAAATACCGCTCGTACCACTCCACCGACCGATCCAGCGCGTCCTTCACGTGGCGCGGTTCGCGGATGCCGTGCCCCTCGCGCGGGTACCGGACCATGACGGTGTCGATGCCGACATCCTTCAGCGCGATGAACCACTGCTCGGCCTCTGCAATGGGCACGTCGTTGTCGTTCTCTCCGTGCAGGATGAGCACCGGCGTTCGGACCTGGTGGACGAGCCGCAGGGGCGAACGCTGCCAGAGCACGTCCATCAGGCCGTTCTCGTGAGGATACGACCCGAACTCCACGGCCAGATAGTCGTGGTAGTACGCCATGTAGTTGAAACTCACCAGGTTCACGATCCCCGCGCTCGGGATGGCCGCCTTGAAACGATCGGTCTGCGTGACGATCCAGTTCGTCAGCTGTCCGCCGTAGCTGCCGCCCTCGATGCCGAGTCGGGACGCGTCCAGCCACGGGTAGCGGGCGAGCGCTGCGTCCACGCCGGCCAGCACGTCACGCGCCTCGGCACCGTTCTGATCCTTGGCGATCGCGTCGGCGAACCGCTGGCCATATCCGGTCGAACCCCGGTAGTTGACCATGAGCGTCGCCCAGCCCCTCGAGGCATAAACCTGGGCCTTCAGGTTGAACGCCGGTCCCTGCTGGCCGTGGGGGCCTCCGTGAATCATCACGATGAGCGGATGGCGAGAACCGGGATCCAGCGCGGCGGGTCGCGTCAGGAATGCTTCGACGTCGAGCCCGTCGAGCGCCTTGAACGTGAAGCGATCGACCGGCGCGACCGATCGTGATCCCGGCAGATCGGCGGCGACCTGGGTCACCTGCCGCGCGGGTTGTCCCGGTGCCTTGAAGTACAGTTCGGCCGGTCTTCCGGTGCTCGTGAAGGTGTAGGCGAGCGCGCCGTCCTTCGCGAGGCTCCAGGCGCCAACGGTGCCGTCGACGTCGCCATCCGGCGCAAGGCGCTCGGTCGGGCCGCCCGCGGCTGGCACGCGGTAGAGTCGCGTGTTTCCGCGTTCCTGAACGGTAAATCCGATGAACCTTCCGTCAGGCGACCACTTCGGCGCGCCGTGCCGGTTGTCCAGCGCTGGCGCGAGCTCGCGCCGGCCGCTCCCGTCCGCCTTCATGACCCAGACGTGCGTGTCTTCCATCGTCGTCTCGGACGAGGTTAGCGACCGCGTCGTCGCCAGGAACGCGACGGCGGTCCCATCGGGCGACCAGACG
>CAYZYG010000095.1:0-20078 GCA_964481395.1 uncultured Vicinamibacterales bacterium
CCCCTGTCGCCTATCGCCTGTCGCCTATCGCCTGTCGCCTATCGCCTGTCGCCTACCGAGTACCTCCACAACTCGTCGTCTCTGTACTCGCCGTCCACGAGGAACGACCCGCGCAGCTCGGCCTCACGGACGAACCCATAGCGCTTCATCGCACCGATCGCGGGAAGATTGGTGCCGCTGGTCCTGGCTTCCAGCCGTCGGATGCCGATCGTGTCGAACAGGAATCCGCCGACCAGGGCCAGCGCCTCGTCCAGGACGCCCGTTCCACGCTGGTCTCGCGTGAGCACGATGCCCCATTCGCCGATCCGGAAGCGGTCGTCCTTGCTCCGGACCTGCATCATGCCGATGGGCTCGGGATAGCCGTCGAGCAGAATGGCCAGGCTCACCGCCCGCCCCGCCTGGCGCTGGCGACGCGCCCAGGCGACGTACTGCCGGAACATCTCAGGCGTCGTCGGGGCCGGTTCGATGCGGAGCGCGATGTCCGACGGGTCCAGCACGCGAACCAGGGCGTCTCCGTCGGCCGGTTCCATCTCGCGCAGTACGACGCGAGCGCCTCGCAGGACCGGCACGGCGCGCGTCCAGCCCGGCAGTTCGTCGTCCGGTTCGTGAGCGTCGGGCATCTGCCGGACCGGCTCGGGTGCGGACGGGCGGGCAGGCTGCCTGCGCGGCGGCGGGACCTGCCTGGAGAGCCACTCCGTCCGGAGCATCGCCCAGATCGTCTGTGTCGCGAGGCCACCCCAGAGCGGGTAGGCATCGCGAAGCAGGCCCTCCTGAACCAGACCAAGGGACCGGAGCACCACGCCTTCGCGGCCGGTCAGGGTGCGGGCTTCGAGGCGATGCACGCCGATGTCGCGGAACGCGAAATCCAGGGCGAAGCTCAGGCCTGTCTGCGGCGCGTCCGATTCCCACGCCTCCTCGCCGAACAGGAACTGGGCCTCGGCGATGCGAAAGTCGAGTTCGAGCCGCCGGATGAGCACCAGGCCGAGGACGCCGGACGACCGCTCGCTCTCGACGAGGAAGAGCGCGCTCAAGCCCGTCGCGCGGTCGGACTGCGAACGGTCGAGCAGGCGCGCCCAGCCCGACGCCGAGACCGGAGCTTTCGCGCGGAACGGCCAGATGGTCCGAGGCGTGAGCAGGCTGGTAAGTCCGGCCGCGTCGGTCTTCTGGGGTTCACGGGCGCACAGGCCATCGCCGCGGAGCACGGGCAGCCCGTCGCGCCACGACGCACGCGCTGGGGCCAGGTCATTCTGGCTGCCCTTCTGCGGGACGGAGGCCACGACGGGCGTCGTGCCGGGACCGACGTCGGACGGCTCCAGACAATCCGCCATGCCCGGTCGTCGTCGGTCCGCTGCCAAGTGTGTGGCGTTCACCCGAAGCTCCGAATCCGCTTTCGGTCGCTGTTCACGAGCATCACGAGGACCGACGGACGAGCCGTCGGCCCCCGGGCCACTAGTCGACGAAGAAATTGATCCAGGCCATGCTCATCTGCTCGGTCAGCCCGAGGATCGACGCAAGGTCTCCCCAGACGATGCGAAGGGGGTCGGTGGTCTCGGCGGTCCCGTCGCCCCACACGATGCGGTCGCCCCAGATGATGCGGTCGCCCCAGATGATGCGGTCGCCCCAGATGATGCGGTCACCCCAGATGATGCGGTCACCCCAGATGATGCGATCGCCCTCGACCGACTCGGGGGTGCTTGCAGCCAGCGCGGCATCCCCCCAGACGATGCGGTCGCCCCAGATGATCCTCTGACTCCAGGCCTCCGCGTTGGTGTCGAGCGGGACCTGGTCTCCCCAGATGATGCGGTCGCCCCAGATGATCCGCTGGCCCCACATCAGAGTCTCGTCACCGAACGTCGTGTGCGGCTGGTACGGCGCAGTCAGCCACGGCGCATTCGGCGGCGAGGTCGGGTCAACCAGCCGAGCCAACTCAGCAGCGCCGGCCGCGTTTACCTCCCCGGCGCCCTGCGTCAGCACGTCGTATTCGAACCCGTTCTCGTCGAACATGGGCGTGGCCGTATACATCAGGATGGCCTTCACGAGGTTCGGCTTGAGCCGGCTCGGGGCCCACGTCGTGTCCTTCAGGGTCTTGTAGGTCAGGCGATGGGCCTGGAGCATCCGGGCGACGACGCCGGACACGACGGAGGTCGACATGCTCGACCCGCTGAGCTTGATGTAGCGGGCTTCCTTGCCCGTCATCTTGTCGTTGGTCGGGTTGCGGAAGATGACCAGCTTGTCCGGGTAGTCGATGTACAGCTTGCTGCCCTTGGTCGCGGTCGAGTACTCGCGACGACCCGGTGCGATAACGTCGGGCTTCACGTAGCCGTCGTACCAGGTCGGCCCCCGCGAACTGAACGGCGCAATACGGTCATCACTCCTGGTATCGGTGTCGAGCGAGTCTGCCGCGCCGACCGTGATGGCCGACGGCGCGTTGCCGGGCGACATGATGCCCCCGTAGCCCACTGCGCCGGTCTCCGGATTCATGCCCCTGTTGCCCGCGGACGCCACGACGACGATGCCCGCGGCGACGGCGCGTTCGACCGCCTGCACGAGCGGATCCGTCGCGGCTGGCTCGTAGATAGGGTGGCCGAGCGACAGGTTGATGATGTCGATGCCCAGAGTCACGCGGTACTGAATGGCGTAGTCGATCGCACGGATGACGTCGCTCGTCCTGCCCTGGCCGTTCGCGTCGAGCACTTTCATGCCGATGAACCGGACGTTGGGCGCTACCCCGCCCACGTTCCCGTACGACTGGACTCCGCTGTCGCCGATGAGACCGCCCACGTGCGTGCCGTGACCGTTGTCGTCAAATGCGGTAACAGCTTTCACCGTCGTCGGGCTCAGCAGGAAGTTGTAGAACTTGGTGACCGTGCCCATGGTTCCGCCGACCACGCCCGTGTCGATGATGCACACGCCGATGGTGTTGCCCATGAGGCTCAGGTCATCGATGCCCAGGGCCTTGTAGGTGTGCGATTGCGGAAGGAGCATCGTCCATGTGTTGGTCGGGGAGGCCGCCTCCGCGGTGACCGCTCCGTCGCTCGACACATGGGAAACGACTGGCTGAATCGCGAGCGCCTCGACCCTGTCGCCAGGCACGCGGGCGGTCACCGCCTGCACGACCGGCAGTTCGTTGACGACCGTACCGCCGAACGCCCGGATCCGGTCGCTGAGCGCAGACAGGCTCGTTCCCGCAGATGCGGTCACAATGACCTGCGTGCTGCCGGGGACCCGGCCTCGGACGCGCTGCTGCAGTGCGCTGTCGAGGCGGGCGAGCCGATGGGCGGGGACAGCCTGATAGCTCGCGGTCCACACGGCGGCGAGTGCTCCGGCGAGCAGAAGCAGCGAGGCCCTCATTCTTGTTCTCATTGCGTTCCGTCCTCCCGCAGCCGACGTGCCCAGGTCTCGCGTCTCCCGGTATCGGGATCCAGACTGCTGGCCCGTATCCCAAGCAAGAGCGAGGCCACAGGAGACATGGGAGTGGAGGCGCGGACGTCAGCAGATTCAGGCCGGTTTCTGAGCATTCCCGGCGGCCGGAGCCACAGGCCCGGCTTTCCTGAAGCCGGCGGGGTGTCCCAGGATTGGGCAGTGTGACCGATAGCGGGGCGTACGCGGGTCCCTGGTCCGTCCCCGTCGGCGCCTCTATAATGTCCGCGGGAGGCGACCATGCTGGACATTCGGACGGTGCTCGTGCCCACGGATTTCAGCGAAGCATCCGATGCCGCGCTCCGGTACGGCAAAGGACTGGCGGAGGCCTTCGGCGCGTCGCTCCATGTCGTGCACGTCGTGGAAGACCTTCTGGCCCACGCGTGGGCCGCGGAGAATTACGTCGCGTCGGTGCCGGGGTTGCGCGAGGAGATCGAGCACGAGTCCGCGAACCGGCTGTCGTCGGTGCTGACCGACGAGGAGCGGCGTCGCTACCGGGCCATGGTGTCGCTGCTCAGCGGCAACCCCTTTCTCGAAATCATCCGCTACGCCAAGATCCACAACGTCAGCCTGATCGTCATGGGCACGCACGGCCGCGGGCCGATCGCGCACATGCTTCTCGGGAGCGTGGCCGAGAAGGTCGTCCGCAAGTCGCCGTGCCCGGTCCTGACCGTCAGGGAGGCCCAGCACGCGTTCGTGATGCCGTAGGACAGGCCCCAGGCCCCAGGCGACAGGCGACAGGCGACGGTTGCCTCCGGTATGCTGGTGTCTGACCTCATCTGACAGGATCCCTCTGCATGAAGTTCGCTCCGGAGTACGTGTCGTGCGTCCTCAACGACAACTTCGAGGACGCCAAGTCGCTCTTTCTCGAGCCGCTGCTGGCGATTCACCGCGCGCACCTGGTGATGCTGATCGAGCGGCGCATCGTCGCGCCTGACGACGGCCGGGCGATCCGCGACGCGCTCGACGCGGTCAGGCCGGACGACATCCGGCGCGTCATCTACGACGGGACCTACGAGGATCTGTTCTTCTACGTGGAGCAGCAGCTCGTCGCGGGATGCGGTGCCGACGTGGCGGGCAGGCTGCACACCGCCCGCAGCCGCAACGACATCGACATGACGATGTACCGGATGCGGCAGCGGGAGTTTCTGCTGGATCTGGCGGCGGCCATCCTGGACCTCCGCAAAGCCCTGATCGGCCAGGCGGAGCGCCATCGGGAGACCTTGTTTGCCGCCCACACGCATACCCAGCCGGCGCAGCCGAGCACGATCGCCCACTACGTGCTCGGGATGATCGAGCAACTGGAACGAGATACCCGGCGCGTCCGCGCCGCCTTCGAGACCACGAACCGATGCCCGCTCGGTTCGTGCGCCATCACCGGGACGGGCTTTCGCATCGATCGCGAGCTGACGAGCCGGCTCCTCGGCTTCGACGCTCCGACCGGAAACACGTACGGCAGCATCGCCACGGTCGACTACATGCTGGAGAACGCGGCGGCTGTCGGCATCACGCTGGCCGGCCTGGGGCGCTTCGTCCAGGATCTGCTGCTCTGGTGTACGGCCGAGGTGGGCTACCTGCGGCTGTCGGACGGGTTCGTGCAGACCAGTTCGATCATGCCGCAGAAGCGGAATCCCGTGGCCCTCGAACACGCCCGGTCGATCGGCAGCCGGGCCGTTGGCGGGACGACGGCCATCCTGACGGCCGTGCACAACACGCCCTTCGGCGACATCGTTGACACCGAGGACGACCTGCAGCCCGTGGTGTCCACCATGTTCCGGGACGCCATCAGGGCCGTGCGGCTGGTCGCGGCCGCCGTGCAGACCGCCGAATTCGACCGCGAGCGTCTTGCGGAGCGGGCCGGCAGCGGCGGCATCACGCTCACCGAACTCGCCGACACGCTCGTGCGGGATCACGGCCTCTCCTTCAGGACGGCTCACGCCGTGGCCGCGCGCATCGCGCCGGTGGTGGTCGACGGCAGGCTCGATCTCGCGGACCTGGTCGCGCAGGTGTGCCTGGAGGTCGCTGGGGTCGAGGTGCGGTACGACGAAGCCACGTTAGCCCGCCTGCTCACCCCCGAACACTTCGTCCGGGTCCGCACCACGTTGGGCGGGCCGGCTCCGGTCGTGACGGGGGCGGCACTCGACGCGTCGAGCAGGCTGCTCGGAGAGGACGGCGCATGGCAGCAGCGGCGCCGGGACGCACTGGCGCAGGCGGCGGCGGCGCTGCAGGAAAGGGTGAGTGCCCTGTGACCGAGCCGACTTCCCGTTCGATGGTGCTCGATGCCGAGGCGCGGCGATTCCTCGGCCGCACCGGGGTTCTGGTGCTGGTCGTCGAGGTGCTGGTGCTGGCCGGCGTCTGGCTCTTCCAGCGGTACTTCGGGGGATAGCCGATGCACCTCGTCGACTGGGCGATCATCGTCACCTATCTCGTCTGGATCGTCTGGGACGGCCTGCGGCGATCGAAGGCGACCCGCGAGGTCGAAGGGTACTTCCTGGCGAACCGCTCGCTGCCGTGGTGGGCGGTCGGCCTGTCCGTGATGGCCACACAGTTGTCGGCGATCACCCTGGTCGGGACCACCGGGCGCGGCTACGCCGAGGGCATGAGCGTGCTGCAGCTGTACCTGGGGCTGCCGCTGGCCATGGTCATTCTCTCGGTCACGGTAGTGCCGTTCTTCTACCGCGCCAACGTGTTCACCGCGTACGAGTATCTGGAGCGCCGCTTCGACGCGCGGACGCGGGCCCTTGCGAGCTTTCTGTTCCTGCTGTCACGCAGCCTGTCGTGCGGCGTGATCATCGCCGCCCCGGCGGTCATTCTGTCGATCGTGCTGGGCTGGAACCTGACGCTGACGATCCTGGGCATCGGTCTGCCCACGGTGCTCTACACGATGGTCGGCGGCGTGCAGGCGGTCACCTGGACCGACGTCAAGCAGATGGGCGTGATCATCCTCGGCGTCGGTGCCGCCGTCGTCATCCTGCTGCTCCAGCTGCCCGACCACGTGTCGGTAGGCGACGCGCTGCACGTCGCCGGGACCACCGGCCGGCTCCAGGCCCTGGATTTCGAGTGGAATCCCACCAAGACCTACACGTTCTGGTCGGGCCTCATCGGCGGCCTCTTTCTGATGCTGTCGTACTTCGGAGCCGACCAGAGTCAGGTGCAGCGCTACCTGACGGCCAAGTCGATTCCCGAGGGGCGCACGTCGCTTCTGATGAGCGCGTACTGGAAGATTCCGCTGCAGTTCCTGATCCCGCTCATCGGCGTGTTCATCTTCGTGTTCTACCTGTTCCACCAGCCGCCGATGCTCTTCAACCGCCAGCACGACGAGCGGGTGCGGTCGAGCGCGCGCGGGGGCGAGTACGTGGAACTGGAGCGCCGCTTCGCCTCGGCGTTTGACGCGCGCCGATCCGCGGCGGAGCAGGTCGCGTCGGCGCGGCAGGCGGGAGGCGGGACGGCCCTGACCGCCGCGGAGGAAGCGTTTCGCGCGCGGGAAGCCGAGCTCCAGGGCGTCCGGACGCAGGCCCTGACGCTCGTCAGGGAGGTGACCGGGGATCGCCAGTACGGGGACGTGAATTACGTGTTCCCGACGTTCGTGACCGAACACATGCCGATCGGCCTGGTGGGGCTCATCATCGCGGCCATCTTCGCGGCAGCGATGTCGAGCATCGCGGCCGAGCTGAACTCCCTGTCGACCGCGACGATCATCGATTTCTACCGGCGCCACCTGAAGACCGAGGCATCCGACGCCCACTACCTGAAGGTGTCGAAGCTGGTGACGGGATTCTGGGGCCTCGTCGCCTGTGTCGTGGCCATCTACGCGACCTCGCTCGGGCCGCTCATCGACGTGGTGAACCAGTTCGGATCGTTCTTCTACGGCTCGCTGCTGGGAGTCTTCATCCTGGCCATCGCGACCAGGCGGGCAACCGCCCGCGGCGCGTTCTGGGGCCTGCTGGCCGGAATCGCGGCCGTGGCGGCCGTGGCCTACGGGACCTCGATCGCCTTCCTCTGGCACAACGTCGTCGGCGCGTGTACCGTCGTGGCGGTCGGGATGGCCGTCAGCTTCGCTGACAGGGGTAAGACCAGGGACCAGGGATCAGGCGATCGGCGACGGGGGTAGAGCGGGGATCAGGGATCAGGGAAGAAGAGCGTGCGGGCCGGGGGTGGCGTACACCCGCCGGCCCGTGCGCCGGCCGTCCACTATCTACTGTCTACTCTCTACTTCTTTTGTCCCGCGTTCTTCACATGCCTGTCGAACCAGCTCACCATCTCGTACAGCGTGTGCAGGACCGACTCGCGCGCGGCGTAGCCGTGCGATTCGAGCGGCAGTGTCACGTACCGCACCGTGGCGCCGTGGCCCTTGAGCGCCATGTAGAACCGCTCGGACTGGATCGGGAACGTCCCCGAGTTGTTGTCGGCCTCGCCGTGGATCAGAAGGATGGGTTCGTTCACCTTGGGCGCGTGGAAGAACGGCGACATCTTCCCGTAGATCTCCGGCACCTCCCAGAACGTCCGGCGCTCGGCCTGGAAGCCGAACGGCGTGAGCGTGCGGTTGTAGGCGCCGCTGCGCGCGATGCCCGCGCGGAACAGGTCGCTGTGCGCAAGCAGGTTCGCCGTCATGAAGGCGCCGTAGCTGTGCCCGCCGACGCCGATGCGGTCGCGATCGGCCACACCCAGCTCGACGATCTTGTTGACGGCCGCCTCAGCGCTGGCCACGAGCTGCTCCACGTAGGTGTCGTTGGCCGTCTCTCCCGGACCGATGATCGGCATGCTCGGGTTGTCGAAGATGCCGTACCCCTGCGTCAGGAAGAACAGATGCGACGTCCCGCCAACCGTTGTGAACCGGTGGGGCGAGCCCGACACCTGGCTGGCGAGTGACGGATCGGTGAATTCGGTCGGATACGCCCACAGCACGAAGGGCAGGCGCGTGCCCGGCTGGTAGCCGGGCGGCAGGTACAGCGTGCCCGAGAGCGTGACGCCGTCCTTGCGCTCGTAGGTGACGAGCTGCTTCTGAATGCCGGTGAGCTGGGGAGCCGGGTCGGTGAACTGGGTGACCGCGGTCCTGGTGCCTTTCGCGAGATCCCTGACGTAGTAGTTGGGGAAGTCCGCCCGCGTCTCCCACTGCGTCAGCAGCATCGACCCATCGTCGGACAGCACATCCACGACGGTTTCGTAGCTCTTGTCATCGCAGTGGAAGATCCGCTCCTTGGCGAGCGTCTTGAGGTTCATGCGGTCGACGAAGGGGCGATCGCCCTGGGGCGAGGCCCCGGAGCCGCGCAGGAAGATGGTGTCGCCCACCTGACGGATCGTGCCCGCGCCTGCGCGCATCATGGGCGTGCCGGGGTCCGCGTACCGGTCCTGAGGATTCCGCTCCCAGACCTTGCGCGGAGCCGATCCCGGCGCGTCGATCATCCAGGTCCGGTTGAGGCGCGTCGCCCGATCCGACTCCGAGAGCAGCACCACGCCCTTCTCGGTCCACGAGAGAGAGCCGAAACGCCATTCCGTCTTGATGAACTCCGCCGGGTCGCCGGTGAACGGCGTCCTCATCGTGAGCACACGGTCCCGGTGCGGGACCTTGTTGCGGAGATCGCCGCCGTCGAGCGCCTCCGCCCACACGACCGTCGCGGGATCGACAGGGTTCCAGCGGTACGACCGCGGCCCGGTGATGACGCCGTTGATGGGGACCAGCTCGCCTGACGGCTGCTCGCCAAGCGTGCGGACGGTTTCACCCCGGCGGTTCCACACCTCGATGTCCTTCGGGAAGCCGCCGGCGGTCACCAGGCGCGAGAACGGACGCTTGATCCTGGCCACGAGCACGAACTGCCCGTCGGGCGACATCGCGGCGGACGAGAAGATCGCCGGACGGCCGATCGGGGTCCTGGTCCCGTCCGGCGCGACGATGGCGAGCTGGGACGTGAAGAGATACTCGTACAGCGTCTCGTCGTACGGACTCGTCAGCAGGTCCTGGTAGGTCGCCACTGGCGCAGCCTTGCCCGCATTCTCCTGCACGCGTGGTCCCGCGGGCACGCCTGGGGGAGCGGGCATCGGTCCGCGACCCGCATCCACGAAATGGCAGAGCATCGCGGAGCTGTCGTCGAGCCAGTCGCAGCCGCCGAGGTCGTTGATCGTGGCGCTCGTCACGGCGCGGGCCTGACCCGTCGACGGATCGGCCATCCACAATTCGACGCCATTGGCCCTGTAAACCATGAACGCCAGCCGGCGGCCGTCGGGCGAGAACATCGGAAGCCCGATTCGCGTGTTGGCCGGCGTGTCCACGCGAATCTCCGACCCGTCGGCGATCCTCTTCAGCGTGAAGCCCGTGTAACGGGGCAGACTGTGCGAGGCGTTGGTTTTCGGATTGACGCGTGTTCCGGCCAGTCTGAGCATGGGCTCGGCCAGCTCCGCGATGGTCGGCATGGAGATGCGCGACACCAGCGCGACAACCTGCCTGTTGGGGCCCACCACGACGGCAGGCGACGGCGGTGCGTCGAGAATGTCGATGATGGCTTTCGGCGGGACCTGATAGCTGACCGCCGAAGAAGCGGGCTCCTGAGCCTGGCCGACCAGGCCCAGGCCGAGCGACGCGAGCACGAACGTGAGACACCAGATTCCGGAGTGATGCAGGCGTTTCATTCCAAGAACCTCCACAGAGACGACGAAGGAACGGACATTGTACAGCGGGGACCGGGCGCCGGGGACCTGGGATCGGTTCTGTCACGGGGGTGCCGATCGTGGTCCGGACACACCCAGTGAGGACCACGAATGCAGGCGGGGTACATCAGAACTGATCCCCGATCCCCGATCCCTGGTCCCTGCCTTCTGTCTCCTGTATCCTGTCTCAGCGTGTTCTCCTCCCGCCTGTCGTTCGATCTCACGCCGAACCGGATTGCCACGGCACGCGCTCGCCTGGAGCGCGAGGGCGTGCGCATCGACGATCTGACGGAATCGAATCCGACGCGCGTGAACCTGCCGTACCCGACGAGTCTGCTCGAGCCGCTGGCGTCGTCCGCCGGGCTCACCTATCGGCCCGAACCGTTCGGCCTGCCCGCGGCTCGCGACGCCATCGCGCGTGACTGTCTTCGGCGCGGCCTCGCGGTGCCCTCCGAGCGCATCGTGCTCACGGCGTCGACCAGCGAGGCGTACACCTTCATTTTCAAGCTGCTGTGCAATCCGGGCGACGAGGTGCTCGTGCCCGCGCCGAGCTACCCGCTCTTCGAGTTCCTGGCATCGCTCGAGGGTGTGGCCGTCCGGCCGTACCGGCTCGACTTCCATGGCGAGTGGGCCGTCGACACGGACAGTCTGGCGTCGGCCACGGGACCGACCACGAGGGCGGTGATTGTCGTCAGCCCGAACAATCCGACCGGGTCGTTCATCAAACGGCACGAACTGGACGGACTGGTGCAGCACTGCCGGTCGCACGGCCTCGCCCTGGTGGGCGACGAGGTGTTCGCGGAGTACCCGCTCGACGTCGATCTGCGCCGTACGTGCTCGGTGCTGACGCAGCACGAGGTTCTCGCGTTCTCGCTCGGCGGCCTGTCGAAGTCGGTCGGGCTGCCTCAGCTCAAGGCTGGCTGGATGATTCTCACCGGACCGGAGGAGCAGACAGCCGCGGCCATGGAGCGGCTCGAGGTGATCGGCGACACTTACCTGTCCGTCGGCACCCCCGTTCAACTTGCCCTTCCTGCCCTGCTCGACCGGGGGAGCGAGGTGCGCAGGGCCATCCGGTCGCGGCTGGAGCAGAACCTCGCCACGCTCAAACAGGCCGTGGCGGCCCGGCCCGACGTGACGCTGCTGCCGGCGGAAGGAGGCTGGTCCGCGGTGCTGCAGGTGCCCGCGACGCGATCGGAAGAGAGCCTGGTGCTCGAACTGCTTGAGGACGCGCACGTGCTGGCTCACCCGGGCTACTTCTTCGACTTCCTGCGCGAGGCCTTTCTGGTCATCAGCCTGCTGCCCGATCCCGCTGTCTTCAGCCGGGCGATCGGCCGTCTCCTGGACCGCTGTACCGCCTTGCCTCGCGGCGGACCCGCCCGCGTGACGTCCGTATGAGCGCTCCGATGGAAGCCTCCCGACGCGCAGCCGGTCTGCTGATCCCCCTCTTCGCGTGCCGTTCGACATCCAGTTGGGGCATCGGCGATCTGGGAGCCCTGCCGGCTCTGGCCAGCTGGATGACCGGGGCTGGCATGTCGCTGCTCCAGTGGCTGCCGATCAACGAAGTCGCGCCCGGACAGACGTCTCCGTATTCGGCACTGAGCGCGATGGCGATCGACCCGATCTACATCGCGGTGCCGGACGTGCCGGAGTACGGCGCACTGGGCGGCGACGCCTGGCTCGACACGGCCCTCCGGGGCACGCTGGCGCACGTCCGCTCGACGCCGCGCGTCGATTACTTCGCCGTGCGGCTGCTCAAGGACCGCGTGCTGAGGGCCGCGTTCCAGCGATTCCTCCGCCATGAATGGGCACCCGGCACGAGGCGGGCCGACGGCCTGAAGGCGTTCATCGCGACGGAGGGCTGGTGGCTGAATGACTACGGCCTCTTCCGGGCGCTGTACCACGCGTCGGACGGGCAGGAGTGGCGGGCGTGGCCGGCGCGCCTCCGTGACCGGCAGCGGCAGTCGTTGGACGAGGCCCACCGTCAACACACGATCGAGGTGCTGTATCGCCAGTACCTCCAGTGGCTCGCTCACGAGCAGTGGCAGGCAGCGCGCCTGCGGACCCAGGGCCTGCGCATCATCGGCGATTTCCCCTTCATGGTGGCGGGAGAGAGCGCTGACGCCTGGGCGCACCAGCGTCTGTTCTCCTTCGATGGAACCGTTGGGGCGCCCCCCGACGCCTTCAGCGCCGATGGTCAGAACTGGAAGCTGCCGGTCTACCGCTGGGACGTTCTTCGCGCCGAGGGGTTCAGCTGGTTCCGCGAACGAGGCCGGCGGATGGCCAGCCTGTTCGACGGCTACCGCGTGGATCACGTCGTCGGTCTGTTCCGCACCTGGGTGTTCCCCGGCGACGGCGGCCCGCCACGGTTCATCCCGGCGGACGAGGCCGAGCAACGGACGCAGGGTGAGGCCGTGCTGCGGACGCTGCAGCAGTGCGGGGGCGACGTGCTGGCCGAGGATCTGGGCACCATTCCCGACTTCGTCCGCGAGATGCTCACCGGCCTGGGGATCCCGGGATTCCGCGTGCAGCGATGGGAGCGGCGCTGGCACGAAGACGGGCGGCCGTTCATCGATCCGGCCGCCTATCCGGCGCTGTCGCTCGCCGCGTCAGGCACCCACGACACGGAAACGCTCGCCGAGTGGTGGGAGACGCTCGATGCGATCGAGCGCGCCCGGGTTCTGGACCTGCCCTCGGTCCAGGGTGCGGCCGGCGGGCCGGTCTCCTCCGGCGAGCCGTTCAATCCCCGCATTCGCGACGCGATCGTCGAATCGCTCTTCGCGTCGGGATCGGATCTGGTCGTGCTGCCGGTACAGGACGTCTTCGGGTGGACGGACCGCATCAACGTGCCGGGTGTCGTGGATGCGGTCAACTGGACGTGGACGCTGCCGTGGCCTGTCGATCGGATGAACGACGAGCCCGATGCACGCGAGCGCCAGGCGGCGCTCAGGGCCTGGGCCGGGAGGCACGGACGGGAGACGGGGACCGGGGACCTGGGACCGGGGACCAGTTGAGACGGTCTCGATTGCCCGACGCTGGTCCCGATGGTCTGGCTGGAACGCGACAGAATTGACCACCAATGGGGACGGGGAACCCCCACAACCGATCCCCGGTCCCCGGTCCCCGATCCCCGGCCCCCGATCCCTGTCCTTAGAATCCCCTCCCTCTCCCTCCTGCCGGCGCCGGGGCCGGCAGCGGCTTGCGCGGGAGCTTCTCGTCCCGGTTCGCCGCGTGGTACGCGAACGACGCGACGATGACCGCGTTCTTCATGAGGTCGGCGGCCTGGAGGCGGTCGTACACGTCCATGTTCGAGTGATGGGTACGCGTGCTGTACTCCACCGGGTCCTGGATGAACTGGAATCCCGGCAGCCCGACCGCGTCGAATGACTGATGGTCCGTTCCGCCCGTGTTCCTGACGGTCAGCGTTGTCATGCCGAGGCTGCGGAACGGCTCCATCCAGGCCGTGAAGATCGGGGCGACGGCGTGGTTGCCCTGGAGGTAGACGCCGCGGATCGCGCCCGTGCCGTTGTCGACGTTGAAGTACGCCGAGAACTTCGCGTGGTCCGGCTTGAGCTGCATCGTGGCGCGATCGGCGAAGTGCTCGGCCACGTACGCCCGTGAGCCGATCAGCCCCTGCTCCTCGGCCGACCACAGGCCGATGCGGATCGTGCGGCGCGGCTTGAGGCCGGCGGTCTTGATGATGCGGAGCGCCTCCAACATGATGGCGGAGCCCGCCGCGTTGTCCGTCGCGCCGGTGCCCGTGTGCCACCCGTCGAAGTGCCCGCCGATCATCACCAGCTCAGACGCCAACTTGGGATCCGAGCCGGGAATCTCCCCGATGACGTTGTGGGCGTTGAGGTCGGCGGCGTGAAAGGTGTTCTTGATTTCGACCTCGAGCGTGACCGGCACGCCCCTCGCGATGGTCCGCACGATCCGGTTGTAGTGCTCGACGGCCATGACGATCTGAGGCAGCACCGTCGGGGTCTTGGGGTCGCGGCTGCCTCCGCCGCCGACGAACACCGTACCTCCGTCTCCGCGTCCAGGCTCGACGAGCAGGGCCGCGCCTTCCTTCTCGTAGAAGGGAAGCCGCTGCCGGACGACCTCCGGGCTGGCCGCCTGCGCGCCTCCGCGACCGCGCCCTCCGCCGACCGGCAACTCGGTCATCGCGGCGAGCTGGTCGTTCGAAAACCGGGTCGCGAGCGGGTCGAACAGCGCCGCGACTTCACGAGCCGGGGCCGTGAACACGATCCTGCCCTTCAGCTTGCCCTTGAACCGGTCGAAGTCGGCCATGGTGTCGATGGGCGCGACCACCACCTCGGCAGAGAGGACCCCATCGACTCCAGGGGTCCAGGCCTTCGGGTAGGCGATGATCGGCCAGCGTGACGGTGCCGTGGCGTGCGCGACCATCCGTTCGTTGGTCCAGCCCTGCCCGAAGGGAAAGGCCTCCGTATGGATGTTGGCCAGTCCCCATTCCGTCATGAGCTTCTGGGCGTAGTCGGCCGCGGCTTTGTAGCTGGGGGTGTTCGCGAGGCGCGGGCCGTATACGTCGGTGAGGAAGCTCGCGATCTCCATCACCTTGGAGCGCTGCAGCCCTTCGTCCTTGATCTTGTAGATGGCCTCGTAGTCGACCTTCTCGGCCGACTGGGCCAGCGGGATGGCGACGGAGACGGCCGCGGCCAGCGCGACCACGGCGAGCGTGCGCACGCGGGGCACGAAGTGCATCGTACGGTCCTCCTCTGGATTGGAACCCTCACGATAATAGGCCGCGGGAGGCGGGGTCAAGAATCGGGACCGAGACCGCGCCGCGCGTGGTACGATCGACGGGGCCGTCCGAATCACGCCTGCGGTCGTCCAATAGCGTATGCCCGGCAGAGCCACAACTTCCCTGAGACACCCGCGTGCCCGGGTGTGCGCCGCCCTGCTCGCGGTGGGACTGGCGTCGTGCGGCCGCGAGGCGACCCCGCCGGAAGCACCCGCGCGGGGCGCGGACGTGTACCTGACGCCGGACACCCGGGAGATCGAGGGCGAGGTGCCCCGCAACGCGACCCTGGCCGGTCTGCTGTACGAACACCTCGCTCCCGAGCACGCCAGTTCAGCCGTGCAATTGATCTCATCGACGTTCGACCCGCGCAAGTTCCGAGAGGGCCAGACGTTCGCCCTCGTGAAGACGACGAGCGGCGCGCTGCGGGAGTTCCGATACGAGATCGACCCCGACCAGTACCTGCGAGTGGCGCCCGCGTCCTATGCGTCGCCCTCCGATCTGCGCGCGGAAGTGAACACCTACGCGCGCACGGAGGAGCTGACGGGGACGGCCGGCGCCATCACGAGCGAGACCCCGTCACTCTTCGAGTCGATGAGCGCGGCCGGCGAGGGTGACGACCTCTCGATCGGGCTGGCCGCGGTCTTCTCGGGAGAAATCGATTTCAACTCCGAGCTGCGGGAGGGCGATCACTACCGCGTCGCCTTCCGTAAGATCACCCGGGAGACCGGCACGGTCGCGTACGGAGACGTGCTCGCGGCGGAGTTCTTCAACGACGGCCGGCACCTGAAGGCGTTCCGCTTCGTCATGCCGGACGGCAAGGCCGGCTACTACGACGAGAACGGCCGGTCATTGAAGCGCTTCTTCCTCAAGTCGCCGCTCAAGTTCGAACCCCGTATCACGTCGCGCTTCTCGATGGCCAGGCGCCACCCCGTCCTGAACATCACGCGTGCGCACCCGGCCGTCGACTATGCAGCTCCCGTCGGATCGAGCGTCGTGGCTGTGTCGAACGGCACGGTGACCCGGGCCGGGTGGGCTGGCGACGCCGGGAGACTCGTGGCGATCCGGCACGCCGGCGGCTACGAGAGCATGTACCTGCATCTGTCGAGGATCAACGTCCGCGTCGGCCAGCGTGTCAGCCAGGGGGAGGTGATCGGCCTGTCCGGCGCGACGGGCCTGGTGAGCGGCCCGCACCTGGACTACCGGCTGCGCAAGAACGGCGCGTACGTGAATCCCATCACCGAGCACCGACGGATGCCGCCGGGCGACCCCATCCCTGCTGCGCACATGGCCGCATTCCTCGTGGAACGCGACAAGCTCGCCGCCCTGCTCCCGCCCGATGCCCTGCCCGCGTTGTCGGCCGGGTCAGCCAAGACGGACGCCCCGCCTCCCGCCACGTCCCGCTGAGGCGCCCCAAGTCCGGTACCACCCGTGCGGCGAGGCGACGGTGCACAGCCCCCTGTGTGGCAAAACGGAACCCTGCGGCATAATGGCCAACGGGATCCGTCCATCTTTCGAGGCGAGAGCGTGGTGTCGCACCTCCACGTTCCGCAACTCGGTCGTTCCGAATACGAGCGTCGGCGGCTCAGCGATGATGGGCGGGTAGCGCGGGTTCGGCGTCGGGTCGTTTGTGCTGTAGTGATTCGCGGTGATGCCGAGGATCAAGCTTGCTCGGCCAGGAGACGTGCCATGGAACGTGTGACGGGAATCGGCGGCATCTTCTTCAAGGCTCGAGACCCCAAAGCGCTTGGGGCCTGGTACAAGACGCATCTGGGCGTCGAAGTTGAAGAGTGGGGCGGCGCGGCGTTTCGGTGGAGCGGCCCCGACAACCCGCAGGGGACCGGCACGACGATCTGGAGTCCCTTCAAGGAGGACACCTCCTACTTCGCCCCCAGCGACGCGCCGTTCATGATCAACTACAGGGTTGCCGACCTCCACGCGTTGCTCGCCGCCCTGCGGGCAGAGGGCGTGGAGGTCGTGGAGAAAACCGAAGAGTCGGAGTTCGGCAAGTTCGGCTGGGTCATCGATCCCGAGGGCAACAAGCTTGAGCTCTGGGAACCGCCGCCAGGACAATAGACCCGGTGGCGGTGCTCAGTGATCGCAGCGGTGTCTACTTCCGCTTCAGTTCCAGCTCGTAGAACCAGAAGTCGTCGTTCGGCACGTCCAGCTTGATCTCGGTGACGGCCAAATCCTGGTCGACGACGAACTGGGCCCGGCCGTTGCCGAACCACGGGAACGGCGTGCGCCAGGTGAGGGCGAAGGTGTCGTAGTGCCAGTGTGAGAGATCGGCCGCCATCTCCGGCGCCGGCACGAGCCGCAGCACCAGGCTGCCGTTCTCGACCGCGACCCGGGCCTCGCCGTAGAGGGTGCTGACGTACGTGCCCGCGTACTTCTCGAGCGCGAGGCTGGGTTTCGTGCCGGCCACCCGGGCCTTCTCGACCGCGTCGCGCGCCCTCGCCTTTTCCTCGGCCGACTGCCGGGCGCGCGCCAGATAGAGCTGGCTCCAGTCGCGTCCGTCGCCTCCCAGATACGCGTCGAGAATCGTATACGAGAGCGCGCTCGACAGACCCGTATCCGAGTTGGTGAGAATGACGAAGCCGAGCTTCTCTTCGGGAACCAGCGTCACGTGCGAGAACATACCGTCCGCCGCGCCGCCGTGTTCGGCGACGAAGTGCTGCCGGTAGTCTGAGAGCGAGAACCCCAGGCCGTAGCCGCGGAAGTGCACCGGCATCCGCGGCGGTGCCGAGCCGACGGGGGGAACCGACGGGTTCGGGTCTGTCGTGAACGACACGTGGGGCGTCCACATCGCACGCTGCGCGGCCTCCGAGAAGAGGCGCTTCCCGCCCGCTGCGCCGCCGTCCAGTTGGACCGCGATCCACTTCGCCATGTCGCTGGCGCTCGACACGACGCTGGCGGCCGGGCCGCACGAGTCCCACGACCGCCAGGGGTACGCCCTGAGCGGAGCGTAAGTGCCGGCATGGGGTGTGGCGACATTGGTGGCGCGCTGCACGTCGGCCAGGGTGGTTACCGTCCGCGTCATGCCCAGCGGATCGAGGATGCGCGCCTTCACGAAGCGGTCCCAGGACGTGCCGGCTGCCGCCGCGACGACCTCGCCGGCGGCGATGAACATGAGGTTCTGGTAGCCGTACCGCGACCGGAAGGGAGACGCCTGCTTCAGGTACCGCGCGCGGCGCAGGACGTCTTCCCGGCTGTAGGACGTGCCATACCAGACGAGGTCCCCGGAGAACGTTCCCAGGCCGCTCCGGTGCGACAGCAGGTCGCGGATCCTGATATCACTGGTCACGTACGGGTCGTAGAGCTGGAAGTACGGCAGGGAGTCGACGACGCGGTCGTCCCACGAGAGCTTCTTGTCGTCGACGAGCATGGCCACGGCCGTCGCCGTGAAGGCCTTGGTGTTCGAGGCGATGGCAAACAGGGTGTCGGCGTCCACTGGATCCGGCTTCCCCAGTTCACGCACGCCGTAGCCCTTGGCCAGCACGACCTTCCCGTCCTTGACGATGGCGACGGCCATGCCCGGGACGTTCCAGTCCTTGAGCGCCTGAGCGAAGTACGCGTCGAGCTGGGCCGGCGTCGGTGCCTGGGCGGCTGACGGCTGCGCGATCGCGACGATCAGCGTCAGGGCGGTCAGGCAGAGGACAACCCGCCGGAGAACCGGCCCAGAAGACCAGGACGAGAGCGGCGTCATCATGCAGCGGAATGTACTACACGTGCTGCGACACCGCGCAACCGCCGGCCTACTGTGTCCTCAACGTCAGGGGTTCCCGGCGCCCGGGCCGGTGCCGTTGTGATGGACGGCCGGCCAGGCTGATAGACTCTGGCGAGACCATGATCATGCTGAGACGACCACGCGGGTCGGGGCGCACGCCGACGCCGGCGCCGAAAGCGCCGTTCAAGAACTACATCACGCCCGCCGGTCTTCAGCGGCTGCGGGACGAACTGCGCTTCCTGCTCACCCGGGAACGCCCGGCGGTGACCGAGGTGGTGGCCTGGGCCGCCGGGAACGGCGATCGCAGCGAGAACGCGGACTACCAGTACGGAAAGCGGCGGCTCCGGCAGATCGACTCGCGCATCCGTTTCCTGACGAAGCGGATCGACGCGGCCCATGTGGTGGACCCGGAAGCGCCGCGCAGCGGACGTGCCGCGACGCAGGCCTTCTTCGGCGCGACCGTGTCGTACCGCAACCGCGCCGGCGTCGAGCAGGTCGTGCGCATCGTCGGTGCCGACGAGGTCGACCTGGACCGGCGGTACATCAGCTGGGCCTCGCCGCTCGCGCGCGCGCTGATGAAGGCCGGCCCCGGCGACCGCGTCACCGTGCGCGCGCCGGGCGGCGCGGAGCATCTGGAGATCGTCGACGTGTCCTACGAGCGGATCCCTATCGAGCCCTTCTCGGAGCCGCTCGGCGCCGAGTCCGCGTCGAAGAGACGAGCCGAGCCGGCGGTCGGCCCCGATGGAGGAGTCACCCGATGAAGCCAGCGAAGAACACCATCTGTCTCTGGTTCGACGGCGGTGCCGAGGACGCCGCGCGGTTCTACGAGAGGATCTTTCCCGATTCGGCGGTCGGGGCGGTGTACCGGGCCCCCGGGGACTTTCCATCCGGGAAGCAGGGGGACGTGCTGACCGTCTGGTTCACCGTGATGGGTATTCCCTGCCTCGGGCTCAACGGCGGACCTGCGTTCCAGCACAACGAAGCGTTCTCATTTCAGGTCGCGACCGTCGACCAGGCCGAAACCGATCGCTACTGGAACGCGATCGTCGGCGACGGTGGTCAGGAGAGCGCGTGCGGCTGGTGCAAGGACAAATGGGGCGTGTCCTGGCAGATCACGCCGATCGCGCTGACGGAGGCGATCTCGGATCCCGATCCCGCTGCCGCCCGGCGCGCGTTCGAGGCCATGATGTCGATGAAGAAGATCGACATCGCCACGATCGAGGCCGCGCGTCGCGGGTGAGTTCCTCCCTGGTGGCTCGCCCAGTGAGGAGGAACTCGCGGCTGCGCCGCTCTCGCGCCGCAGGGCGCGCGAGTGAGCGCGATCGATGGCCGCTGAAGGCCGTTTGTCGACAGGAGACAGTTCAACGGTCCGCCAAACCCGGAGCAGGCTCGCTGTCATGGGACTCTTGACCTTCAGCATCAACGTCACCCTCGATGGTTGCGTCGACCACGGGGAGGCAGTCGCCGACGACGAGACCCACGCTTTCTTCACCGGCCTCCTGGACGAGAGCGGGGCGATGCTGTGGGGCCGCG
>CAYZYG010000096.1:0-19913 GCA_964481395.1 uncultured Vicinamibacterales bacterium
ACTCCGGCCGAGGTATTCGGCCGCACAGGGTTGTCCCTGGACGCGCCGTTCGTCGAACTGCTGCCCGATGCGGACGGCATCCGGCACGTGCAATTAGCGCCCCTGGATCGGCTGGAACTGCAGTTCACGGGATCTGGTCGGGCGGGCTATCTAGTCGCCAATGGCGAATACCGGCCATTGCCCGCGGGGTCGCGGCTGGACGCGAAGACGGGCACGTTCACGTGGGCGCCGGGACCCGGGTTCGTGGGGACGTATCGGTTGGCCTTCGGTAGGGCGCTTTCGCCGAACGCGCCGGATGCCGAAGCGCTGAACGCGCCGACCGCCGGCGGGCTCGAAGGTCCGAGCACGCCGTCCAGTGGCGCGTTCGGCGAACGCGCCCGACCGTACGATGCGAGGGACCTTGAATGGGGACGGGGGACATCCCTAACCGATCCCCGGTCCCCGGTCCCGGGTCCCGGCGAGGATCTCGTGTTGGTCGATGTCACCATTCGCCCGGTCACCCCGCCCGCACCAGGCGAGGCGCAACTCCACATGTCGCTGGATCTGCCGCAACCGGGTGCGACGCTGAGCGGCGCGTTCGTGGTGGCCGGGTGGGCGTTGGATCCGGCGGCGGGGCTGGGCAGCGGGATCGGCACCATCCACGTGTGGGCACAGCCGCTGGATCGGCCGGGAGCGACGCCGTTGTTCCTGGGCGTCGCGCAACCGGGCGAGGCGAGCCCCGATCCGGCCGCGGTGTACGGCCCGCCGTTTTCGCACGCGGGGTTCACCCTGACGGTCGATCCGACCGTGCTGCCGCCGGGCGCGTACGCGCTGACGGCCTATGCATGGAACCTCCGCACCACCCGCTGGGAGGACGCACGCAGGGTCACGGTGTCGGTCCGGTGAGCGCGCCCGCGCGGTGCTGTTCGCCCAGGCCCGTTTGCGGGCCGATCGCGGTGCTCGGGGAGATCGGGGCGCGAAAACCGCTCCGACGTCTTACAATGCTGGCTCCGTGTCCGACGAACGCGTCTTCGAACTGAGCCGGCGGCTCGCCGAAAAGCAACGGGAAATCGATGCGCTTCGCGCGCAGCAGGCGGGTTTTGCCGCCTCTCCGGGGGGCAGGCTGGTCACCGTGCTCTCGCTCGTGCGCGGCCTGGTGCTGTTTCAGCCCGAGGCCCGCTATCGTCTTCTCACGATCCTCCGCCGGCGGCGGCGACAGCTCGTTCACCGTTGGCGCACCCGCCGCCGCACGGCGGGCGGACAGCAAGCCCTGCCTGACAACACCGACCTGTACGCACGCTGGCGGGACACGAACGAGCCGGACTCAGTCCAGCTCGAGGCCCAGCGGCGCATCGCGCATGGATGGGCCGGTCGGCCGCTCGTCAGCATCGTCAGCCCGGTGTTCGCCCCGCCGGCCGAGGCGCTTGACGACACCATCGCCTCGGTCCTCGCGCAGACCTACGACCGGTGGGAGCTCATCCTGGTCCTGGCGGGTCCGCAGCCGGACGCCGTGACCACGATCGCACGGGCCGCCTCCGCGCGCGACGCGCGGATCCGGCTCGTCACGCTCGCGAGCAATCTCGGAATTGCCGCCAATACCAATGCCGGGATTTCCGGCGCGCGCGGCGAGTTCGTGGCGTTTCTCGACCATGACGACCTGCTCTCGCCGGACACGCTGTTCGAGGTCGTCCGCCTGATTCGCGCGGACCCGACCCTCGACGTCGTCACCTTCGACGAAGACAAGATCACCGCCGACGGTCGGACACGCGTCGATCCCCTCTTCAAGCCGTCGTGCGCGTCGCCCGAGCACCTGCTCTCGTTCAACGACCGGATGCACTCGGTCGTGCGCCGGTCGCGCATCGAGGAGATCGGCGGCCTGGCCGGCGGAGTCGACGGGGCACAGGACTGGGACCTGGGACTGCGTCTCTTCGAGGCCGGCGCGACGTCGCGGCACATCCCTCGCGTGCTCTATCACTGGCGGATGGTCCCGGGCTCCGCGGCCGGGGACGCCATGGCCAAGCCCTGGGCCTTTGACGCCCAGCGCGCGGCGCTCCAGCGTCATCTCGAGCGGCTGGGACTCGAAGAGCCCGCCGTCGATCACCCGCAGATCGGCGTCGTCAGGGTGACCTGGAAGCCGTCCGACGCACGCGTGTCAATCATCATCCCCACCAGGGACCGGGCCCGCCTCCTCGAGACCTGTTTGCGGTCCATCCGAGAGAAGACGACCCGCAGCAACTACGAGATCCTGGTCATCGACACCGGCAGCACCGAAGACGCGACCCGCCATCTCTACGCCCGCCTGGCGAGCGATCCGGTGATTCGCCTGCTGCGCGACGACGCGCCATTCAACTTCTCGCGAATCAACAACCTCGGCGCGCGCGAGGCCACAGGTGAGGTTCTCGTCTTCCTCAACAACGACATCGAGGTCATCGACGGGGACTGGTTGGACGAGCTCGTCCGGTGGGCCGGCCGCAGGGACGTCGGGTGCGTGGGCCCCAAGCTTCTCTACCCGGACGGCTCGCTGCAGCACGCGGGCATAGTCGCGGGGATGGGCGGCCATGGCAGCCACGTCTATCAAGGGGGACCCGGCCGCCACACGTGGGGCGTTTTCGGGTCGGTCGACTTCTACCGCAACTACCTCATGCTGGGCGGCGCGTGTCTGGCGGTCAGGCGGCGGGTCTTCGAGGAGCTCGGCGGCTTCGACGAGCACTACACGCTCTGCTACAGCGACCTCGAGCTCTGCCTGAAGGCGGCCGAGGCTGGCTACCGAAACGTCTACACGCCTTTCGCGACCCTGTACCACCACGAGGGGGGCACGCGCGGCCTGCACTTCCCCCCCGCAGACGTGCTCCGCGCGTCGATCCGCCTGTTTCCCGTCGTCGTGCAGGGTGATCCGTACTACAACCGCAACCTGTCGTTCCAGGAGCGGCTGCCGACCGTCGCGCCCGCGGACATGCCTTCCGCCCGCGCGGACCTGATTCGTCACATCGCCGGAATGTTCGAGGTCGAAACGGATGTGCGGCGCGCGCTCGATGACGAGCTGGCCGGTCGTACCGCTGTCTGGCGCGAGTACGCGCGTCTCGTGCGGGGCTCGCTTCCGGCCGTCGCCGGCGGGACGCCGGCGGAGGGCGCCTACCGCCTGCTGTTCGTGAGCCATGACCTGAGCAGAAGCGGCGCGCCGATGGTCGTGCTGCACCTCGCGCGGGCCCTCGCGCGGCTGGGCCATGCGGTCACGGTGCTGTCGCCAACCGAGGGTCGCTTGCGCGAGGACCTCGAGGAGGCCGGCGCGAACGTGATCGTCAGTCCCCTCGCGCTCGAGGCGCCCTACGCGATGGCGGAGGTGTTCGAGCGTTTCGACGCGATCCTGCCCAACACGGTACTGGCCTGGCGCGTCGTGATCGCCGCACATGCGCTCGGCAAACCGGTGCTGTGGCTCGTTCAGGAGTCGTACTTCGGGCTCACGTACGTGCGAGGCGGCGCCGGCTCGATCCAGGCCCTCGCCGTCGCCGACGAAGTCGTGTTCCCGTCGGCACAGACACTTGCGATGTACAGGGAACTGGACGCCGGCAACATGTCGGCCGAGCGGTACGGACTGGATCCCCCGGCGCCGCCGGCTGGGGTCCGCCCCTCTCTTCGACCCGGGGTTTGCCACCTGGTGGCGCTGGGCAGCCTCGAGCCGCGCAAGGGCCAGGACGTACTCCTGACTGCGTTCCGGAAGCTCCCGGCCCACGTGCGGGATCACACCGAGCTGCACCTGCTGGGTCGGTTCCTCGATCAGGCGTTCGTCGAGACGCTGCGCGGTGTCGCCGGTTCGATGCCCGTGCGGTTTCACGGCGAGGTCTCGCCCGCGGAGGCCCTCGCCTACGTTGCGGCGGCGGACGGTCTGGTGTGTTCGTCACGGGACGAAACCGGGCCGCTCGCCGTCATGGAAGCCATGGGCCTGGGCACGCCCGTCATCAGCACGAGCGTCGGTGCCGTGCCGGAGCTGCTGGAACATGGCGTCACCGGGCTCGTCGTGGAGCCTGGCGAAGTGCCGCCCCTGCGAGCCGCCTTGGAGCGCTTCGTCACCGACGCGGATCTCCGCAAGCGCATGAGCGCAGCCGCCAGGCGCGTCTTCGACGAGCGACTCGGCAGCGAGCGGTACGGACGGGCCATGGCCGCCCGCATCGAGCGGGCCGTTGCCGGCCGTGCGGCGCGGCAAAGACCCGCGCTGACGCGGAATTCTGGACCGCGCGCTACTTGGGATTCGCCAGCGTGATTCTCGTCGGCGTGTGATCCGGGACGTCACGCCCGAGCAGCGTGGTCTGGCCTTCTGCGTCGGTGGCGATGACGTAGAGTGTCACCTCGCCCCGGCCGCCCATGGGCCGACCGGCACCGACGTCCGGGAGTTCCGTCGTCTTCAGCAGGTACCCCCAGCCCGCTTTGTGTGCCTGCGGCAATGTGGCGAAGGCACCCTCAACGTCAGGCCGCACGCCCGGTTGAAGCGAGGCCTCGCCCACCAGCACGACCCGTGCGCCCGCCAGTGTCTGGCAGGCGTCCTGGCGGTCAATCGGCAGGCAGTTGCGGTAGACCTTGACGCTCGTGACGCCCACGTCGTCGAGCACCCAGCCTGTGACGCCGATCACTCCCGCGACTGCGCCTGCCCCTTGTGCCGGTGTTGCGACAAGGCCGAACGGGGGCTTGGAGGAGCCGGGCGCGAGGATGGCGGCCGTCACGTCCACCACGACCGGCTCTTTCACGTCAGGCGCCGTCACGGTGACACGGCCGGTGACTTCGGCTCCAGGTTTGAGGCTCCTGTCCGAGGCGTCGATCTGAATGTCCAGGCGTCCGGAACCCTTGCCGGATGCTGGCGAGACCCTCAGCCACGACTCGCTGGACGTCGCGCGCCATGCCACCCTGGCCCAGCCGGTCTGGCCGAGTTCGACGGGCTGCGGCGGCGTCGCCGCCCCTCCTGGAACAGCAGCGGCCCGCACTGCCGGACGGTCCACGGTGATGGCCGGCGCCGGGGAGCGGTTGATGCGCGCGACCAGGTCGCGCAGCATGACCTCGAAGCCGCTGTCCTGTACGCGGCTGACGGGGTCGCCCCATGCGAAGGGCTGGACGAGACTGGGACGGTAGCGTTCGACGACGTCGAGTTCCTGTGCGTAGATCTCCGGGTTGTCCGTCACGCCCGCACTGAACGGCAGCATGCCAGGATTCCATTCGATGATGCCCCAGCGCAGGTTGCGCTCGGCGATGCGCGGCGCCACGTTCCGGAGCGTGTAGGTGATCGGAGACGGCGGCGTGTGTCTGCTCCAGTCGAGGTTGAAGGCCGTGATGCCCACGCCGCCGTACGGCGAAACGTCGCCCGTCCACCACGCGCTCATCGACGAGAGAAACCGCTCCGTTGGCGCGTCTGGAGATCCGCTGAACGCATAGTCGGAAGGAATCTGGTACGAATACCAGCGCGTGGCCGGCACCGTGGCGCCCGTCTCGGGATCCGGCGAGGTGGTCACCCACCGGGCGAAGTCCGTGTTGTGGTGCTGCAGCAGCGTCTGCTTGAACAGCACCCACGTGTCCCACCACGGGTTGCCCTGGCCCGTGCGCGGCTCGCGAGGCGCGTCGAAGCCGCCAGGCGTGCCCCGGGGGAATCGCTTGAAGCTGCGCGACGTGTACGCCGACAACGGAACGGCGTGGGGGTCGAAGCCCTCGGCGGAGTCGGCCAGGTCCCAGTCGAAGTGGAGGAGGCGCCAGGTCGTAAAGCTCGTCCCGAAATCGCCGTTGAGCGTGTGTCCGTCGTTGTTCGTGTCCTCGCCCGGGGTCCGGTCTCCGGCATAGCGCGAGCCCAGCGCGTGCCCCTGGCCCGCGTACGGCTGTCCCTGCGCGTAGAGGCCTCCGTGGCGCAGCCAGTCGCGGAACTCGGCAATCGTGAACGGAGAGTAGTCCGCGTAGATCGTCTTCTCCTTCGTCACCGGGTGTTCGCGCCCGTACGCCAGCTCAACTTCCCCGTCGCCCGAGGCGGCGACGAGGATCTCCGGGTACCGAGCCATGCGGTTGGCCAGGACCCTGCCGAGTTCGCGAATGTAGGCCTCCTGGACGGCGCGCGCTTTTCGCGCGTACCGCGAGTGCGTCCACCACCCGCGGGCCACCTCGTTGTCCGCGTACCACTGCATGCTGCGCACGTCCTCGCGCTCGGACTCCCGCTGGACCGGGTCCTCCCGATCGCGGATGGCCGTCAGAACGGAGAAGGACACCGGGATGCCAAGCCGGTGACCACGGTCGATGTAGTTGTCGATCTGGCGGATCGTGCTTGCGAGCGCCGCGCGGATGGCCCGGGAGTCCGTCCGGTTGACGTCCCATTTCTCCATCGACATGAACACGTAGCCCGAGAATCCGAGCTTCACGTACGGACCTTCAGGCCCCAGGCGCGTCGTGAGCCGCTCGTACTCCTGGATGACGACCTCGTCCGAGCTGCCTCCGAACCCCGACCAGAATGGCAGGATGTACAGGATGTCGGCCGGATCGACCTTCTGGGCCTTCGCGGTCGAGGAACAGGCCACGGCCAGCGCTAGTGCAAACACCAGCAGGAACCGGTGCGATGGCGGCGTCTGACTTGGCAAGCAGGTCACCCTTCTGAGATTACCATCGAGGCGCGCCAGACCGGTCTCAGAATCGGCGGCGGCCCTCGGCCAGCCCGGTATCAGCGGACGGTCATCCGGACGGTTCGCGCATCTTCCCATCGCGCGGTCCGGATGGCGAAGGCGTACACGGTGACGTCATACTCGCCTCGCTCGAGGCCGCTGACGGGCACGCTGAACCCCGCATGGGTGAACTGCGGCCCGAACGCGCGCGCGCCGTCAGGGCTCGGCTCGTTCAATCGGGCGGCTCCCAGGAATGTGCCAGGACTTCCGGGCGCATTCACCGGCCGAGCCCATACCTGGATGGGGTCGATCCCCGCGCCGAATGCGGCCTGGGGATCGAGGGCCCACCCTCGAAGGACCGACCCTTCAGTGATCTCCGCTGCCGCGGAAGGCCAGTCGATGTTCATCCGGATCTGGGGTTTACCTGGGTCTGCCGTGACGTCCGCCAGGAGCCTGACTCGGACACGCAGAGGACCAGCTTCCCCGAGGAACGAGAGGTCACAGGTTCTTCCGGCGTCCCAGGCTGGGAACCAGACGAACGCTCCCGTGGCGGTGTCGAGATGTGACCATGCCGGCAGATCCTGGAGTTGGCCGTCAACGACACGGCTGCCGGACGTCACGCGTCCCAACAGCAGTTCGACTCCGTCGGTGGCCGGAAGTGAGACGTGAAAGATGCCCTGGTCGTCGGGGGCAATCTCGCGGAGGGCTGTCCCGGGATCCAGCCCGATTCGTCCGCGGATGACGGGGGCCGCCTGCCCGACGGCTGGCGTTCCGGTTCCAGCCCTTGGGCGTGGGGGAACGACGCTGACGCCGGGGCGGGGCCGTGGCGGCGAGAGGGGTTCGTCCGGTGCCTGCGCGTAGCAGTGCAACCAGTCCGCCAACCCTCTGGCCTGGACGGCCCGTATGGTGCGTGGGCCGAAGGTCTCCACGAGCCTCCGGTGGACGCGCGCCCGCCGCGCCTTCGGATCGAACGCGTGAGCCGGCCTGAGCGTCCATTCCGCGCCAACGCCCGCGTAGTGGCGATCGAAATGGACCGCGGTGAAGCCCGTCTGGGTCAGCAGCGCTCGCAAGGTGCGTTCATCGAAGAGACAGAGATGTTCGGCGGGGCTCAGGACGGCCCAGTTCCGACCAAGCCCCCAGCGCGTCAGCGACGACACATTGGGCGTGGTCAGCGCCAGGCATCCGCCTGGGCGCAGCAGCGCTCGGACCCGCTGCACCGCCGCCACCGGATCGGGCAGATGTTCGATCACCTCGAGCATCACGATGACGTCGCAGCTCGCGCGCTCGAACGGCGCGTCTTCGAGGGCCACGGCGTGCACGGTGACGCCAAGCCGCGCGCGCGTGAACTGCGCGCCGGCCTCCATCACGTCGATGCCGGTCACGCGCCAGCCGTCGTCGTTGGCCACTTTCAGGAACAGGCCTGCTCCGCTGCCGACCTCGAGCAGCGAACCCAGGTGACGGAAGGGGCGGATATGCGCAAGGGTGCGGGCGTACTGCGTCCGGAGCGCGGCCAGATCGACCGTGTCACCCACGGCCCGGAAGGCCGGCAGGTACTCGCGTGCGAAGTAGGTGCTGTTGTAACGCTCGCGCGATTCCGCTGGCGTCAGCCGATCGGGCCCCGCGTACACGAGGCCGCACGCCCGACACCGCGACAGGTCGAGACCGAAGTTCCGCAAGAGGCGACGGGCCCGATCCGCCCCGCACATCGGGCAGTGAGTTCGTTCCACGGGGGGTCCTCGCGCGGGTCGATCGCCACTCGCGCATCCGTTCCCGAGTCTCGGTTCCAGCCGGTTCCAGGCTGCCGGTCTACGACTCGGTGATCTCGAGTTTGAATCTCCTCACCGGAATCCCATGCCTGGCGCAGGCCTCGCGGACGGCGCGCTCGTGCTCGACGCTGACCTTCGGGGTGCTCACCACGACCTCCTCGATACGGTAGCGGCTCAGCACGCGCTCGACGGTCTCGGAGCTGCCGCGGATGGGAATGCCCATCAGGCGGCGCTGCCGCTTTGACGCATCGTCGTCGAGAAACGCCACCGGACGCAGGCCCCAGTCTGCGTTCGCCCGCATCTCCCTGACCAGCAGTTGTCCCCCAGAACCGGCCCCGTAAATGAGCAGGCGGCGCGCCCTCGGTTGCCTCGCCTTGCCGGCCTCACCCATGGCCCGGAAGGCCCCGCGTGACACCAGGAGCACGAGGGTGAGCAGTATCGCGTCGATCAGGAAGACGCCTCGTGAGAAGCGCTCAAAGCGATACATGTAGGCTGCGAGCAGCACGGACCCCACGGATCCGATCGCCACGCCACGGACCAGGACGATGGCGTCTCCCAGACTGAACGTGCCCCAGAGTCGAGAGTAGGCCCCGGACACGTGGAGTGCCAGGAGCTTGAAGCCCACCACGGCGGGGAGAGAAGCCGTGAACGACGGGAGGAAGACGGCGAGTTGCTCGCCCTCGAATCGAATCCGGTACGACAGATAGAAGACGATCGAGATGAGCACGACATCGAGCAGCATCTCGATGGCATGCCACCGGAAGGTCAGGTCGCGCAGAAAAGGCGCGAACGACGACTTCTGCAACGCCCTGAAGTCCTCGCCGTCGTACGCCGGAACCCGCGCCAAGTAGCCGGCGAGCAGAAACGTGCACACACCAAAGAGCACCGCCACGGGCAGGCTCGACAGGCCGTCGCCCCAGGAGAACCAAGCCGTGGCCGCCCCGGCCAAACCCAGCACGTACAAGGTCGCGACGGCCGTACGATCCGTCAGCCCGGCGGACACCAGCCGGTGTGACAGGTGGTCCGTGCCGCCGCGGGTCACGCCTCGGCCGGCCAGCCGCCGCAGCACGAGCACGAACGTGGTGTCGAGCAGCGGCACCACCAGCAGCAGCCCGACGACGAGCCAATCGAAGAACAATCGCGAGTCTGGCCTGATCAGGAGGATCAGCGTAGCCCCTGCGACCGTGGCCCCGAGAAACAGGCTTCCGCAGTCGCCCATGAACAGCCTGGCCGGTTTGACGTTCCACGCCAGAAACCCGGCCGCCGCTCCGGCGAACCCCATGAGCACCGCGGTGAAGTAGGGGCGGAACAGCGTTCCGAACAGAAACACGAGGGCCAGCGTCGCGATCAGGGCCACGCCGGCAGCCAATCCGTCCATGTTGTCCAGGAGATTGAACGCGTGAACGACTCCCGCGTACCAGATGATCAGGAGGACCGTCTGCCACCATGTCAACGGCAGGCTCGGCTGCGTCGAGAGCCCGTAGAGCAGGAACGAGCCTGTCGCCAGGGATGCGAGCAGCTTCGCGAGCGGCGTCAGTTGCAGGCCGTCGTCGACGAGCCCAACCGCGAACATCACCACGGCTGCCGCGAGTACCATCGCGGCGGGCACCCACGGGAATGGCGCGTCCACGACGAGCGTCATGACAGCCACGCTCGCGACCGTTCCACCGGCAATGGCGATCCCGCCGTAGGTGGGCGTCGGATGGTTGTGCCACCGGTCGCTGCGGAAGGGCACGACCGCGCCGTGGCCGATGGCGGCGCGCCGGATCACGTGGCAGAGCGCGGCCGAGATCGCGCATGCGAGCACGAAGACGAGCGCCGGCGACATAGGCGCTCCTAGCGTACCACGCGGGCCGGCACGGACAACCGCCGATTTCCCGAGGTCAGAGTCCGGCGTAGGGGCCGGAGCCGAACGCCGGTCCCGGCAATCGGCGCTACAATGGCGGGCCATGCCGCCGCGATACGCCTATTGGGTCATCATTCTGGACGGCGCCGCGACGTCCTTCCGGGCACGCACGCGCGAAGAGTTGCTGCCGACCTTCAACCGCCTGCGGACGAAGGACTCGGCTGCCGTGATGAAGTGGTTCGAGCGCGGAAAACTGTTCGACTCGCCCACGCTGGCGCGAGAGGACCGCCTCAAAGAGGCGGGGCTGTGGGAAGACAGAGACCGGGGATCGGGGACCGGGGACCGGTTCAGAACAGAAGACAAGAGACAGAAGACAGGAGACCGAGGCGGACGGCCATCCGGCAACCGGCGAACCGCGACCGGCGAGCGGACGAGACCCGGGAGAACGGGGCACACAACTGGAGGACCCTGGCACGACACGGGTGATCGGGCGAAAGGTGCCTTCCAGCGGCCAGGTCCGGGGCGGCCACCAGGCAGGCGGCCCGAGCGGGGACGAACGCCGCCCCCTGACGAGAATCAGCCGGGAAAGGGTGAACGTCGGGGCAAGGACTGGCGGCCCGGCGGAGAGCATCGCGACCCTCGAGACAAGTACAAGGGGCAGCCGGGCGAGCGCCGAAAGCGGTGGAAGGAGCGATTCTTCGCCAAGCGCGGGGGGCCCGGCGATGCCGGGTCGAAGAAACGGTGACGTGTCACCGCGTTCCCGCGTTGAACGCCTCGGCGACAGGGACGCGATCGGAGACGGCGTGAGGCCGGCTGCGCCTCAGAAGTACCGCAAGAGGATCGACCGCAGTGCGTACGCGTGGAGGGCGACCGCCACCAGGGCAATCCACAGATCCCGGTGGATCGCCTGGAGCCAGGACGGCGCCGCTGCGTCCCGCCACGAGACGAGACCGGCCGAGCACCAGGCCACCGCCAGTGCTGACAGGTAGAGCCCGACCAGGTATCGTCCGTGCAGGTTTCGATTCAGGAAATACACCGACACGGCGTAGAGCGCCAGCGCCGTGCCCCAGCCAGCCGCGAACACGACCAGCCGCATGATCCGCTGGCGCGTGCCCTGACCTGCCTGGTGCACGCACAGTAGAACAACCGCCGCCGCGCTCATCAGCACAACAGCCGTGACGTACCACTCCGGCGGCCCGGCATCGAGCCATCCGAACCCGCCCCAGAACGACAGGGACATGAGGCGGTCGTGGTGCCAGAGGCGGAACCCGGTGGCCGCGACCGTCAGCACCTCGCCGACGTACTCCTCGACGGACGCCGGCCGAACCTGAGCCAGGTCCACGAGAGACGGAAAGGGCACGAACAGCGACAGGACCAAGCTCCCAACAACCGCCGCCGCCGCCCCTCCGCAGATCCCCCGCCAGACGATACCCGCCCGCGGGCTCCGTTCCTGCGCCCGGCGCACGCGAAACGCGGTCATCACCCGGTCGCACGCGAACCCGGCCGGCGCCAGCAAGACCAGCATCCACGGGCTCTGGCGGAGGAACACGGCCGATTGTTTGAACTGTGCCGGCACCATCGACACGTCGTCGGGCCACAGGCCGTGTCTGAACTCCTCGCTGGAGAGCAAGGGGAACACCAAGAGCCCGACAGCCAGCCCACCCCAGAAGCGCCTCGCCGCTCCTGCGGATCCCTGGAAGTGGGACGATCCGATCAGCGCCCGGCCGAACACGACCGCAGCCAGCGCGGCTCCGAAGGGCAGCGCGCTTCTCCCACTGGCCAGGACCAGCGACGTGGCGAGCCCCAGCGGAAGCCCGAGCGCCCACGATCGTTGCCCATCGAGAAACACACCCGCCGTAACGGCCGCCACCACCACGTACAGGGATGTCAGCACGGCGAACTCCGACACGTGCGTCGCAAAGAACGGCAGCGTTGGCACGAGCAGCAGCGCGGCGACCACCACGTGAGGCCCGTTGGCGACGTCCCTGGCGACGATCGTGATGAGGAGCGCCGCTGCGCCTGTCAGCAGTCCGAACAACAACGCGTTCGCCAGGCGGATCGTGAGGATGGCCGCGCCAGCGTCCGACTCGGACGTCAGCGGCGCCAGACTCTTCCACCACCACTCGGTCGTGACGCTGCGCTTGGCCACATCACGAGAGAAGATCGTGCGCGGGTCCCAGGCGACGGGGTAAGGGTTCCCGATGTCCGCGGCTCGGAAACGCTCGTTCGCCTGAAAGATGCGGTCGAAGTGCACCCGCTTGGACAGCGCTTCGGTGTCCTTGCCCAGCGCCGGTCTGTTGACCGCCTCGGCAAAGGTCAGGACGTGGTCGGGCTCGTCCGGGCCCTGCAGCGGAGGAACGATGGCGGCGTAGAGCACCCCCAGCCCCAGGGCCAGCGCCCCGAGCGCGATCGAGGTGCGGGTCGGGCTGGAGTTGTCTGTCGCGCTCAACTGCACGACGCCTGATCCCACCAGCAAGGTGCCGACTGCGACAAGGATCCATATCGCCCCTGGCGCTTCTGCGCCGCGCCACATGTAGGCGAGCAGGTCAATCCGGCGCCGCGGAGGGTCGGCGAGACGGTCCACGACATGTCCATGAAGGACGGGCACCGTCTCCCGAGCACCGACTTCGACGGCCGAGAACGTCGGCCAGTTCGGGTCGTACGCCCTTGCCGGCACCAGTGATGTCAGCACGGCCACGCGTCCGGGTCTCCCGAAGGTCAACTCCAGGTCGAATCGTCCCGTGGCGGTCGCCAGTTGCTCGGCGCCGCACCCGTCGCCCTTCTCAAACGGCAGTTCCTCGTTTTCGGGAATTCGTTGGCCTGGCCGCGCGGTGAAGACGCAGGGCGTGCCCTCGAAGCGGATCGCACCGGCCGCCAATAAGGGAACCGTGCCGTAGGTCGACACGAACACGCGGATCTCGTCGTGGCCGGCCAGGCGGATCGCTTCAGCGACTCTGAAGCCCACCCGTGCCACGCGCGAGCCGTCAGGCTGATGCGCCGCGCCCAAGTCGACGTGCATCATCCGCGTCCTGGGCATCCCTTGCGCGAGCGGGCGTTCGACGATGTTGGGGACGTGTCCGAGCAGCGTCACCGCGACGGTGCCGCCCAGAAGTGCAATGGTCAGCAGCGCCACGCCCGCCCGAACAGCCTTCGCCGCCATCACGATTGTCGTCAGCGCGGGATATGGACCGTCACGAGACCGATGTCCCGGGTCGCCCCGTTGTCGTCGACGGCCTGCGCCAAGATGGTATGCGGCCCGGCTTCCATGCCAAAGTCGATCTCGATGTTCCAGCCGTGAATGTCGGTGCCGCGGGCGAAGGGCGCCATCGCCTTGCTGACGTCCGGCCGCGATACCATCAGCGTCGTGGCCCCCCGGTACCGACTGTCGAAGTACACCCGAATCTCCTTGACTCCCGTGTCATCGACGGCCCACCCCCCCACGAGCGTCGGCCCCGGCCCGAGCACCGCGTCGGGCGCGGGCTTGTCCAGGAATCCGATGGGCAGCTGGTTCTCGGGGTCCTTGGGATTCGGACCGCAGGCTGCCGCCGACACGAGCGACAGGACACACACGGTCATCGCGACGCTACGCTTCATCTCGACCTCCCTCGATCCGCCGGCAAGCGCTCGCCCGCGCTCGAGAGGCGCAGGCGGTAGTCAGAGAACTCACGCGACAGGTTGGGATTGTAGTATGGGTCGTTGTCGCACGCGTCCGCCCATTCGCGGCGGAACGTGGCGGCTTCTGCGCCGTTCCAGACGCGGGCGCCCGAGGTGGCCGCCTCGTAGTGCGTCAGACGGGCTTCAGGCGTATACACGATGCGGTATCCGGCGCGGCGGATGCGGAGGCAGTAATCAATGTCGTTGAAATCCAGCGGATAGCGCACGTCGAATCCGCCGACGCGTTCGAACACGTCTCGCCTGGTCATCATGCACGCGGCTGTCACGGCCGAGTAGTTCCGGGCGATCAGCGCGCTCGCGCCGTGCCCGGGCGTGGAGCCTGGAAAACGGTGGAACGCATGCGCCGCGACGCCGCACACCCCGAGCACGAGACCGACATGCTGCAACCGGCCGTCGGGATAGGTCAATCTGGCCCCGACGGCGCCGATATCGGGCTGCTGCGAGAACTCGAGCAGCGCCTCGATCCACCCGGCCGACAGTACCTCGACGTCGTCGTTGAGGAGGATGACGTGCTCGCCCCTGCTCTGCGCGACGCCCAGGTTGATCCGACGCGAGAAGCTGAACGACTCGGAGCCCGCGTCGCGGACCCTGACGTGCGGCACGCCGGCCAGAAACGTCTCGATGCGTTCAGGGAGGCTGCCTCCCGTGACAATGACGATCTCCCGGCGGTCGTAGGTGGACGCGCGCTCGATCGACTGAAGGCCGCGCACGAGCAAGTCGACGCTCTCGCCGTTCACCTGCCGGGTGTGCCCCGCCGTCGGGATCACGACGGACACGAGCGGCCGGCCGGCGAGACGATGTCGCAGGCGGTAGAGTCCCGGGGCCGGACCCGGCAGCACGTCGGCATCGAACCCCGCCCGCCTGGCGTGATCGGCCAGTGCGCGCGCGCCGGCGTCAACGGCCCAGTCCTTGGCCAGGCCACTCGCCGCTGTCGATCCGGGGGTCTTGCGCCAGTGGTACAGCACGCGCGGCACGTGGCAGATGCGCGTCGTCCGCTCGCTCAGCCGTAACGCGAGGTCGTAGTCCTGCGCGCCCTCGAAGCCCGGGCGGAACCCGCCGACGTCACGCGCCAGGGCGGCGCGAACGACCATCAGGTGGCAGACGTAGTTGGTGGAACGCAGGTGCTCGGGCGACCAGTCCGGCTTGAAGTGCGGATCGCAGCGGACACCTGCCGCGTCGAGCTTGTCTTCATCCGAGTAGATGACGTCGGCGGAGCGCGCGTCGTTGAGCAGGCGGGCGACCTCGAACAGGGCTTCGGGCGCCAGCACGTCGTCATGATCGAGCAGCGCGACGAAGTCGCCCGTGGCGGCGGCAAGCGCGGCGTTGGACGCGGCCGCGATGCCGGCGTTCTGCGGCAGCCTGACGATGGTGATCTGCGGGTCAGACCTGAACTCGTCCAGCACGGCGATCGTGCCAGCCGCGGTCGATCCGTCGTCGGCGATGGAGAGTTCCCATCCCGGATAGATCTGGCGGCGAACCGACTCGAGACACTCACGCAGGTGGGCGGGATCCGTATTGTAGACCGGTACGAGCACGCTGAATCGGGGCTGCCAGGCCAACGACGCCGCCTCGGCGGCCATGCGGGCGCGTTCATCCGCTCCCGGCGTGCGCGACGCAACCCAGAGGCGGTAACCGGCCGCGCCGCCCTCGGTATCTTCCAGGTCACGGATGTGTCGGAGGACGCCCGAGAGGCCCGAAGCGCGCCAGCGCGCCAGCAGGCCCGCGACGGACCAGCGCATGTCGGCTCCCGACCGACGTCCCTCGAGGCGCGGATCACCCCAGAGCAGCAGGTTCCCGGTCGACTCGAACTCATGGCTGGTCGCGGTCAACCTGACGGTGACCGGCTCAATGCCGGACGCAGCTTCGCCTTTAGGCAACCGGACCACGATCCGGCGCCAGCGGGGCGGCCGGCCTCGTTCTGCGTCGTCCACTCGCAGCACCCGCCGCCGGATCCAGCCCTTTCCCTCGACTTGCAGCTCGAAGTCGGCCCGGGACGGGTTCGCGCGCGTCGGGGCACCGGAACCGCCGCTCCGCTTCACGGTGGACCCGCCGGGGCGTGGAGGCTCGTGCTGCCCGCACGCACACCAGGTCGTCACGCGCACCCGTGCAGGCGCCGTCAAGGTGAACGTGACCGTCGCGCCGGGCGGAACGGCCAGCGCGTGGTGGGCGCGCCCGCCGAGCGACACCGGCGGCAACCACTGCACCGGGATCGCGTCGCCGTCTCCGTTTTGCGCGATCAGCGGCAGCGGCCGCAACGGCTCGGTGTTCCAGAAGAAGCGGAAAACGGCATGCCAGAGACCCATGGGGATTCGAGGGCGGGACAGCCGATCAGCGGCGGCCGAGCCCGGCTGGAACCGGCCCTCGGTCATCGGTCAGGCTCGCATAGTGGGCCAAGCCGTCTGCGGCCGCGCCATCATACACCAGGCGTCCGGCCTGGAGCACGAGCACGCGGCTGCAGATCGCCTTGACGGAGGCCGGCGAGTGGGACACGAACAGGATCGTCGTCCCGCGGTCGCGGAACTCGTTCATCGTCCGCTCGCACTGCTGCTGGAAGTCGGCGTCGCCGACGGCGAAGATCTCGTCGAGCAGCAGGATGTCCGGCTCGAGATGGGCCGCCACCGCGAACGCGAGCCGCATGTGCATGCCCGACGAGTAGTTCTTGATGGGCACGTCCATGAAGTGGTCGAGCCCGGAATACGCAACGATGGCCGGGTAGATCCGCTCGGTTTCCTCGCGCGAGAGGCCATGGATCGACGTGTTCAGGAACACGTTCTCTCTCCCGCTCAGCTCGCCGTGGAAGCCAACCCCCAGTTCGATCATCGTCCCGATCCGCGCGTCGCGCGCGACGAACAGCCGGCCCGCGGTGGGACGGTGCAACCCCGCAATCAGCTTGAGAAGCGTTGACTTGCCGGACCCGTTGCGACCGACGATGCCGACAGCCTCGCCCCGCGAAATCGTCGCCGAGATGCCCGACAACGCCCAGAATTCCTCGACCGTTTCGCGCCGATCCTTGTGAAACAGCCCCAGAAAGCGGACCTTCAGCTCGCCGGCCCGGTTGTGCCGGAGCAGGAAGCGTTTGGACAGCCCCTCGGCCACGATCACCGGCTCCATCAGAGGTGCTCCATGAGTCGATCCTCGACGGCAAGGAACAGCCGCGCCCCGAGGTAGAGCATCGCCGTTCCGTAGAGCGCGGCGAGCACCAGAACCAGGGGATCCGGCCACCGCTGGTCGAAGAGCGTCTGGTGATAGCCCGTGATGAACGGGGACAGCGGCGTGACCAGGATCAGCGTCCTCAGCCCCTGGGGCACCTGTGTCAACGGGTAGAGGATCGGCGTCAGCCAGAAGAGGATGGCGAGTCCGATGTCGAGCAGGTGGCGGATGTCGCGGAAGAACGTGGTGCCGGCGGCCAGGACGAGGGCGACCCCGATCGTGAAGGCCACCTGGAGGACGAGGAACACCGGAAAGAGCAGCATCGGGGGAGACAACGGCACCCGATAGGCCACGAGCATGACGGGCAGGAACACGAACAATGTCAGCAGGAACTGCACCAGATTGAAGAGCACGACGGAAATCGGCAGGATGGCGCGCGGGAAGGCCACGCTTTTCATCAGGCTGCCGCTGTCGATGATGGCCCCGGTCGCCATGTTGGCCGATCCGAGAAAGAACGTCCAGGGCAGCAGCCCGAGGAGGACGAAGAAGACGAATCCCTCGACGCTCGTGCGGATGATGAACGTGAACGCCACCGTGTAGACCGTGATCATGGCCAGCGGGTTCACGAGCGACCACAAGAAGCCGAGAATGGATCCCCGGTACTTCAGCTTGAGCTCCTTCAGCACGAGGTTGCGCACGAGTCCGCGGTACCGCCACAATCCGGTGAGGGTGGCGGCGAGGGTGGGACGTTCGCTCGCGCGGTCGATCAGCTCAGGCATAAGAAGGCCGAGGTGCAGGCCGGGTGGCCCGGACACGGTCGAGACGGGCGCGCACGGCGTTTCACCGGTTGCGCCGCGAAAGCCGGCCGGAGAAACCGGTTGCGACGGTGCGGAGCTTCCAGAACACGCTCGTCTCCATGTGCGCAATCGTGTCGAGCGCTTCGGCGAGCTTCACGCCGTTCAGTACGCGGGCCTGCTCCGCTCGCTCCAACGCCGCGCGCATCACGTCACGCTCTTCCAGCAACCGATCGCGCTCCTCCCGCACCGGCGAGTAGTCCGCCCGCAGCGTCCTGAGCTCGGCCTCGGCCTCGGCGAGCTTCTTCTGGGTGTCGGACGAATACTGGCGCGTATCCAGCGCCTGACGGAGCAGTTCCCAGTACCGGCGCTCGTAGTCGACGACGAGGCGGTGCATCGGCTCGCGGCGCTTTCGGAAACGAACGGCCCAGGGTACGACGAACGACGCGTCGTAGTCCACGTCGCGGTAGAACTCGTGGCGGGCGAACTGGCCAGCCCAGTACTCCGGCGGATGGACGTTCACGTGTGTCGGCTCGCGGTAGTCGAGGGGCGACGAGGAGAAGAGCACGTCAGTCGTATGCGCGCAGATGTTCGCAATCGCCGCCTCCGCCTCGCGGATCGGCATGTGCTCCACGACCTCGATCGAGACGATCAGGTCGAAGTCGCCCCCGAGCTCGTCCGTGACCGAGGCAGTCCGGCAGTAGGGCCTGACTGATTCGTGGACCTGGGCGATCGCATGCGCCGATACGTCGATGCCCCATGCGTCGATGCCGCGGTCGCGCAGGCCTTCGACGAGGAAGCCCATGGCGCAGCCCGCATCGAGGACCCGCCGCGGCGCCATGTCCGCGGCGATCCGAGCGGCGATGCCGCCGAAGATGCCGAGCCAGGCCTCGTTGCGGGCGTACGGCATCCCGCAGCAATGCTCGTAGTAGAAAGCATCGAAGGCGCTGCCGCCGTTGCCGGAACGTGAAGCGTCGGGGACATCCATGACCCGCGATTCTACCTGCGTGGCGCTGCCGCGTCACGCACGGGCGCCAGCAGACGGAGATTCTCCCTCGGAGAGGCCCCTTCGGGACCCAGGAGCCACCGCCGCGGCGCGCGCTTCGCCGCCAAGCGGATGAGTTCGACGCCGCCGGCCCAAGGCCTGTGCCACCTGGTCATCGGACCGATACGGTTGTCCCGCGCGCGTCCTCCCAGCGGGCGGTGCGGGTGTTCCAGACGTAGGCCGTGAGGACGTACGCGCCGGGGGCGAGGAGCCCGGCCTCCACGTCCAGGCTGAACCCCGCGCGATCGAACGGCGGGCCGTAGACGGCCGCCACATCGGGCCGGGCTCCGTGGAGGGCCGCCGCGCCCAGGAAGATGGGCGGCGCTCCGGCCACGTCCGTTCGGTGCGCCCACACGTGCACAGCCCCGATCCCCGCGCCGATGCTCGACGCCGGGTCCAAGGCCCACCCCGCCACGACGAATGGGCCCCGCAGCACGGCCCCCGCCTGCGGCGTGTCGAGGGACAGCTGGATCTGCGCCTCGCCCGGGGCGGGCAGCGGGACCGGGCGGATGGTGACGTCGACCAACACGAGATCCTCGCCGGGACCCGGGACCGGGGACCGGGGATCGGTTAGGGATGTCCCCCGTCCCCATTCAAGGTCCCTCGCATCGTACGGTCGGGCGCGTTCGCCGAACGCGCCACTGGACGGCGTGCTCGGACCTTCGAGCCCGCCGGCGGTCGGCGCGGTCAGCGCTTCGGCATCCGGCGCGTTCGGCGAACGCGCCCTACCGAAAGCCAACCGATACGTCCCAAGGAACCCCGGGCCCGGCGCCCACGTAAACGTCCCCGTCGCCGTATCCAGCCGCGACCCCGCCGGCAACGGCCGGGCTTCGCCATTCGCCACCAGATAGCCCGCCGCCCCGAAGCCCGTGAACTGCAGCTCCAGCCGATCCAGCGGTGCCAGCCGCACGTGTCGCACCCCTGCCGCATCTGGCCGCAGGGCGACGAACGGCGCGTCCAGGGACAACCCTGTGCGGCCGAATACCTCGGCCGGAGTTCTGGGACCGGGGATCGGGGACCGGGGACCAGTTATGTCAC
>CAYZYG010000097.1:0-6263 GCA_964481395.1 uncultured Vicinamibacterales bacterium
CGGAGGTCTTCAAGGTCAACGACGAGATCGACGTCATCGTCCTCAAGTACGATCCCGCCACCGAGCGCGTGTCGCTGGGCCACAAGCAGCTGGTCGTGGACCCGTGGAGCAACGTGGTGGAGCGTTACCCGGTTGGCTACCGCGTGTCGGGCAAGGTCGTCAGTCTGACGGACTACGGCGCCTTCATCGAGCTCGAGCCCGGCGTCGAGGGACTCATCCACGTCTCCGAGATGACCTGGAGCAAACGCGTCAAGCACCCGTCGAAGATCCTGAACCAGGGCGACTCGGTCGAGGCGATGGTGCTGGGCGTCGATCCGACGGCCCGCCGCATCTCGCTCGGGCTCAAACAGATCGAGAGCAACCCGTGGCACGAGCTGGCGGCCCGCTACCCCGTCGGCGCGCGCATCACGGGCAAGGTGCGCAACCTCACGGAGTTCGGCGCGTTCGTCGAGGTGGAGGAGGACATCGACGGCCTCATCCACATTTCCGACATGTCCTGGAGCAAGCGCATCAAGCACCCGTCGGAGGTGTTGAAGAAGGGCGACAAGGTCGAGGCGGTCGTGCTGAGCATCGACGCCGAGAACCAGCGGCTCTCGCTCGGGCTGAAGCAGCTCGCCACGGACATCTGGGACGAGTTCTTCTCGCAGCATCACGTCGGCGACACCGTCGAGGGCAAGGTGGTGCGCCTGACGAACTTCGGCGCCTTCGTCGAGCTGGCGGAGGGGATCGAGGGACTGATCCACGTGTCGGAATTCGATGACCAGCAGGACGAGAAGATCGAGCTGCAGGTGGACCAGACGTATCCGATGAAGATCATCAAGCTCAGCCCGTCCGATCGGAAGATCGGGCTGAGCATCCGGGCGCTCCGGGTCGACCAGGACCGTGCGGACTGGCAGGCCTACAGCGAGAGCACCGGCCGCCCGCAGGCGACGCTGGCCGATCACTTCCGGATCCAGCAGCGCGAGGAGCAGGGAGAGTAACGGGGCGCGGGCCCCGACGGTCGCACCCCGGGGCCCGGGCCCCGGGGCCGGCCCGTTGCAGCGCGGGGACGCCTTCACCCGCGAGGATCTGCAGATGACCAAGGCCGAACTCGTCGAAGAAGTTTCGCGCGTCTCGGAGCTGACCAAGAAGCACTCCGAGGTGATCGTCGACACCGTCTTCCGCAGCATTGTCCAGGCGTTGCAGCGGGGCGAGAAGATCGAGTTGCGGGGATTCGGAAGTTTCCGCCTGCGGCAGCGCGAGTCGCGAAAAGGCCGGAACCCCAAGACCGGAGAGCGGGTCGACGTGCCGCCGAAGCGCGTGCCCTACTTCAAGCCGGGCAAGGAACTGAAGGACCTGATCAATCACTCGGCCGGCGCGCCGGACGCGGCGGCCGCCTCCGACGCCGCCTCCGCGGCGCCGACCGCGGCAGACGCGGCCTGGCCTGCCGTCTTCGACGCCGCCGGAGAGCCGGGTCGCGAGTCCTGACCTCACCCGGCCGGGGGATCACAGTGGAACTGCTCTGGTCGCCGTGGAGGTACGAGTACGTGAGCAGCGTCGCCGACAGCCGCGGGTGCGTGTTCTGCGACGCGCTGCACGAGCCTGACGACACGTCCCTCGTCCTGCATCGCGGGCGGGCGGCCTTCGTCATCCTGAACCTGTACCCCTACAACTCGGGTCACCTGATGATCGTGCCTGCCCGGCACATCGCAACGCTGGGGGCGGCCACGGCCGAGGAGTGCTGCGAACTGATGGTCCTGGTTCGCCTGGCCGAGCAGGCGCTCACCGAGGCGTACCGGCCGCAGGGGCTCAACGTGGGGATGAACCTCGGCCGCGCCGCGGGTGCGGGCATCGTGGATCATCTCCACATCCACGTCGTGCCCCGTTGGAGCGGCGACACCAACTTCATGCCCGTCGTCGGCGGCGTGCGGGTGATGCCAGAAGACCTGACCCAGGCCGTGGAGCGGCTGAGGCCCGTCTTCCGTCAACTGACCAGTCAGAAGACAGAAGACAGGAGCCAGAAGACAGAAGGCTGAGCACGGGGCGGCTTTGCCGTCCGGTCCCGCCTGCCCGGACGGCTCGATCCCGAAGCCCGTCTCCTGTATCCTTCCCGGTACGCGACGCCCCCACGTTGGTATTCTGTCTCCTGTATTCTGTCTTCTGTCTTCTGTCTGGATAGCCATGATCCTCGACCTCACCCCGTCCCAGCAGTCGTTCCGAGACACCGTGGCCCAGTGGGCCCGCACACACGTCGGGCCTGAGGCGGCGCGCATCGACGAGTCCGGGGCGTTTCCGTCGGCGCTGATGAAACTGGCCGGCGACGCAGGGCTCATGGGCGTCACCGTGCCCGAGCCGTGGGGGGGCGGCGGGCACGACTACCTGAGCTACGCCCTGGCCATCGAGGAAGTGGCGCGGTACAGCGCGACGGCGGCCGTCATCCTTGCCGTCAACAACTCGCTCGTGGCGGAGGTGCTCGCGCGTTTTGGCGCCGACTGGCAGAAGGAGCGTTGGCTGCGCGCGCTGGCGACGGGCCAGGCGCTCGGGGCCTTCGCGCTCTCCGAAGAGAATGCCGGCACGGACGCCGCCAACGTCGAAACCGTGGCGACGAGCGTCGATGAGGGCCGCGCCTACAGCCTGAACGGCAAGAAGGTCTGGGTGGCCTGCGCCGAGGTCGCGAACGTGGCGATCGTGTTCGCCGTCACGCGGCCAGGCATGCGCGCCCACGGAATCACCGCGTTCCTGGTGCCGATGAGTACTCCTGGCATCGAACGGCGCGCGCACGACGACTCGCTCGGCGTGCGGGGCCTGGGCTGCATGGAACTCGTGTTCAACGACGTGCGGGTGCCCGCGGATCACGTGGTCGGGCCGGTCAACCAGGGGTTCAAGCTGGCGATGTGGGCGCTCGAGGGCGGGCGCGTGGCGATTGCCGCCCAGGCCCTGGGCATCGGGCAGGCGTCGCTGGACGAGGCCATCCGTTACGCGAAGACCCGCGAGACGTTCGGCAAGCCGATCTCGAGCTACGAGGCGATCCAGTTCATGCTGGCGGACATGGCGACCGAACTCGACGCGGCGCGGATCCTCACCTACAAGGCCGCGGCGTCGAAGGCGCAGCAGTCCAGCATCGTCACCGAGGCCGCGCAGGCGAAGCTCGCGGCGTCCGAGGCTGCTCACAAGGCCGCCGACAAGGCGATGCAGATCCTGGCGTCGGCGGGCTACCGCCGGGGCTCGAACGTCGAGCGCTACTTCAGGGACGCCCGCGCGACGGAAATCTACCAGGGGACGTCCGAGACGCAGCGGATGGTCATTGCGGAGCGGATCCTCGGGGTCCGGCGGCACCCGTAACGCGCCGGCCCGCCGGCCGCGGGCGCCTGATGGCATCGCCGAATTCGGACATGTCGAGCTGCCTGAGGAAGTCCTGACCACCCGGTTCTTCTCCCGCCCGGCGTGAATGCTCTTCTGGTAGACGCAGAACCAGTCCTCGAGCAGCCGCATCCGCGGAAGAACGCCCTCATGAAGCCCGAACCGCTATCGTGGGTCGGCCGTGGTGGCGTGCGCCTGCGGCAAAGGAGCGGCGGTATGACGGTCGTGGGAAGACACCGGGCGCAGTGGGGTCCGGCGGCGCTTCTGGCGTTGGCGGCAGCGGTTGCGGGGGCCGGAGCGCCTGTGGCCGCATCGGAAGACCCGACGAGCGTCTGGCAGCGTCGCCTGGCCGGGATCGAGTCGCGCGTCGGTCGCCTGTCGGCCGGCGATGCGGCGGGCCGCGAGGCGCTGGCGGGCGAGTTGGCGATGCTCAGGGCTGACCTGACGCAGTGGCTGACGGATCACCCCAAGGCAGGCGAAGGCGGGCCCCCCTGGCTCGAGCCGGCGGGGCCGACCGCGAGCGTGGAGGATCTGGCAGCGGAGATCGGACGCCTGCGCGCCGCGCTGTCGCGCATCCGCGCCGCGATCGACGCGGGACCCGACAGCGGCGCCTTTTACCTCGGCCGGGTGGACGTGGCCGTCAGTGCGGAGGTGCGCGCGTCGGCGACGACCGAAATGACGCCGGCCGGAGCGACGGTGCTGGCCCCCGAGGCGATTCAGGCGAGCGACCGGACCACCCTGTCGAGCGCCCTGGCGCTCGCGCCTGGCGTCACGTTCACGCGCATCGGCCAGCGCAACGAGACAACGGTCTACGTCCGCGGGTTCGACATGCGCCAGGTGCCGCTGTTCATCGACGGCATTCCCATCTACACGCCGTACGACGGGTACGTCGATCTCGAGCGGTTCACGACCTTCGACCTGGCCGAACTGAGGGTGTCGAAGGGCTTCACCTCCGTGCTGTATGGCGCGAACACGCTCGGCGGCGCGATCAACCTCGTCTCGAAGCGGCCGGCCGCACGGTTCGAAGGCCAGGCCGGGGCGGGCTTCGTCTCGGGGCCCCTCTGGAACAGCTACCTCAACGCGGGGTCGAGGATGGCGTCCTGGTACCTGCAGGGCAACGCCTCCTATCTCAGCGCCGACACGTTCCCGCTGCCCGGCGGGTTCACGGAAGTCGCGTCGCAGGACCCGGGCGACCGGCTGAACGCCGACAAGCGCGACAGCCGGTTCGGCCTGACGCTGGGGTGGACTCCCCGTGACGGGCACGAGTACGCGATCGCCTACGCCGGCCAGCGGGGCGAGAAGGGCAATCCGCCGTACGCGGGCACGGACCTGGCCGTGCGCATCCGCTACTGGCGCTGGCCGTACTGGGACAAGGACAGCGTCTACTTCGTCTCGAACACGCGGATCGGCGGCTCGAGCTACCTGCGCGGCCGCGCGTTCTACGACACGTACGACAACGCGCTCCACAGCTACGACGATGCGACATACACGACGCAGGCGCGGCCCTCGTCCTTCAGGAGCCTCTATCACGACACGGCGGCAGGAGCGTCCGTCGAGTGGGGCGCGTCCATCGGCGCGCACACGCTGCGCGCGGCCGGGCACGTCAAGCGCGACACGCATCAGGACAGCAACGTCGGCGAACCGGTGAAGGAGTTCGCCGGCCGCATCGTGTCGGCTGGTGTCGAGGACACCATCGTCCTCGGCGCGGCGGCGTCGCTGGTCGCCGGGATTGGCATCGACCGTCAGGTGACGACCCGCGCCCAGGACTTCCAGGGTGGCGCGATCCGCAACCTGCTGGAGGACTGCCGCGCCGGCGGGGAGTCGTGCGGCGGGTCCAGCGGCGTCAACCCGCAGGTCGGGTTCTTCTACTCGGTTCCCACGGGGCTGGTGCGGGTGACCCTGGCCCGCAAGACGCGCATGCCGTCGCTGAAGGACCGCTATTCCTACCGGTTCGGCACGGCGGTTCCGAATCCGGACCTGAAGGCCGAGCGGAACCTCACACTCGAAGCGGGGTACCAGGGCACGCTCGGGTCGATGACCGCGTTTCACGCGAGCGCGTTTTACAGCCGGATCGACGATCTGATCCAGCGGTTCGTGCTGGCGCCGAACCTGTCGCAGTTGCGGAACATCGGGGAAGCCTCGCACGCCGGCTTCGAGTTCGACGTGCGATCGCAGGCGGTCCGCCGCTTCGATCTCGGCGCGACGTACACGTTCCTGGATCGGACGAATCTCAGCGATCCGGACGTGCCGCTCATCGACGCGCCCCGCCACAAGGGACGCGTGTCGGCCACGGCCGAGATCCTGCCGTCGCTGCGCCTCCTGGCAGCCGTGGACCTCGAGGCGGGCCGTCGCACGCAGAACGAGGGCGGCACCCTCTTCAGCGTGCCGTCGTTCGCCACGGTGGGCGTGAAGGGCGTCTGGTCGATTGTCAGGCAGGTGGACGTGGAACTCGGGGTCCTGAACGCCTTCGACGCCCACTGCTGGGTGGCGGATGGCTACCCTGAGGCCGGCCGCTCCGTCGTGAGCAACCTCCGCTGGAGGTTCTGAGGAGGCGAGCAGGCGGACGGAGGGGGCGGCCCGGGTGGCAAAGGGCGAGGTCGTTTTCTTCGGTGCGCTGGCGGCAAAGTGACGCCGGAGCGCGTCAGCCTGCGACGGTGTATCCGGCGGCCGCGATCTTCTGCCTGATGGCGTCGGGCGTCACCCTCGACGGATCGAAGGTGACGCCGACGCGTTCCTCGACGTGCGAGGCGGTCACCTCGGTGACACCGTCCAGCCGCCCGAGTGCGCGCCTCACCGCGTTCTCGCACCCGCCGCACGTCATCCCCGTCACACGAAGCGTCAGCGTCTCAGCCATACCCTGATCCCTGGTCCCTGGTCCCGGGTCCCGGGTCCCGGATCCCCGCTCTTCCCCTGTCGCCCGTCGC
>CAYZYG010000097.1:6363-12758 GCA_964481395.1 uncultured Vicinamibacterales bacterium
CTGTCGCCTGATCCCTGTTCTTCCCCTGCCGCCCGTCGCCTGTCGCCTGATCCCTGTTCTTCCCCTGTCGCCCGTCGCCTGTCGCCTGATCCCTGTTCTTCCCCTGCCGCCCGTCGCCTGTCGCCTGATCCCTAGCCCATGACCTGCTTCGCAATGGTCAGCAACTGCATGTTCGACGTGCCCTCGTAGATCTGGCCGATCTTGCAGTCACGCCAGAACTTCTCGACGGGGTAGTCCTTCACGTAGCCGTAGCCGCCGTACAGGTTGACGCAGGTCGATGTGACCCGCTCCGCGACTTCCGAGCTGACGAGCTTGCACATGGCCGCCTCGGTCACGAACGGCTTGCCGCCGTCACGCAGGCGCGCCGCGTTGTAGACCATCAGACGTGCCGCCTCGATCTCGGACGCGGCCCGGGCGATCTGGGCCTGGACGAGCTGGAACTCGGCGATAGCCTTGCCGAACTGCTTGCGCTCCTTGACGTACGCGATGGTGTGCGCCAGGGCCCCGGCGGCCAGGCCGATCATCTGGGCGCCGATGCCGATGCGCCCTTCGTTGAGCGTCTCGATGGCCACTTTGTAGCCTCTGCCGAGTTCGCCCAGGATGTTCGCGGCCGGGACCCGGCAGTCCTCGAGGATCAGCTCGCATGTGCTGCTGGCGCGGATGCCGAGCTTGTCCTCCTTCTTGCCCACCGTGAAGCCGGGCATCCCACGCTCGACCATGAACGCGGTGATGCCCCGGTACCCGGCCTGCGGGTTCACGTTGGCGAAAACGATGAAGACGTCGGCCTCGTTCCCGTTCGTGATCCAGAGCTTCCGGCCATTCAGGACGTAGTGATCGCCGTCCACCACGGCCCGGGCCGCCAGGGCGAACGCGTCACTGCCGGCCCCGGCCTCCGACAGGGCGTACGCGCCGACCGCCTTGCTGGCGAGGCCCGGCAGATACCGGCCCTTTAGCTCGTCCGATCCCCAGCGCATGATCGCATTGATCACGAGCGTGTTCTGGACGTCCACCATGACGCCCACGGACGGGTCCACGCGGGAGAGCGCCTCGACCACCAGGACGGAGTGAAAGAACGTGCCGCCGGCGCCGCCGTACTGCTCCGGGATCTCCACCGCCATCACGCCCAGCTCGAAGAGCTGGTCGATGAGGGCCCGCGGGATCTTCGCGTGCTCCTCCATGTCGCGGACCGCGGGCCGGATCTGGCCCTCCGCGAACTCGGTCACGCTGTCCCGCAGGAGCGTTTCGTCTTCGGACAAGGATGTGAGTGCAGGCATGATGTCGTGGGCCACGCGTAACTCCTTATCAAAGGCGTCAATGTTATCATCGTTCAATGAGGACCTGTTCCCGCCTTGCGGCCATCGTCCTGACGGGTCTGGCGCTCTCGGCTGCCTACCCGGGTCCGGGGGGACGTGCGGCCGCGGCCGCACAGCAGGCCACGCCGCCGGCGGGCGCCCAGGATCCCCAGCAGCCGCCCGTTTTCCGGGCCGGCGTGAACTTCGTCCGCGTCGACATCATCGTCACCGACAAGGATGGGAACCCCGTCGCGGACCTGGCCGAGGGCGACTTCGAGATCATCGAGGACGGCAAGCCCCAGAAGATCGAACTGTTCCGGCTGGTCATGGCCGATGGGAATCCGAAGCCGGGCGGGGACGCGGTCAAGGCGATCCGCTCGCGGTACGACCAGGAATCGGAGGCTGCCCGGGACGACGTGCGCCTGTTCGTGATCTTCCTGGACGACTACCACGTCCGGCTCGGCAGCAGCATGCGCGTGCGGGAGCCGCTGAGCCAGTGGGTCGCCACCCAGTTGGGCCCGCTGGACATGGTGGCGGTGATGTATCCCCTGACGCCCGTAGCCGACCTCGGCTTCACGCGGGACCATCAGTCGGTGATCTCGGCCATCCGCCGCTTCGAGGGCCGCAAGTACAACTACCAGCCGAAGAATGCGTTCGAAGAGCAGTACGCGATGTACCCCGCGCAGGCCGTCGAGACGGTTCGGAACCAGGTGACCATGTCGGCGCTCGAGGGCCTGTCGGTGAAGCTGGGCGCGATGCGCGAGGGGCGCAAGGCCGTCGTCTTCGTGAGCGAGGGGTTCACGGCCCTCCTGCCGCCGCAGATGCGCGACCCGAGCGCCCAGTTCCCGGGGCTCGGGAATCCCGTCCGGAACAACCCGTTCGCGGGCGAGAACAACCCGACGGAGGATCGCAATCGCTTCTTCGCCGAGGCGGAACTGCAGAACCGGCTGCGGGAGGTGTTCGACGCGGCTAACCGCAACAACACGGCGATCTACGCCCTCGACCCGCGGGGGCTCGCCCCGTCGGAATTCGATATCAGCGAGAACATCGGCACCCAGATCGATTCGGCGACGCTGCGCCAGAGCATGGACACCCTGCGCGTGCTCGCCGACCAGACCGACGGTCGGGCGATCGTCAACCAGAACGACCTGGAACGAGGTCTGAAGCAGATCATCAGGGACACCAGTTCGTACTACCTCGTCGGCTACAGTTCGTCGGCGCCCACCGACGGCAAGTTCCACAAGATCGAGGTCAAGCTGAAACGTGCCAACCTCCAGGTCCGCTCGCGGAAGGGATACTGGGCCGCAACGCCGGCGGAGGCCGCGGCTGCCGCGGCGCCGCCCAAGGCGACCCCGCCGGCCGAGGTCGAGCGTGCGCTCGGGGCCGTCGAAGCCGGCCCGCGAGACTCGGTCATTTCCACCTGGTTCGGGACGGGCCGTGGCGAGGACGGGCGGACGCGCGTCACCTTTGTGTGGGAGCCGGTGCCGCCGACGCTTGGGGTGAAGCGCGACGAACCCGTGCAGGTTCAGGTCATCGCATCCGGCGCGGGCGGCGAGACCTACTTCCGCGGCGACGTTCCTGAGGCACCCGCGGATCCGGCGCAGCGCCTGCCCACGAGCCTCTCGTTCGACGCCGCGCCGGGGCGCGTGCAATTCCGATTGGCCGTCCGGAACACGAAGGGACAGGTCATCGACTCGGTCGTCCAGGAACTCACCGTTCCCGACCTGACCGAACCGCGCGTGTCGCTCGGCACGCCATCGGTGTTCCGCGCCAGAACCGCCAGAGAGTACCAGGCGCTGCGGCGCGACCCGAACCCGACGCCGACGGCCCTGCGTTCGTTCCGCCGAACGGACCGTCTCCTGATCCGCTTCGAGGTGTACGGGCCGGGCGGCGCGACCCCGGCGGTCGCCGTCAGCCTGCTGAATCGGCTCGGGACGAAGATGGCCGACGCGCCCTTCACGCCACCGGCCGATGGCTCGGCTCTCTGCGAGATCGATCTGCCGCTCGCCGGCTTCGCGACAGGCGAGTACATCATCGAGATCAAGGCGAAGGGCGAGAGCGGCGAAGCCACGGAACTGATCGGGGTGCGGATCACGAGCTGAGAACAGGGGCCAGGGACCGGGGATCGGGGATCAGTTGAGGCTGATCGCCCCTCGACACCGGCCGCACGCTGCGGCGCCCCTCAGCCGTGATTCTGGGTTCCCGGGGACGTCCATCGGACATCACGCATGGGGCTGGGAGCATTCCCAACTGGTCCCCGGCCCCCGATCCCCGGCCCCTGTCCTACGTTCCGGGCGCGGCGAGAAAGCCGATGGCTTCGTCCAGATCCGCGTTGGCCAGGACCTTCACGATCTGGCCCCCGGCGGCGGCCGGCACGTCAATGACGCGGATGGTATCCGCCAGCGCCCCGAATTCCGGCAGGAGTGCGGACAGCTGGTTCGGCGCGGTCCTGAAGAACTCCCGGTTGAACACAATGCCCGCGTCGTCCGGGTAGATCGGCAGGTACCGGATTCCCGATTCGACCAGATCCTGGAAGAAGTGGGTGCCGAAGGACAGTTCGGGCGTGTACGCGCCTTTGCGTTCCGCGACCTCCATCAGCAGCGACGTGTTGCTGATGTCCGCATAGGTGACGCTCACGCCGAGTTTGATGTCGCCCCGGCTGCCCCAGCGGCCGGGGCCGATGAGCACGAACTGGCGCTTCGGCAGCAGCTTGTTCAGCCGGCCCACGGCCCGGCCGACGTCGCGCAGCGATTCGAGGTGGCCCAGCCGTCCGTAGCGTTCTCCGTCCACGTAGACCAGGTGCGTAATGTCCGGGAATCGCCCGTTTGAGACGTACTTCCGCGCCGTGAAGAGGATTCGCTCCTGGGGAATGTCGCGGGGGATGACGGCCGGGGCGGCGTCCTCCAGCGCGCTCTGCGGGCGGCACTGCAGGAGGTAGAAGTCGGTTCCGTCGTGGGCGAATTCGATGTCCACGGGCACGCCGATCCGTTCGCGCAGCAGGCGGAGCAGGGCGCGCATCTGGCCGAGAAACGGCGTCGACGTCGCGAGGCCCTCGAAGGTGACCACGAGGTTGTCGGTCGAACCGTCCCAGTCGAGACCGCCGACGGACCGCACGCCGTCGCGGTCGCAGGCGGAGAACACGCGCCGGAAGAGCGGGTACTGTGATCCGTAGCTGCGCAGCAGGTCGTCGACGAGCACGGTCGCGAAGCGGTTGGCGTCGAGGTTGATAACGTCCACCCGCCTGGGCGAGTAGCGGAGCACTTCGTAGGGCGTGACGTTGGCCCGCAGGCCGGGCTGTCCCGGCGACAGCAGAACGGGGTAGTCGTCGGCCACGCGGTCGACGGCACGGGTGCCGAGGCCCGGCACGAGGCGGAGCAGGCCGTCTTCGCGCTTGAGGCGCGGCGACCAGCGGAACTCGTTCGTGCTGAACGCGACGCCCGCGAACGCCGGCAGGAAGTAGTGCCCGAGCTGGGCGCCCACCACCTCCTGGATCATGATGCCCATCTCCTCGTGCAGATCGAGCAGGCCCCGCTCGGCCCGGTACTCGATCGGATCGGGGCTGAAGATCGAGGCGTAGACCTCGGCAATCGCGTCGATGAGCGCCAGCAGACGCTCCCGTTTCGTGCCCCGGTTCGCCAGGAAGAGGCTCTTGTACTTCCCGGAGAAGGCCGATCCGATGCGGTCCTCGAGCAGGCTCGAACTTCGCACGACCAGGGGGCGGTCTCCCAGGTCGTCTAGCGCGGCGCCCAGCCCCTTGACGACCTCGTTCGGGAAGGTCGAGTTCTTGAAGGCCTGGACGATGTGAGGGTACTCCCGGCGGACCTGTTCGACTTCCAGGTACTTGCGGTTGTGGATGTCCTGCAGGTGGTTGTGGTCGAGGAACGCGAGCAGGCCATCCGACGTCAGGTACCACGTCTTGGGGATGCGGATCGCCCCGAGCGCGTCGGAGTACTCCTCGCTGCGTCGGACGACGTGGTAGGCGAGCAGCAGGCCTGAGCTCTTGCCGCCGAGCTTGCCGCGGCTGCCGGCCGGGGAAATCACGCGCTGGACGATGTCGCAGAAGTCGTGAACCTGCAGGAAGTGCTTCGCCCGGTTGATGTAGTCGATCTCGTCGGTCAGGAAGCGTCTGACCAGCGACACCCGGAGTCCGAGCTGGACCGAACGCGACAGTTCACGATCCTGGACCCGCATCTGTTCGAAGCGTTCCAGGGCCTCGGCGATGTCGCTGAGCGTGGTCCGCTGGTTCTCGACGGCCTCGACGAGGAAGCCGGCCTTGTCGTCCTTCACCCACTGGTCGATCAGGTGGACGATGTCGTCCTCCGACAGGGTGTCGGCGGCGATACGGAAGGCCGCATTGGTCATCCGCATGATTTCGTCGAGGCTCGCCCGTTCGATGGGGCTATTCTCGTCGGACGCCTCTCGGGCGCGCTGGTGGGCGCCGACGCGCTCGAGCAGGTTCTGGGCCTCCTCCACGCCGTGCCAGATCAGGTAGTTGATCATCCGGCGGGAGATGCGGGTGAGCAGGTGCGGGTCGGTGCGCCGGAGGAACTCCACGATGACCCGCCACTGCCGGCGGTCCTCCGCGGGCAGCTGCTCCAGCGACACGTGCCAGTGCCTGAGCATGCTCCGCAGGCGGCGCAGCGTGAGGTACTCGCCGACCAGGTCCGCGACCGCTTCCAGCAGCCGGCGCTCCTCCTTGAGGAACGGGCCCTCGTCCACGTCGGGGAAGGCGCGGGTGTAGAAGACCTCGATCGCGCCCACCGGTTTGCCCATCACGGCGAGCGGGGCGCGCTGGACCCAGGGCGTTTCGGTGGCGAGCGGCGGCTCGAAGACCTGGCTCTCAAGCGTGATCTTGACGAAGCAGGCCTCCGGATGGGCCCAGCCGGAAGGTAGGACGGTGGTCAACGCTCGGCAGACGTCGGCGGGCTCGGTCTCGGGATCGCGCGTGAGATCGATGACCTGATATAGGCAGTAGAGCTCCTTCGCTCGTTCGCGCAGGCGATCCACAGAGGAGACGGGGTCGGTTGGTGCCATTCAGACAGCATACAGGCGACCGGCGACCGGCGACAGGCGGCAGGGGAGAACTCGGCGACCGGCGACCGG
>CAYZYG010000097.1:12858-19006 GCA_964481395.1 uncultured Vicinamibacterales bacterium
GGCGACCGGCGACCGGCGACAGGCGGCAGGGGAGAACTCGGCGACCGGCGACCGGGGGCAGGAGTCAGGAGAAGAGAACGGGGCCGGGAAACCATGTGGCTCCCCGGCCCCGTGTGACGCGGACAGGTCCCTGACCCCTGATCCCTGGTCCCTGGTCCCTGATCCCCGTTCTTCCCTATCGCCTATCGCCTGTCGCCTAGTCCCTGTTCCTACACCCAGCCGCGCTGACGGCAGGCGCTCGCCACGCGATTGATGGCGATGACATAGGCCGCGTCGCGGGTGTACAGCTTCTTCGTTTTCGCCAGATCGGCCACGCCGTGGAAGGCGCCGGTCATCAGGGTGTCGAGCTTCGACAACACCTCGTCCTTGGGCCAGTAGAAGTTCATGTTGCCCTGGACCTGCTCGAAGTAGCTGCAGCTGACGCCGCCGGCGTTGCACAGGAAGTCCGGGATCACGAAGATGCCCCGCTCCTGCAGGACCTTGTCAGCCTCCGGCGTCGTCGGACCGTTCGCGCCCTCGGCGACGAGCTTCACGCGCTTGGCGATCCGGTTGACGTTGTCGCCGGTGACCTGGTTTTCGATGGCGGCCGGAATCAGGACGTCGACGTCCTGCTCGATCCAGGCGTCCCCGGGCAGAATCTCGTACCCGAGCGACTTCGCCTTGGTCTTGTCCACGGTCCCGAACTTGTCGGTGATGCCGATGAGCTCTTCGTAGGTCACGCCGGACGTCTTGCGGAACGTGTAGGTCTTCTGGTCGGCGTTGTCCCAGCAGGACACGCTGATCACCTTGCCGCCGTACTCGGTGAAGAGCTTCACGGCGAACTGCGCCACGTTGCCGAATCCCTGCACCGACGCCGTCATCGTGTCGATGGGATGGCCGAGGAGCTTGAGGGCCTCGCGGATGGTGTAGACGACCCCGTAGCCGGTGGCCTCGGTCCGGCCGAGCGAGCCGCCCATGCCGACGGGCTTGCCGGTGATGAAGCCCGGTTCCTTGTGGCCGTGGATGGCTTCGATCTCGTCCATCATCCACAGCATGTGCTGCGGGTTGGTCATCACGTCCGGGGCGGGGACGTCCTGCAGGTAGCCGACGTTCTTCGCGAGCTGGCGGACCCAGCCGCGGCAGATGCCTTCCTGCTCCCGCTGGCTCAGGTGGTGCGGGTCGCAGATGACGCCGCCCTTGCCGCCGCCGAGCGGGATGTCGACCACCGCGCACTTCCAGGTCATCCACAGCGCGAGCGCGCGGACGGTGTCGGGCGTCTCATGGGGGTGGAAGCGGATCCCGCCTTTGTTGGGGCCCCGCGCGTCGTTGTGCTGGACGCGGAAGCCGCGGAACACCTTGACCGTCCCGTCATCCATGCGGACCGGGATGGAGAAGTGGTACTCGCGCATGGGCCACCGCAGCAGCTCTCGCGTGCCGCTGTCGAGATCGAGGATGTCGGCGACCTTGTCGAACTGGGTTTGGGCCATCTCAAACGGGTTGAACGGCTTGGACACGGCTGGTCTCTCCTTGGCGCCGCTGGCGCCACAAACGGACTTGCACGAACCTTAGAATGATGACGACAGAACGCGAACAGAACTGTCGGATTCGCTGCCTGGCACCTCCTTCGCCCTCCCGGTCCGGACACCCGGCCGGTCGAGCCCGTCGGGGGCTGGAGTTGTCGTTGCTGCACGGCAGCGTCCCGGGAGCGGGCGGTCCGTAATCACGGCCGCTCAGGCGTACATGCCGCGCATCCGCGTCACGGTCGCCACCCGATCGATGGCGACGATGTACGCGGCCGTTCTCATGTCGACACGGTACTTCAGGGCGGTGCGGAGCACCAGCTCGAAGGCCGCCGTCATCTTGGCCACCAGCCGGTCGTTCACTTCCTGCTCGGGCCAAAAGTAGCCGTGCCGATCCTGCACCCATTCAAAATACGATGCGGTGACGCCTCCGGCGTTCGCCAGGATGTCCGGCACCACGAACACGCCCCGCTCGTGCAGCAGGCGGTGGGCGTCCGGCGTCGTCGGCCCGTTGGCTCCCTCGACGATGAGCCGCGCGCGCACGTCGCCGGCGTTCCGCAGGGTAATCTGGTTTTCGAGGGCCGCCGGAACCAGGACGTCCACGTCCAGCCGGAACAGGTCGTCGTTCGTGAGCGGGCGCCCCGACGGGAAGCCGTCTACGGTCTTGTACTGGCGAACGTGGTCGGCGAGGCCGTCGATGTCCACGCCGCGCTCGTCGTAGACGCCCCCGCGCCAGTCGGTGACTGCGACGACGGTCGCGCCCTCGCCGGCGAGCAGGCGCGCCGTGACGGACCCCACGTTGCCGAATCCCTGAATCGCCACCCGCGCGCCTTTCAAGCCGAAGCCGAGGTGGCGCGCCGCCTCCCGGGCGACGATGACGACCCCGCGCCCGGTCGCCTCGCGGCGGCCGGCGGATCCGCCGAGGATTACAGGCTTGCCGGTTACGACCGCCGTCGTCGTCGCGCCCACGTGCATGCTGTAGGTGTCCATCACCCACGCCATGATCTGCTCGTTGGTGTTCACGTCCGGCGCGGGGATGTCCTTGTCAGGGCCGAGGGCGTCGATCAGTTCGGCGACGTAGCGGCGCGTCACCGCCTCGAGTTCGCGGCGCGACATGCGGGTCGGATCGCAGACGATGCCGCCTTTGCCGCCGCCGAATGGAAGCTGGGCGACGGCGCACTTCCACGTCATCCAGGCGGCCTGCGCCGTGATCTCGTCGAGCGTGACGTCGGGATGGAACCGGATGCCGCCCTTCGCCGGTCCCAGCGCGATGTTGTACTGGACCCGGTAGCCCGTGAAGACCTCGATGTCGCCGTTGTCCATCTGGACCGGGCACGACACCGCAATCTGCCGCTTCGGCGTGGTGAGCACCTTCCAGAGGCCGGGCTCCAGGTCCAGCAGCCGCGCGGCCGCATTGAACTCCTCGAGCATCGCGGCGAAGGTTGAGCCGTGTCCGGGGAGGTCGGGACCGCGGGGAATACCGGAAGCCGTGTTGCTCACCGAAGGCCATCTCCAGGCGGGTGGGACCGGTCGGACCCCGAGCGACGCGGCCGTTGGGCATACGCGACCGACCCGCGCCAGCGTACTTGGTCGCTTCGCACCTCGTCAAGTTGCCGGATGAACGGGGCCGCAGCCTGCGGCTGGATTGGACCAGGGGGCGATCCACCCGGTTCGCGATCGGCCCGCTCGGCCCGGCCTCGCGCTTCGGTCGCCGTTGCGGCAGGCTGAGCCGGCCCGACCGAACCCGAACCGGTAGGGCGCGGTCGCCGACCGCGCCGGGACACCGCTGGTCCCAACCCCAGCTCCCGACGCGAAATCCTGGGACCAGCACGACGGCGTCCAACTGCCGTCCCCGATGTAAACTGTTGGCCATGAGCAGCGTGACGTCATCCGCCGGCCAGGATCGGGAGCGCTGGGAGCGCGAGATCCTCGAGCCGGCCCTCAAGAAGGGTCCGGAACGTGCCACGGCGTTCACCACGATTTCCGGACGTCCCATCGAACGGCTGTACACGGCCGAGGACGTGGCCGGGATCGACTACGGACGCGACGTGAACGACCCGGGGCAGTTTCCCTACACGCGGGGGATCCATCCGACCGGGTATCGCGGGCGGCTGTGGACGATGCGGCAGTTCTCGGGCTTCGGCACGCCCGAGGAGACCAACGCCCGCTACAAGCACCTGCTCGCAGCCGGCGGGACGGGCCTCAGCGTGGCGTTCGACCTGCCGACGCTCATGGGACGTGATCCGGATCACGACCTGTCGCTTGGTGAAGTCGGCAAGTGCGGCGTGAGCGTCGCGTCGCTGGCGGACATGGAGGTGCTGTTCGAGGGCATCTCGCTCGCCGACATCACGACGTCGATGACCATCAATTCGCCGGCGTCGATGCTCTTCGCGATGTACCTCGTCGTGGCCGAGCAGCAAGGGGCGGACTGGGCCCGGATCTCGGGCACGATCCAGAACGACATCCTGAAGGAGTTCATCGCCCAGAAGGAGTACATCTATCCGCCGGAGCCCTCGATGCGGCTGATTACCGACGTCTTCGGCTTCTGCGCGGAGCGGGTCCCGAGGTGGAACACGATCTCGGTGAGTGGGTACCACATCCGCGAGGCCGGGGCGACCGCGCTCCAGGAACTGGCCTTCACGCTGCGCGACGGCATCGAGTACGTCCGCTACGGGGTCGATGCCGGCCTCGATGTCGATGACTTCGTGCCGCGCATCTCCTTCTTCTTCAACGCGCACAGCGACTTCTTCGAGGAGCTTGCCAAGTACCGCGCGGCGCGGCGGATCTGGGCCCGCGTCATGCGCGACGAATTCGGGGCCCGGGACGAGCGTTCCTGGAAGCTGCGTTTCCACACGCAGACGGCGGGCGTCTCGCTGACCGCGCAGCAGCCGTACAACAACGTTGTGCGCACGGCGCTCCAGGCCCTGTCCGCCGTGCTCGGCGGCACCCAGTCGCTGCACACGAACTCGCTCGACGAAGCCCTGGCGCTCCCCACGGCCGAGGCGGCCACGCTCGCCCTGCGCACGCAGCAGATCATCGCCCACGAGAGCGGCGTGACACACCTCGTCGATCCGCTCGGCGGGGCCTACTTCGTCGAGCGCCTCACCACGGACCTGGAGGACGGCGCGCGCGCGTACTTCGACACGATCGACCGGATGGGCGGCATGGTGAAGGCGGTCGAGGCGGGCTTCCCGCAGCGCGAAATCGCCGAGAGCGCCTATCGCTTTCAGCAGGCCGTCGAGCGCCGGGAGAAGATCATCGTCGGCGTCAACGATTACGTCGTGGACGAGCCGAACCCGGTGCCGATCCTCTACATCGACGAGGCCGCGGCCGATCGGCAGATCGCCAAGCTCCGCCAGCTCAAGCGCGACAGGAGCGGCGCGCGAGTGAGCCAGGCCCTCGATGCGCTCAGACGCGCCGCGGAGGGCCGCGCCAACACGATGGTGCCCCTCGTCGAGTGCGCGCGGGCGTACGCCACGGTCGGCGAGATGTGCGACGCGCTCCGCGACGTGTGGGGGGAGTACGAGGAAGAACCCTTCATCTAGGGATCAGGCGTCAGGCGGTAGGCGACAGGGGAGAACTCGGCGACCGGCGACCGGCGACAGGCGACAGGGAAGAGCGGGGATCAGGGATCAGGGATCAGGGGAAGGATGTATGGCGAAGATACGAGTGGTGATTGCGAAGCCGGGGCTCGACGGGCATGATCGGGGGGCGAAGGTCATCGCTCGGGCCCTCCGGGACGCCGGGATGGAGGTCATCTACACGGGCCTTCGCCAAACGCCAGCCCAGATCGTCAGCGCCGCGCTTCAGGAGGACGCGGATGTCATCGGCCTGTCGATCCTGTCGGGCGCCCACAACCACATCTGCCCGGAGGTCGTGAAGCTCCTGAAGGACCAGGGCCTCGACGACGTGCTCGTCGTGGTCGGCGGGATCATCCCCGACCAGGACCTTGCCCCACTCGCGGCGATCGGGATCAAAGGCGTATTCCGTCCCGGCACGCCGATGCAGGAGATCGTCGAGTTCATCTCCGCGAACGTCCGGGCACGGACCGGGGCGGTGTGAGCCGGCGGCGGTCTGTCTAATCCCGCCTCCGGAAGGCACCGATAACCCCTTGTGGCTACGGGACTTCGGCGTCCGTCCCGGCGCCAGACCGGCGCCGGGGTCTTGTAAGTCGTTCTGAATCAGGTATTTGGAACCATGCCGCACAAGCTCTTGCTCGCCGACGACAGCGTCACGATCCAGCGGGTCATCGAGTTGACCTTCGCCGACGAGGACGTGTCGGTCACCGCCGTCGGCGACGGGAAGCAAGCCATCGAGCGCATCGAGGCGGACCCGCCCGACATCGTCCTCGCGGACGTCGGCATGCCGGAGAAGGACGGCTACGAGGTGGCGGAGTTCGTCAAGCAGCATCCGCGCTTCTCGCACATTCCGGTCCTGCTGCTGACAGGCGCTTTCGAGCCGGTTGACGAGGGCCGGGCGGTTCGTGTCGGGTGCGACGGCGTCCTCGCGAAGCCCTTCGAGCCGCAGATGGTGATCACGCGGGTGCGGGAACTGCTTTCGGCCAACGTGGCTACGGCCGCCCGTCCGACGCCGCGTCTCATGCAGCCCCCGCTGGCGGTGAAACCGGCGGCGCCGCCCGCGCCTACCGC
>CAYZYG010000098.1:0-18956 GCA_964481395.1 uncultured Vicinamibacterales bacterium
GCACGGGCAGACTCGAACTGCCGACCTCCTGCGTGTCAAGCAGGCGCTCTAACCATCTGAGCTACGCGCCTAAACCCCGAACAGACAAGGCTTACCGGACCTGTAAGTATAGCAGTGGCGTTCGAGGAGAGTCAACGCGGCGGGGGAACACAAGGGCGGACGGATGGGGGCCCGGCGGGTGGCATGTCGGCCGCGCCGGGCCCGGCATTCGCGTGCGGGGACTGGCCCCGGCGGCCGGCGCCTACTTGACGGCGTCCTTGAGCGCCTTGCCCGCGACGAACCGAGGCACGCGGCGCTTCGCGATCTTGATGGCGGCGCCGGTGCGCGGGTTGCGTGCCGTCCTGGCCTTCCGGACGCTCGTCTTGAACGTGCCGAAGCCGACGAAGGCCACGCTGTCGCCCTTCTTGAGCGCCTTCGTGATGGTGTCGAGCAGCGAGTCGAGCGCTGCCCCCGCGGCCACCTTGGTCGATCCGGTGTCCTTGACGAGCTTGGCGATTACATCCTGCTTGTTCATCGAGTCCTCCTCCAGGAACTGCGCAGCGAACGCGTACCGAACAGTCCGCCGTCGCGGGTTATACGTGAGCGCAAGGGAAGTGTCAAGGTGAAATCCTGCAGCAGGACGTCTACGACGCCTGCGCGGCCGTTCGCGCGCGGAGCCGTTCGATGGCTCTGTCGAGGGTGGCATCCCCGGCCGGTGACGCGGCGCCGAACTCGACGTCCGGCTGCGGCACCGCAACGGCCGGCGCGATGCCCCGCTCGTGAATCGGATCGCCGCCCGGCGTCAGATACCAGGCGGAGGACAGCCAGAGCGCACCGCCGTCGGGCAGCGGCAGCAGACGCTGCGTCGCCGCACGGCCGAGCGTCCGCTCGCCGATGAGTTCGGCGCGCGCGTTCGCGGACAGGGCCGAGGCCAGCAGCTCCGCCGCGCCGGAGGTGCCGGCATCCACGAGGACCGCGAGCGGCAGCGTGAGCGCCCCGTCACCGGGGTCGGCCGCGATCGTCCGGCGCTCCGCGCCACGGGCCTCGAACAGGCCGAGCGTGCCGCTGGCGACGAACAGACGGGCCGCGTCCACGCCGGATTCGAGCGGACCGCGCGCGCAGCCGCGCAGATCGAGCACGAGACTCCGGGCGCCGGCTGCCTGCAGCCGCTCCACCTCCCCACGAATCGCCTGTCGGGCCTGCTCGTTCATCTCCGGCACGCGAACGTACCCGATGCCGTCGGCGGCGAGGCGTCCCGCCGGCGCCAGCGGCGCCAGCGCTTCCCGCGTCACCTCGACGACGTGGGGTTCGGCCGCGTTGCCGCGGATGACGGTCAGCGAGACGGTCGTTCCGGGCTCTCCGCGCAGCCGCCGCAGACCCTCCCAGACGGACATGTCCCGGGTCGGCTGCTGGTCGATGCCGCGCAGATAGTCGCCGGTCCGAAGCCCGGCCCGGGCCGCCGGGGACCCGTCCCGGGTCGCCACCACGCGCAAGTAGTACTGGCGCGTCAGGTCGATGCCGATGTCCCCTTCGGGGAGCGGGGTGCCGGCGGACGCCATCTTCGCCTGTTCCGGAGACAGGTAGGCGCTGTCGGCGTCGAGGGCGTCAGCCAGCCCGTTCATCGCGCCATGCATCAGGCGGTTGACATCCACCTCCTCGACGTACGCATTCGTGGTCAGGTTGAACACGTCGTCGAAGACCCGGAGGTGCGGATACATGTCCGACGCCGAGGACCCGCGTCCGAGCAGCGTCCCGACGATGATGAAGGCGAGAACGGGCGCGGACAGGAGGACGACGGCGTATCGCGTGCGTGGCATCATGGCGATGGGGAACCCGGGGGGGTCTTCAGCCATTGTAGGGGATCCACCGGCGCGGCGTCGATCCGCATTTCGAAGTACAGCGCGGACGTGCCGTCCACGGAGGTGCCGACCGTGCCGATCGGCGTGCCTTTCGCGACGCCCCGGCCCTGCTCGACGCCGATCTCGCCGAGCTGGCCGTAGAGGGAGTAGGCCAGCCCGCCGTGATCCACGATCACCAGATTGCCGAACCCGGCAAAGGGCGCGGCGAACGACACGACGCCGTCGTGGACGGCCCGGACCACCGAGCCAGCAGGCGCACCCACCTGAATGCCGTTGTTGAGCACGGACACCCGCGCGCGGGGATCGCGGGATCGCCCGAAGGCCGAGAGCAGGCGGCCGGTGACCGGCCAGTCGAGGGCCCCTTGAAACGGGCCGATCGGCAGCACGGCGGCGCCCGGCGACGACGGCTCGTGACCCAGACGCTCCAACTCGGTCTGCAGCCGGTCCCGGGCGACCTGCAGTTCGCCGATCAGACGGGCGTTCAGGTCCCGGCGCGCATCGATCCGATCGACCAGCGCGCTGCGTGCGGCGGCGGCAGCGGCGGCGGCGGCCGCCGCGCGTGAGGCATCGGCCTTGAGGCCGCTCATCTGGACCTGGCGTTCCCGCAGCGCGTCCGCGGACCGGCGCAGATCCGCCACGGTCCGCCGGTACTCCTCCAGCCTCCGGCCGTCGAGATGCTGCATGGCTGACGCGAAGCGGTAGGCGCGCCCCATCTCCTGCACGCTGCTCACGCTCAGCAGCAGCCGCAGGTATCCCCCGTTGCGCAGCTTGTAGAGGTCGACGATGCGCGCGGCGAGATCGGGGCGCTGGGCGGCCGCCGAGGACTCGAGCGCGTGGATGCGTTCCGTGGTGGCCGCGAGATCCGCTTCGATGCCGGCAAGCTGCCGCTCCGCTTCACGCAGCCGGCCGACCTCGATCTCCCGCTGGACCTCGATGGCCCGCAGTTCGTCGAGGAGCGTGCGCTCGCGGGACGCCAGATCCTCGGCTTCCCGCTGCAGGGCCCTGATGCGCTGCGCGGCGCGCTCGGCGGGATCGGACTCCTGTCCGTGGCCGGGGACGGCCGCCAGGCACGCCAGACAGGCCAGGAGCGCCACGCCGGCCCGTGACACCGGTCGGCTGGCGCGCGACGGTCCGGGCGGGAGAGCCATGTCCGTGCCAAGCCTCTCAGAAGAGCGGTTTGCCGTCGATGTCCTTCGGGATCGCGATGCCGAAGTACTTCAGCACCGTGGGGGCGATGTCGGTGATGTCCACCGTCGATGCCGTCACGGGCCGGTTCACGAGCAGCATGCCGGGGATGCCCTGGTAGTCGAAGCCGCAGTGATCGCCGCTCCACTTGCGCTCGTTCGGATAGATGAGGCCCGGAGGGGATCCCCCGAGCGTGGTCTGCCAGGACACCCGGTAGCCGTCCGTCATGCCGACCTGCAGGTCGGGCGCGTTCTGCAGGAACTCGCCGTTGTAGATCTCGTCACGCTTGTAGACGTTGCTGACGATGAGCTGGCCCGTGTTCGGGTCGGCCAGGGTTCGCAGACGGGCGGCCAGATCGTCCACGACCTGGCGGTACTCCTCTCCCGGACTGACGATCCCCTCGCCCTCGCGGCCCTTGAGGTTGACGTAGACCTGTCCGAGGCCGAGCGAGTACGCCTTCGACCTCGACCAGTCGATGTTCTCCCAGAACTCGCCGGTGCCCAGGAACATCTCGTTCATGCTCTTCTGGGCGGTCCGCTCGCCCTTGACCGCGAGGAACCCCTCCTGGACGAGCCACGTGTTGAGGTTGACCGCGTACCGGAACGAGTGGAACCCGTGGTCGGACATCACCATCAGCAGGACGTCGTCGCCCAGGCGCTCGCGCACCTCCGCGACGAGCTGATCGGCCCGCCGGTAGACTCGCTCGATGGCGTTGCCGTACCTGGCGGCCTCGGCCTCGTCGTACATCGGGTGCTCGCGGTCGAGGAACCGCCAGAACATGTGCTGGACGCGATCGGTGGCCTCGCTCACGCCGATGAGCAGATCCCAGCGCCGGGCGTCGAGCCGATTGAGCATCACCTGCGCCCGATCGTCGAACGCCCGGTAGAGGTCGTCCATGAACGCCTGCTCGTCGATGCGGTCTTCGTTCAGCGGCCATGTGGCTTCGGCCCAGCCGAGCGTGCGGAAGAACCCGAGGCGCTCGGTGAGCTGCGCCGAGAAGTCGGCCGGGGCCGACATCGGCACGGGCGGCTTGTCAGGGCGCCAGTTGATTGGGGAGACGTAGAGCTGGAGATCCTGGTCGGCCTTCACCAGGTACAGCTGCGCCATGCCGTGGATGCGGACGAGGACGTTGACGCGGAACTCGAACTCGATCCACTTGCTCCACTGGCCCTGTTCGAGCGACACGGTCTTGCCCTGGACCTCGATCGTGGCCCGCTTCTCCGGACGGTTCCAGTGAATCGTGAGCGGCGCGCGCAGGTCGGCGCGTGCCGCCAAGTCGGCAAGCTCGGCCTTGTCGGCGTCGGACAGCGCGGTCCCTTTCTGGAGGATCTTCTGCTGCTGCGCCTTCACCACCGGATTGGGAGGCCCGACGATCTCGGTCGTGGCGACGTCGTTCTCGAACACGAGCCGCTTGAGGATGCCGCCCATTTCGGTGTTGCCTTCCTCGTAGCGCGACAGGTCCGATGCGAAGTAGTAGAAGGTCCCGATCGTGCCCCGGACGTCCGGCAGCGGCAGCCCCGACAGCAGTTCGCCGTTCGCGACGTCCTCCGGCGGAAACGTCACCGGCACCGTCAGCACGCTCGACCGCACGCCGGCCTGGCCGGCCGTGACCCAGAACGACGTTCCCCCGCGCAGGCTCTGGATGGCCGGGCGTTTGATCGGGAAGTAGTTGAACAGGAACTCAGGTGGCGTCTTCGTCACGATGCCCAGGTCGGGCATGTACGTCCGGGTGTCGCGGACCAGGAAGTCGAAGATGTTGTGCTTGCCCGCGTTCATGCCGGTGGCGAACGACGCCCAGGCGGTGGGCGACTCGGGCGAGTGGCTCGTCCCCAGGCGGTAGAAGCCCCCTTCTTCGGCCAGGCGCGCGAAATTCGGCAGCCGACCTTCGCGCATCCAGCGTTCGGTCAGGTTCGGGTCCATGCCGTCGAAGCCGAGAATGACGACCTTCTGCGTGAACTTTTCGGGCGGCGTCGAACCGCCGCACGCGACCCAGCCGGCGGCCAGCGAGACGACAAGAGCGAATGCGAGTACAGCTTTCACGGGTCTCTCTTCAGGCCCCGGACCCGCCGTGCCGGACGCCAGCGGCGACGCTTCGCCGGGGCGACCTGGACGGGCGAGCACTCGAGGACGGGAATGCGGGGAACAAGACAGAAGTATACCGTACGGGCCGGGAGCGGCCTTGAGCGACCGTTCACGCGACAGGCCCGCGTGCCGACCTGTAGTACGCTGCAGAGAAGATGCGGGCAGCAGGGATCGACTACGGCGTCCGCCGGATCGGTGTGGCGATCAGCGATGCATCGGGCACGCTCGCGCGACCGCTGGCCGTGTTGAAGGGGGACGGTGATCCGCGCGCCGCCGCGCGCCGCGCTGCCGAAGAACTCCGCCGGTGGGCGACCGAACTCGGCGACGTCGTCGTCGTTGTCGTCGGGCTGCCGCGACGACTCGACGGAACCGCGAACGAGCTCACGGGGGATGCCGAGATCTTCGCGTCCTGTCTTGCCGGTCTGGTGCCCGCCCGGGTCGTGCTCCAGGACGAGCGGCTGACGAGCCACGAAGCCGACCAGCTGCTCGCCGAGCGCGAACGCGACTGGCGGGTCCGCAAGACGAAGGTCGACGCGGCCGCCGCCGCGGTCATCCTTCAGGAGTACCTGGACGGCACGAATCGTCCCTCCGGCACCGCCGGACCGCCGGGCGAGTCGGGAGCGGGGGCGCCGTAGCCGTGCGGACGCTGCTCGTGCTGATCGTCGCCCTGGCCGTGGCCGCCGGCGGCTGGGCCGCGTGGGATACCTGGACGGCGCTCCAGCAGCCCTTCAGGGGGTACTCGGGCGACGAGCAGTTCGTGGACATCGCGCCGGGAAGCAGTCCCCGCCGGATTGGCGACGCGTTGGTCGGAGCGGGCGTCGTCAGGGACCCGATGCTCTGGCGCATCGCTCTCTGGCGGAGCGGCCAGGCCACGCGGCTCAAAGCCGGCGAGTACCGCTTCACGGCCGCGATGACAGCCGATCAGGTCGTGGCGACACTGGCCCGCGGTGACGTCTTCCTGCGCCCCGTCACCTTTCCCGAGGGGCTGACCATCAGACAGATGGCCCGGGTCTTCGCCCGGGCCGGTCTGGGCAGCGAGGAGGCGTTCCGCGCGGCCGCAGCCGATGCGTCGCGGGTGGCCGATCTCGATCCCGCCGCGACGGACCTCGAAGGCTACCTGTTTCCCGATACGTACCTGCTGCCGCGGCACGCGGATGCCGCCGATCTGGTCGCGCGGATGGTGGCGAACTTCCGGCGTGCCTTCGACGACAGGCTGCGGCGTGAGGCCTCGGCGGCCGGCTTCACGGTGCGCCAGGCCCTGACGCTCGCGTCGCTGATCGAGAAGGAGACCGCGCGCGGCGACGAACGGCCGCTCGTGTCGGCCGTGTATCACAACCGGCTCGACCGGCGCATGGGACTCCAGTGCGATCCCACAGTCATCTACGCGCTGGAGCGGGCGGGACGCTACACGGGCAATCTCACCCGCGAGGACCTGTCCTTCGACTCGCCGTACAACACGTACCGCTACGCGGGGCTGCCTCCCGGTCCCATTGCGTCGCCGGGCCGGGCGTCGATCGAGGCGGCCGTCAGGCCGGCGGAGGTCGATTACCTGTACTTCGTCAGCCGCAACGACGGGTCCCACGCGTTCGCCCGGACGTTGACCGAGCACAACCGCAACGTGCAGGAATGGCAGGTGCGCTACTTCCGCAGGTCACGCCCGCGCTGATCGCCGCGGGGCTTACCCGTGCTCCTGTCCTCGCGGGTCCTGTCACCGGACAGCCCACCGCTCGCGAGACTGCGTCTCGCGAGGTCCCAGTGTTGGGCTTGGCCCGCCTCCGGCGGGGCAAGACGTCTGGACCCACACACGAGCCCACGGCTGAGGGTCTTCCGCCGCGGCGGGCGCCCGTCCGGGTCACCGCTCCGTCCACCGCAGCTTCTGCCGAAGGACCTCGTAGTAGCTCATACCGGATGCCCGGACCAGACGCATCGAGTGGGACGAGCGCACGATCCGCACGACGTCGCGGCTCTCGAGCCGTTCGCCCCGCTGCCCGTCGAAGGTGACGAACGCTTCATCGCCCTCGCGCTTCAGGAGCGGCTGGACGCGGATGTCGGCTGCCGCCGGAATCACGATCGGGCGGTTCGTCAGCGTGTGCGGCGCGATCGGGTTGAGCACGATCGCGTTCACGGCCGGGTGGACGATGGGGCCGCCCGCCGAGAGATTGTAGGCGGTCGATCCGGTCGGTGTCGCGACGACGACGCCGTCCGCGTTGAGGCGCGCGATGAATTCATCGCCGACCCAGACCCAGAACTCGACGATGCGGGACAGCGACCCGCCGGTGACGGCGACGTCGTTGAGGACTCGGCGCTCGGAGATGCGTTCGCCTTGGCGTTCGACGCTGGCTTCGAGCATCATGCGCGACTCGATGGTGGCACGCCCGTCCAGCGTGGCCTCGAGCGCCGGCAGGAGTTCCGGCAGCGTGATTTCCGTCAGGAATCCCAGCGTGCCGAAGTTCACGCCCAGGATGGGGATGTCGTATCCCGCCTGGGCGATGCGGTCCGCCATGCCCAGCAGCGAGCCGTCTCCGCCCAGAACCACCACGAGATCGACGAGGGCGGGCAACTCGTCCCGTGTCGGGTAGCGGCCTGGAGGCAGCCCCGCGAATGCGGCCGTGCGTTCTTCGATGACCGGCGAGACGCCGCGCCCGGTGAGCCACGAGATGAGGGCGCCGATTTCGGCGGCCGCTTCGCTCATGCCAGGCTTGGCGGTGATGCCGACGCGGGTGATGGGTGGACGCGATGCGTCTGGGAGTTCGGACACGCGGTTCCTCGTGGCGGCAATTCTACCGGGAATTCAGGCGACAGGCGACGGGCGACCGGCGACAGGGGAAGAGCAGGCGACGGGCGACAGGCGACCGGCGACCGGGGAAGAGCAGGCGACGGGCGACAGGCGACAGGTTGGGGCTAGGCGTGGCCGCGGAGGTGGAGCAGGTACTCCTGATTGCCCGTCGCGCCGGTGATTGGTGAGGGCGTGAGGCCGGCGCGGCGCAGGCCCAGAGCCTCCGCGCTGGCCGTGACACGCTCGATGACCCTCTCGTGTACGATCGGATCCCGGACGAGCCCGCCCCGTCCCACTTCCTCGCGCCCCGCCTCGAACTGGGGCTTGACCAGCGCCACGACATCGGCGTCGCGATCCAGCACGTCGGGCAGCGCCGGCAGAATCAGCCGCAGCGAGATGAACGACACGTCGATGGTGACGATCGCGGGCCGGGCGGGCAGCCAGTCAAGCACGAGTTCACGTGCGTTGCGCCGCTCGAGCACGACGACGCGGGGATCCTCGCGGAGCGTCCAGTCGAGTTGACCGTGGCCGACGTCCAGCGCCACGACGCGCGCCGCGCCGCGCTGGAGCAGCACGTCGGTGAACCCGCCGGTCGAGGCACCGATGTCGAGGGCCTCGCGCCCGGTGACGTCGATGCCGAACACGTCGAGCGCGTGCGCGAGTTTGACGCCGCCCCGGCCCACCCACGGGCAGTCGGGGCTGACGCAGGCGATCTCGCAATCGGGCCTGACCTGCGCGCCCGCCTTGCTCTCGGCCGTGCCGTCGACGGTGACGCGCCCGGCGAGAATCATCGCGCGCGCCCGCTCGCGGGACGACGCCAGGCCCCGTTCGACCATCGCCACGTCCAGACGCATCCGCGGGGCTCTCATGCGGCTCATCCGTTACCCTTGTGTCGGGGATTGGGGATTGGATCTGCCTCGTCCGTCTCTCATCGTCTCCGACGTTCGGCGCAGTGTGAGTGCCGGCCCAGCAGGGCCGACAAGGAGGCCCGCCGATCAGACGAGCCCGGCCGATTCTGTCTCCTGTCTCCCGGCTCCTGGATTCCGGGCAGGGATCACAGTCCGGTCTGATCCTACGACGACCGCGACACGACCCAGTCGGCGATATCGGCCAACCGCGAGCGGTCGAGCCGTTCGCGGGCCAGCGCCGCCTTGGCCGCAGCGATGGCATCGGCTCCCATCTGGCGCGCGCGCTCGAGACCGTAGATCGCCGGGTACGTGGGTTTGTCCGCGGCGGCGTCCTTGCCGACGGTCTTGCCCAGCTCCGCCCCGGAACCCTCGACGTCCAGGATGTCATCTACGATCTGGAAGGCGAGGCCGAGATTGGCGGCGTACTCGTCGATCGCGCCGACCAGGCGCTCGGAGCCACCCGCCATGATCGCGCCGGCGACGGCAGAGGCCCGGATGAGGGCGCCGGTTTTGCGGGCGTGCATGTCGCGCAGATCGTCGCCGCTGAGCGCGCCAGGCCCGTGCAGCCGGCCGGCGGCCTGCAGGTCGATGGCCTGGCCGCCCACCATGCCCGACGCGCCTGCCGCGCTGGCGACGCGCTCCAGGACGGCGAGTTTCCGCCAGGCCATCTCCGGTCGGCCGGCGGCATCCGGCAGCCGCGCCAGCAGCGCGAACGCGTCGGCCTGCAGTCCGTCCCCGGCGAGAATCGCCGTGCCCTCGCCGTGGGCGACGTGCAGCGTCGGCTTTCCCCGCCGCAGCGTGTCGTCATCCATCGCCGGCAGATCGTCGTGGATGAGCGAGTACGTGTGGATCATCTCGATTGCGCATGCGGCCGGCATCGCCAGGTCGCGAGCGCCTGGCAGGTCGGAAACGGCTTCGGCGGCCGCGAGCACGAGGATCGGACGGAACCGCTTGCCTCCTGCGAAGAGGCTGTAGCGCATCGCTTCGGCGATCGGTCCGAGGCGTCCCGCCCGAACGGGCACCGCCGCGTCGAGCGCGGCGTCGACTTCGGCGCGGCGCACGTCGAGGTAGGCCGCGAAGGACTCGGCCGGGGCCGTCACCGCGGCCGCCCCTTCGGGCCGGGCTCCTCGCCCCGCTCCGTGGGTGAATCGGGCCCGATGTCGGCGAGCGACGCGGGAGCCGGCTGCAGATCGCCCCGTTCGCTCAGCACCTCGAGCCGGCGTTCTGCTTCTTCGAGACGTCCGTGGCAGAATCGCGCCAGCGTCACGCCGCGTTCGTAGAGCCCGAGCGACTGCTCCAGTGAGAGGTCGCCGTCCTCGAGTTTCTTGACGATGGTCTCCAGTTCCGCAATCGCGGTTTCGAAGTCCTTGATGTTCAGGTCCATGATGTCAGTCCCCGTCAGGGCGGCCGCGGCCCGCCGCGTGGTCGATGGCGTCGGGCCCGTGCTCCAGGTCGCGGCCGTTCACCGTGCAGCGGAGTTCCCCGCGCCGCAGCGTGACGATGAGCGGCGCGCCGATGCCGATCTCCCGGGCATCGCGCAGCAGGCGGGCGCGATCGTCCGTCCAGCAGAGCGCGTAGCCACGTCCCAGCACCGCAAGCGGGCTCATGGCCGACAGTTGCGCCGAGATGCGGGCCAGGCGGCCGCGCCGCTTCTCCACGCCGGCGGCGATCCCGGCTGCGAGCGTCACCTCAGCCCGGGCCAGGCGCGTCCGGATCCCGCCGAGCCGGTGGCGCAGGTCGACGCCGTCGAGCCCGATCCGCGCCGACTGGTAGCGGCGCACACGGGCGGCGACGCCGTCGCGGGCGGCGCGTTCGAGGGCCGAGACCGCCTCGGCCAGGTGCCGGCCGCGCAGCGCCAGCCGGCCCCTGAAGCCGGCGTACGCGGGCCTCGCTTCGATCGCCTGCACGCGCGAGCGGGCGCGCAGCACGGCGCGTGACGCGCCGGATGCGAGCCGGCCTTCAAGCCGCTCGATGCGCGCCACGACCTCGTCGTGCGCGGCCACGACCAGCATGGCGCCGGCCGACGGTGTGGGCGCGCGCACGTCCGCCACGAAATCGGCGAGCGTCCAGTCCGTCTCGTGGCCGACGGCCGACACGACGGGCACCGGACACGCGGCGATCGCGCGCGCGACCGCCTCTTCGTTGAACGCCCAGAGATCCTCGATCGATCCGCCGCCGCGGCCGGCAATGACGACATCGACGCCCTCCACACGGCCAACACGCTCGATCGCCCGCGCGATCTGGGACGCGGCGCCATCTCCCTGCACCGACGTCGGCGCGATGACGACGTGAGCGGAGGGGTACCGCCGGGCCAGGACCCGCAGGATATCGCGAAGCGCCGCGCCGTCGAGCGAGGTCACCACGCCGATCCGCCGGGGCAGCGTCGGCAGCGGGCGCTTGCGCTCCTGGGCCAGCAGGCCTTCGGCGGCCAGGCGCCGCTTGAGCTGTTCGAGCGCGAGCTGCAGCGCCCCGAGACCCTTCGGCTCCAGCCCCTCACAGACGAACTGGTACTCCCCCTTGGCCTCGTACACGCCGAGACGCCCGCGCGCGATGACCTGGAGGCCGTCTTCGGGCCTGAACCGCAGGTGCCGTGCCGTGGAACGCCAGACCACGGCGCGGATCTGCGCTGAGGCATCCTTCAATGTGAAGTAGACGTGACCCGTGTTCCAGGCCCGGCAGTTGGAGATCTCGCCTTCGACCCACACGTCCGCCCATGTCGTTTCCACCACCTCCCGGATCTCCGCCGTCAATTCGGAGACGGTGTACACGTGTCGGATCGGCCCCGAGCCCGGCGCGGGCTCCGGCTCCTCGTCATCGAAGGGCAGCTCGAGGAGATCGCTCATGTCACCCGGCGTCATCGGTTGCGAGCGTCTGCCGCTCGCGGGCGACGTCGTCCACCGACCAGTCGAGGCGTGCGATGTCCGTGGCGAGGCCCGTCCGCTCGTCCGCCGTGACGAGGACGGCCTGGAACCGCGGATGCTCGTCGGCCGGTTCGAGCTTCGACGGCAGCCCCGTCAGGAACCGCCGCAGCACGCCATCGGGTTTCATGCCGATGACCGAGTCGTGTGGGCCGGTCATGCCGACATCCGTGATGTACGCGGTTCCGCCGGGCAGGATTCGCGCGTCCGACGTCTGCACGTGCGTGTGGGTGCCCGCGACGAGCGTGACCCTGCCGTCGAGGTGCCATCCCATGGCCAGCTTCTCGGACGTGGCCTCCGCGTGGAAGTCGACGAGGATGACGCGGCATTCGTCGCGCAGCCGATCGACCGCCTCGGACACGGCGGCGAACGGATCGTCGAGCGGCGGCATGAACACCCGGCCCATGGCGTTGACGACGCCCACGGGTCGCCCCTGCGCGGTCCGCGTCACAAACACGCCGCGGCCGGGCGCAGCCGCTTTCATGTTGAGCGGGCGGAGCAGGCGCGGCTCGGCGCCGATGTAGGTGAGCGCCTCACGCCGGTCCCACACGTGATTGCCCGTGGTCATGACGTCGATGCCGTAGGACAGCAGGGCGTCACCCGTGTCCCGCGTGATGCCGGCGCCGGCGGCGGCGTTCTCGACGTTCGCGACGACGAGGTCCGGCGCCATGGAGTCGAGGAGGACGCGGAGCGCTCGCCGCGTCATGTCGCGGCCCGCGCGTCCGAAGACGTCGCCGACGAAGAGCAGGCGCATCACTGGCGGCGCACGGGCACGAGGACATCGCGCCCGCGGCGCTCCTCGATGCGCGGAATGCGCACGCGCAGCTCGCCGTTCGCCATCGTGGCCGTGGCGGCGGTGATCAGAAAGGCGCCCGTCAGGCGGATGGCGCGCGCGAAGCGCCCGAAGTCGCGCTCCACCTGATGGAAGTTCGCCCGTGACCGTTCCTCGGGCAGCGGAGGCCGTTTGGATCCGGCCATGACGACCACGTTGCCGCTGATGAGGACCCGTACGTCGTCGGGTGCGGTGCCCGGCAGGTCCACCACGATCTCGACGGCGGCATCGGTCTCGAAGGCGTCCAGGGTCGGCGTGAAGATGCCCGGGGGCGGACGGCGGTCCAGCGGGCGTTCGCGGTCGAGATCCTCGAAGAGGCGGCCGACGACCTCGTCGAGGTCGCCCACGTCCACGACCGGCATCCTCGATTCCCGCTGTCCCATGCCCTCATCTTGGCATAGGAGTTTCGTCCATCGCCAGCACCGAATCGAGCAGGACGGCCGCCCCGCGGGCACAATCGTCCCAACTCGTCGATTCACGCGGCGAGTGGCTGATGCCGCCGATGCTGGGCACGAAGATCATGCCCATGGGCCCCAGCCGGGCCATCATCTGCGCGTCGTGGCCGGCGCCGCTCGGCATCCGGCGCGAGGCCAGGCGGAGGCGGGATGCCGCCGCGCCGATCGCCTCCTGGATCCGCCCGTCGGCCATGGCGGCCGGGTGATGGCTGGTCTGCTCGATGGCAATCGTCGTGCCGGTGTCCCGCTCGATGGCGGAGGCCCGCTCGCGGATGCGCCCGGCGAGGGCGGCGAGGCGATCGGCCGAGAGGTCGCGCAATTCAATCGTGTGCCTGACGGAGCCGGGGACGACGTTGGGGACGTTGGGGGAGACGGCGAGCTGGCCGACCGTGCCGACCTGGCGCCCGGGCTCGGCCGTCACGACGTCGCGGACGGCGATGACGAGCATCGAGGCCGCTCGAAGGGCGTCACGCCGCAAGGGCATCGGCGTCGTGCCGGCGTGGTTGGGCTCACCCGTGATCGTCACCGCGTAGCGGTCGATGGCCACGATGCCCTCGACGACGCCGATGGGGATGCCCGCCCCGTCGAGGATTCCGCCTTGTTCGATGTGCAGTTCCAGGTAGGCGTGGAAGGCGCCGGGTGCGCGCCGTGCCTCGGCGATGCGATCGGGATCGCCGCCGATGCGCCGGACGGCCTCGCGTTTCGTCAGACCCTGCCAGACGTGATCCAGCTCGCCGGGCAGCAGTTCGCCGGCCGCGGCCCGGCTGCCGCAGAGGCCATTGCCGAAGGCGTAGCCCTCCTCGTTGGCCCAGACCACGACGTCGAGGGGGTGGGTGGTCGTCAGGCCGCGGTCGTTGAGGACGCGCACCGCCTCGATGGCGGCGACCGATCCCAGGGCTCCGTCGAAGTTGCCGCCGTTGGGCACCGAGTCGACGTGGGAACCGAAGAGGATCGGAGGGCGTTCATCGTCGCGGCCTCGCCGGCGGCCGAGGATGTTGCCCGCCGCGTCGATGCGGGTGTCGAGCCCGGCCGCCCGCATCAGGTCCATGACGAAACGGCGGCCGGCGATGTCGGCATCCGAGTACGCGACGCGCGAGACCCCGTCGGCGAACGTGCCGCCCTCGGGCCGGCCGAACGCACTCAGCGCTTCGAGGTCACGCCGGAGGCGGGCGGCGTCGATGTCGAGCACCGGCCGGCCGGCCTGCCGGGCGGCCCATGATGGTGAGGCCGCCCACAGGAGGGCGGCGGCGGTGGCGCTGTGGATGAACTCCCGGCGCGGGATGGGCATGTGGCCTCCCTCACTCATCCGCCGATCCCGGAGGACGAGTCTGTGCCCTCGAATCGGGGATTGGCGAGCGGGAATTGGGGATTGGTTCGGCCCGAGCGTTCCGGCGCGGCCGGTCCCTTGACTTCGCCCTGAACAAGCAACCGCGCCTTTGACATCGAAGGGAGACAGGGGACATCCACAACTGCCCCCGGTCCCCGCTTCCCGGTCCCCGTTCTACGCCCGGCGCTCCGCGAGCAGCCGGGCCCGGGTGTACGCGATCAGTCCCCCCGCGTCGATGATGGCCTGACGCGCCGGGGGCAGCGGCACGGTGGGGAAGGTCTTTCCCGTCGTGACGTTGCGTACGGCGTCCGGCCCCAACTCAATCTCGTCGCCCACCTGAGCCTCGATCGTCGGGCAGATGATCGTCCTGAGCCCGAGATTGATCGAGTTCTGCAGGAAGATGCGCGCGAAGCCGCGCGCAATCACGACGAGGCCGTGGCCCTTGAGGGTCGAGGCTGCCTGCTCGCGCGACGAGCCGCACCCGAAGTTCTGACCGCCGACGACGATCCCGTCCCTCGGGATCTCGCCCTTGACGAGGGCCTGGTTGAAGGCCTTGTCGTCCGCGAAGCAGAACTGCGGCGTCTCGGTCGGCAAGACGGTCGCCATGAAGCGCCCCGGGTAGATCGCGTCGGTCGACACATCGTCGCCAACCGTGTAGACCACCTTCGCCATGACGTCAGCCCTCCTGCCGCGGGTCGGTGATGACACCCGCGATGGCGCTGGCGGCGGCCACCGCCGGTGAGCACAGGTAGACCTGGCCGGTCGCATTGCCCATGCGCCCCTTGAAGTTGCGGTTCGTGGTGGACAGAGCCGTCTCGTGGTCGCCCAGCGCGCCTTCGTGCACGCCGAGGCAGCAGCCGCAGCCGGGATTCATGATGACGGCGCCGGCCTCGATGAGATCCGACAGGTATCCGCGCTTCATCGCGTCCTTGTAGACGCGCCACGACGCAGGGAAGACCAGCATCCGGACGCCTTTCGCGAGCTTCCGGCCCCGCAGGCGCGCCGCGGCGATCTCGAGGTCGTCGAGCCGGCCGTTGGTGCACGACCCGATGACGACCTGGTGGACCGGCGTGCCGGCCACTGCGGCGACGCCCTTCACGTTGTCGACCGTGTGCGGGCAGGCGATCTGCGGCCCCAACTCGGAAACATCCACGTCGATCACGCGATCGTAGACCGCGTCGCTGTCGGGCTGGACGAGGTCGAGCGGATCGGTGACGCCCGCCTCCTCGCGCAGGTACCGCACCGTTTCCTCGTCGGCCGGGACAATGCCGGAGGTGGCGCCGGCCTCGACGGACATGTTGGCGAGGGTGAGGCGCCCGGACATCGGCATTGACCGGATGGCCTCGCCGTGGAACTCGATGACCTTGAAGTTGGCGCCCTCCGCCGTGAGCGTTCCGACCAGATGCAGGATCAGATCCTTCGGGGTGACGGCATCGCCGAAGCGGCCCGTCACGTTGACCCTGATCGTGCCCGGCACCTGGATGTTGACCGCGCGGCCCAGCGCCCAGACCGAGGCCATCTCGGTCGCGCCCACGCCGAACGCGAAGGCGCCCAGCGCGCCGTGGCTGGTCGTGTGGCTGTCGGCGCCGACAATCACGTAGCCCGGCCTGTCGTATCCCGTCTCGGCGAGGACCTGATGGCAGATGCCGCCCTCGTCGCCCCGGACGTCGTGGAACTTCTCGATGCCGTTCGCGTAGGCGAACTCGCGGACCTTCTTCTGGTTCGTGGCGGTCTTGGCGGTTTCGGCCGGGACGCGGTGGTCGAAGATGACCGCGATCCTCGACGGGTCCCAGACCTTCGGTTCGAGGCCCGATCCCTGGAAGATCTCGAGGAACTGGTTGATGACGAGCGCCGTGTTCTCGTGGGACATCGCGAGGTCGACCGCCGGCTCGACGACGTCCCCGACGGCGACGGCGTCGAGGCCCGATGCGCGGGCGAGGATCTTCTGAACGACCGTCATACCCATGTGTCAGACGACTCCCTTCTGCCTGAACGCGGCAATCTGGTCTTCGGTATAGCCCAGGCTGCCGAGAATCTCCCCCGTGTGCGCGGACAGCCGCGGCGGCGGCGTCCGGATCGCGCCCGGCGTTTTCTCGAACTTGGCCGTCATGGAGAAGAGCTTCAGCGGGCCGATGCCGGGCTCGGTGACCTGCTGGATCGTGCCGCGGTGCTGGATCTGCGGCGAGGTGAGCGCCGTGCGCAGGTCCGCGATCTCGCCGGACGGCACGCCCCGCTCGTTGAGCGCCTCGACCCAGTGGGCGGTGGGCCGCTCGCGGAGCTTCGCCTCGAGGAGCGGCGTCAGCGCCTTGCGGTTGGCCTTGCGGACGTCGCGCTTCTCGAAGCGTTCGTCGCGCACCAGCTCGGGCACCCCGAGCACGTCGCACACGGCCTCCCACTGCTCCTGCTGGTTGGCGGCGATGTTGACGTAGCCGTCCGCCGTGACGAACGTGCCGGACGGGGCCGCCGTGAAGTTGTCGTTGCCCATCGGGACGGGCGGCTGGCCGCCGATGAGCAGGTTCGCGGCGACCCAGCCCATGAGCGGCATGACCGAGTCGAGCATCGCGACGTCGATGAACTGGCCTTCGCCCGTCCGCTCGCGGTGGTAGAGCGCGGCCATGATCGCGAACGCCGCGTTGAGGCCGCCGACCGTGTCGCAGACGGGGAAGCCGCACCGCAGCGGATGCAGACGCTCGTCGCCGTTGACGTCCATGACGCCGCTCAGCCCCTGGATGATCTGGTCGTAGGCCGGCTTGAAGGCGTCCGGTCCGGTCTGGCCGAATCCGGAGATCGCGCAGTAGATCAGGCGCGGGTTCGACTCGCGCAGCGAGGCGTACGAGAGCCCGAGCCGATCCATGACGCCGGGGCGGAAGTTCTCGACGATCACGTCGGCCCCGGCGGCGAGGGCGCGGAAGATGGTCCGCGCCTCCTCGTGCTTCAGATTGAGCGTGAGCGACTTCTTGTTGGCGTTCTGAGCCAGGAAGCTCGTGCCCATCAGTTCCTGGTTGAGCGCCGGGACGTTCCCGAGCTTGCGCGCCAGGTCGCCCCCCTGGGGATTCTCGATCTTGACGACCTCCGCGCCGGCCAGCGCCAGGTGGACCGTGGCGAACGGGCCGGCCAGCACGTTGGTGAGATCGAGCACGCGCACCCCGTCGAGCAGTGTCATGAGATCGGCCTCCTGGTCAGCGTCGCCGGCGCTACAGCTCGCGGGCGATGGCTTCGGCCATTTCCGTGGTCGTCGCCTTCCCGCCCATGTCGTAGGTCCGGACCTGGCCGGCCTTGATGACCGCGGCCGTGGCCTGCTCGAGGCGCGTCGCGAGGTCGGACTCGCCCAGCCAGTCGAGCATCATCTTGGCCGTCAGGACCGTGGCGATCGGGTTGACCTTGTTCATGCCGGCGTACTTCGGCGCCGATCCGTGCGTCGGCTCGAACACGGCCAGCTTGTCGCCGATGTTGCCCGAGCAGGCGAAGCCGAGGCCGCCCACCATCTGCGCGCAGAGGTCCGACACGACGTCGCCGTAGAGGTTCGGCGCGACGAGCACGTCGTAGCTCAACGGGTTCTTCAGCAGCCACATGGTCATGGCATCGACGTTCGCCTCGTCGAACACGATGTCCGGGTAGCGCGAGCCGACCTCCTTCGCGATGTCGAGGAACATCCCGTCCGTGGCGCGGACGACGTTCGCCTTGTGCACCACGGTGACCTTCTTGCGCCCGTGCGTGCGCGCGAAGGCGAAGGCGGCCTCGATGATGCGCTCGGACCCCTTCCGCGTGTTGACCTTGCACGACAGCGCGTAGTCGTCGCCCTTCAGCCCCGCGAACGGCGCGAAGCTCTTCGCGTGCTTCGCCAGCACCGCCGACACCTCGTCGGGCACCGGCGTGAACTCGACGCCGACATACAGATCCTCGGTGTTCTCGCGGAAGACGACGATGTCGATCCGGTCGTTGTGGTTGAGCGGGTTGCCCGGGTACGCCTTGATGGGGCGCAGGCAGTTGTAGAGATCGAAGATCTGCCGCATGCGCACGATCGGAGAGCGGTACATCAGGCCGGTGTTCTGCAGCTCGGGCACGAGCTCCGCCGCCGCGGCCTTGGCGGGCTTGGAGGTGATGGCGCCGAAGAGCGCCGCATCGACGTTCTTCAGCAGGTCGATGGTGCGCTGGGGCAGCGCGTCGCCCTCGCGGCACCAGAACTCCCAGCCGATGTCGCCGTGGATGTACTCGGCGTCGAAACCGAGCCGGTCGAGCACGATCCGCGTCGCGTCCATGACATCGACGCCGACGCCGTCACCAGGGAGCCACGCAATCCGATACTTCGCCATGAAGACACATCCTTTGTTATGAACGGGAAACGCCTGAAGACCCGGCCCCGCGGCGACCGACACCTCGGGCGCGACACCGCGGAATGGAACGGGATTCGACCGACCAGAGGTCCGTCCGAAGAGGCGCACCTCAGCGCGCCGGGGGGCGGAAATAGGATACCAAGAACAGGGGCCAGGGGCTAGGCGGCAGGCGACAGGGCAGAACGGGGATCCGGGGCCAGAGGCCAGGCGGCAGGCGACCGGGCAGAACGGGGATCCGGGGCCAGGGGCCAGGCGGCAGGCGACCGGGCAGAACGGGGATCCGGGGCCAGGGGCCAGGCGG
>CAYZYG010000099.1:0-18906 GCA_964481395.1 uncultured Vicinamibacterales bacterium
ACCGCTCACGAGACCGAGGCCGAAGCGGAAGAAGAGACGCTGCGAATTCTCGACATCTACCGGGACTTTTCCGAGAACGTGCTGGCCATGCCGGTCGTGGCGGGTCGCAAGAGCGAGAGCGAGAAGTTCGCCGGCGCGCTGCGCACGTATTCAATCGAAGCGCTCATGGGCGACGGCCGCGCGCTTCAGGCGGGCACCTCGCACAACCTCGGCCAGAACTTCGCCAAAGCATTCGAGATCCGCTTCCAGGCCCGCGACAAGTCGCTCCAGTACGTCTGGGGCACGTCGTGGGGCGTATCGACCCGGCTCATCGGCGGCGTCATCATGACGCACGGTGACGAGACGGGGCTCGTGCTGCCGCCCCGCATCGCTCCCTACCAGGTCGTCATCGTGCCCATTCCCCGCGGCAACTGGCAGGAGACGGTCTTGCCGAAGGCGCGCGAGATTCGTGATGCGCTCGTGGCCGCCGGCATTCGCGTCATGCTCGACGACCGGGACGCGTACACGCCGGGATGGAAGTTCTCGGAATGGGAGCTGCGCGGGGTTCCGCTGCGCCTCGAGATCGGGCCCAAGGACATCGAGAAGCAGCAGGTGTTCTCGGCCCGTCGGGACACGCGCGAGAAGCAGGCCCTTTCCCTCGAGGGGCTTGCGGGTCGCGTGCGGGACCTGCTCGACGCGATCCAGCGGAACCTGTTCGACCGCGCGGTGGCCTATCGGGCCGACCACACGAGCCGCTCGGCGTCGTGGGAGGAGTTCACGCAGATCATGGAGGGGCGGCCCGGTTTCGTGGCCTCGCCCTGGTGCGGCGATGCGGTCTGCGAGGCCGACATCAAGGCGGCCACGCAGGCGACGATTCGCAATCTGCCCATGGATGCCGAACCGCCAGCCGGGTCGTGTATCAGGTGCGGGAAGCCCGCCTCGGCCACGGCCTGGTTCGCGAAAGCGTACTGACAACTGAAAACCGATCACCGGTCGCTGAAGTCTGGCGTGCCCTACTGCTGCCTCGCGAAGAGGACCCGTGCAATTTCCGGGTGCTTCCGCGCGAGGCGCTGCCCGACCGCCTGGCGGCGGGTGATCTTTTCCCGCGCGACGATGGCGCGGCCGGCCGCAATGAGCCGATCGCGCCAGGCATGTTCGGTGCGGTCGATTATCGCCGGCATGCGCGCGAGCGCTTCCGCGATGCTCTCCAGGCACGCGGCGTCGCCCACCTGGGCGGCTGCCGCCAGGAACCCGTTCGGCAGGCTACCGGCCGACGCGGCAATCGTCTCCCGCACGTCGTAGACGGCGACACGGCTGCCTCGCGCGGCGAGGGCGTCGTGTACCGCGGCCCGCGCGTTGACCCACTCGAGCCGGTCGGCCTCTCCCGGTGCGACGCGCTCCCGCACGCCGAGTTCCTCGACTAGTTGGTGCAGTGCCGGCACCGGAATCTCGTCCGTTGCGCAGTCGAAGGCCGCTGCGAGCGTGGCGGGATCGACGGGCCGGCCCGACAGTGCTGCATCGACGAGCGCCGTGAGCGGCGGCGCGGCTGTCGAAGACGGGGGCACGTCAGCCAGCGCCACCGCGCGGAGGGTTTCGCTGCCGTCCGTGGTGAGCCGCTGGCGGATCGGGGCGAGGACTCTGGGCGGCACGCCAGCCAGAGCGGCCCAGGCGGCGAGGCGTTCGGCCTCCGGCCGCGCCTCATCCAGCACGATCGCGCCCAGCGCGTCGAGCGCCTCGGCGCTCTCGTCGTCCACGAACCGACTCAACACCTGAATGGCTGCCGCCGCCACGCCCGGATCGGCCGTGCCCGTCGCCAGCACCTCGAGCGCCAGGGTCAGTCCGCGCCGATCGCGCGTGGACGCGAGGATTCGCAGCATCTCTGCACGAGCGACGGCGGACGGAGTGTTCCGGAACGCGTCGACCAGGTGGGCCACCGCGCGTTCGCCGATGACCGACAGCCGGGCCGCGGCGGTTTCGCGCGCGGCCGGATCCGGGTCCGCGAGGTCGGCGATGAGCTGGTGGATCGCGCCGGCGGCGGACTTGCGGATGGCCACCGCGTGACCTCAGGCGCGCTCGGCCCCGTCGTCGCGCTTCCGCCGCTTGCCGAACACCCAGGCGATGAGGATGCTGAGCAGGTAGAGCGCGAACATCGGGCCGGCCATGAGCGACTGCGTCACGACGTCGCCGGTCGGCGTCAGGATGGCGGCCGCCACGAAGATGATCAGGACCGCGTACTTGATGTGGCGCAGGAGAAAGCCGGCCGTGACCAGCCCCATCCGAGACAGGAACAGCACGACCGTCGGCATCTCGAAAATGACGCCGAACGCCAGGATCATCTTGGCGTAGAGCGAGAAGACCGACGCGATCTTCGGCATGAACAGCATGTAGTCGGTCGAGAAGCCGGCGAGGAACACCCAGGCCCACGGAAAGACGACGTAATGGGAGAAGAGTGCGCCGCCCGCGAAGAACAGCGTCGACATCAGGATGAACGGCAGCGCGAACCGCCGCTCGTGCCGGTAGAGGCCAGGCGAGATGAAGAGCCAGACCTGCCACATCACGAAGGGGACCGCGATGATCACGCCCGCGAGGGCCGCGATCTTCAGCTTCAGCATGAAGGCTTCGGTCGGCTCGGTGTAGATGAGCGACGAGCCTGGCGGCAGCTTCTCGTAGAGCGGCCGCATGATGAACTCGAAGATCGGGTTGATGAAGCCGAGGGCGATCAGGAACCCGATGCCGACGGCGGCGACCGAGCCGACGAGCCGCTTGCGCAGTTCGTCGAGGTGCTCGAGGAACGACATCTTGCCCGCGGCATCGGCCGCGAGGTCGTCGGCGTCGTCGTACGGCTCGCCGCGTGGAAGGGTCTGCGCCGGAGTGCCGGGGCGGGAAGATGGGAGCGCCATCTGGAAACGGCCGCGGCCCTACTCGATCGGCTTGTACGGCTTGTCGACCGAGGGCTCGGCCGGCGGCGCTGGAGTGGACGTCGGCTTCTGCTGGTCCTCGAGCCGGATCTCCTCCTCGAGGGTGCTTCGCAGTTCGTTCGAGGCCCGGCGGAACTCACCCAGGCTGCGCCCCAGCGAACGGCCGAGTTCCGGCAGTTTCCGGGGGCCGAAGACGATGAGCGCAATCACCAGAATGATGACAAGCTCGGGCATGCCGATGGAACCGAACATTGCAGATGCTCCGGCGGCGCACGCCCGTCGATCGGGGCGGGACCGGGCCCGCGACCGGCCGATCGTGGCTGGTTCTGGATGACCGCCTTCTTCTCCTTGATTATAGGAACCGCTCCCGCACAGGGTCAAGCCAGAGCCGGTGCCTGGAGGGGCGATCTCGTTGTCACTCCAAGGGTTATCTGGTACGATGAGCGATATGCGCACAGTCCGCGTGGTCGTGGTGGTTGCCACCGTGCTTGCGGTGTCGGCCGTGGTCGGGGGGATGGTCGGGCGAAGCACGGCCCTGTCGCAGGAGCGCCAGCCCGACCGGTACCGGTCCCTCACGACGGCCTTGCGCTACGTCGAAACCAGCTACATCGACAAAGTGGAGTCCGATCGCGTGGTCTACAGCGCGATCGGCGGAATGCTCCAGACGCTCGATCCCCACTCGAGCTTCCTCGACCCACGGACGTACGCCCAGATGCGCGAGCGCCAGGAAGGCCGGTACTACGGCCTGGGCATCACGATCCAGGTGATCGACGGCGACATCACGGCCGTCGCCCTCTTCGAGGGGTCGCCCGCCTACAGGAAGGGCGTGCGCCGGTTCGACGTGATCGCGAAGATCGACGGGGAAGACGCCAAGGGCTGGACGAGCGAACAGGCGGCGCGGCGCCTGCGCGGCCCGAAGGGCACGCTCGTGCACATTTCCCTCAGGCGCCGGGGCTACGACGAGCTCATCGAGCTGGACGTGCCGCGCGACGAGATCAACATCCCGACGATTCCCGCCGCGTTCATGACCGACGCCACGACCGGGTACGTCCGGCTGCAGGATTTCGCGGAGCACACGTCGGATGACCTGACCACCGCGCTGCAGTCCCTGTCGGCGAAGGGCATGAAGCGGCTGCTGCTCGATCTTCGGGGCAACCCCGGCGGCCCGCTCGATCAGGCCATCAAGGTTTCGAACAAGTTCCTGTCCCAGGGGGTGTTAATCGTGTACACCCGGGGCCGGGTGCCAAACTCGGATCAGGATTTCCGGGCGACCGAGAAGACGGAGTATGCCGAACTGCCCGTCGTGGTGCTGGTCAACCGCGCGAGCGCGAGCGCGTCGGAGATCGTCTCCGGAGCGCTGCAGGATCACGACCGCGCGCCGATCGTCGGCGAAACGACCTTCGGCAAGGCGCTCGTGCAGTCCGTCTACCGAATCAGCGAAGGGGCCGGCCTCGCGCTGACGACGGCCCGCTACTACACGCCGAGCGGACGGCTGATTCAGCGTCCGTGGGACGGGACGTTCGACGAGTACCTCTCCTACACCGCGCGGGAACAGAACGGCTCGCGGCCTCGTTCGCCGGCGGACGTGCGACACACCGACGCGGGTCGAACGGTCTACGGCGGCGGCGGCATCGAGCCGGACGCCAGGCTGGAAGGGCCCATCGAGGGTTTCAACCCGTCCCGCTTCGGGCGCGCGCTGTACGCGCGGCAGACCTTCGCCACGTTTGCCCAGAAGTACTCGGCGGAGGGGGACACCCGGATCGCGGCGTCCGCCAGGGACCGCCGGGTGGTGCCGGAGGGCTTCGACGTGGACGACGCGATGATGGCTGCGTTCCGGCAGCACTTGGAAACCGAACGCATCGCGATCGACGAAGCGGCCTTCACGCAGGACCTGGCCTTCATCCGGGCGATGATCCGCTACGAGATCGATCTCAACCTCTGGGGCGTGAGCGAGGCGCGCCGGCGCCTCGTGGTCGATGACCCACAGATTCGCCTGGCCGTCGGCCAGTTCGCCGAGGCCGATCGCATGGTGCGCCAGGCCCGGGGACGGGCCATCTCCGGCGGCCGGTAACCCCGTGCGAGCCTGCCCTCGCCCGGAGCGCCGCCGCCTCCTGCCATTCAGCTGACATGCGTCTCCATCGTCTGGAAATCACCGGGTTCAAGTCCTTCTGCGATCGTTCCGAACTGGCCTTCGACAAGGGCGTCACGGCCATCGTCGGCCCCAACGGGTGCGGCAAGAGCAACGTGGCCGATGCCATCGTCTGGGTGCTGGGCGAGCAGAGCGCCCGCAGCCTGCGCGGCGACCGCATGGAGGACGTCATCTTCAGCGGCAGCGACGCGCGCAAGCCGAATGCGGCAGCCGAGGTCCGGCTGATGCTGGCTGGCGTGCCCGTCGGTCCGCCGTCCGACCCGTCGTCCGGCGGGAGTCTGGTCGACGACGAGGGGCGCCCGATGGTGCGCGAGGTCGAGGTGACCAGACGGCTGTACCGGTCCGGTGAGAGCGAGTACCTCATCAACGGCGAACTGTGCCGGCTCAAGGACGTCCATGAACTTCTCATGGACACCGGCCTGGGCGCGAAGGCCTACGCCATCATCGAACAGGGCAAGATCGGCCTGATCCTCAGCACCCGCCCGACCGACCGCCGGCAGCTCATCGAGGAAGCCGCAGGCGTCACCAAGTACCGGGCTCGTCGCCGGACGGCCGAGCTGAAACTGGAGGCGGCGCAGCAGAACCTCACCCGCGTCGACGACATCATCTTCGAGGTCGAGAAGCAGCGCGGCACGCTGAAACGGCAGTCGGCGAAGGCCAGACGCTACCAGCGGCTCCGCGACGAACTCCGGCGCTGGGAGAAAGTGCAGTTCGCCCGCCGGCAGCGCATTCTCGCGCAAGCCATCGCGACCGCGGAAGCCAGGCTCGAACGCGTCAGAACCGACGAAGCCCTCGCCGCGGCCAGGGTCGCGGAACTGGAGACCGCGCTCGAAGGCGTGCGGATCGATCTGGCGGCCCGCGAGTCGGACGCGCGGGCGACGCGCGAGACCGCGCACGCCCGGGAGGTCGAGATCGGAAGGCTGGAGCAGCGCATCCAGAGCGACGAGGAGCAGCTCACGTCGCTCGGACGCCGTTCGACCGACGTGGCCGCCGAGATCGAGACGCTGGTGGCGAGGCGCGGGCCTCTGGGCGACGAGCTTGCGGCACGACAGGCCGAGCTGGCTGCGGCGTTCGACGAGCGCGATGCCGCGGCCTCCGCGCTGACCGCCGCCAGCGACGAACTCAGCGCGAGTGAAGCGACGCTGACCGGCCTCGAATCCGACGTCGAGGCCGTGCGCGCCGAGCAGTTCGCGCTCGCCAACGCGGCCACGACCCTGCAATACACCATCGAAAGCGCGCGGGCGGCCCGCGACCGGGTTCAGCGGGATCTCTCGCGCCTGTCCGCCGAGACCGCCGACCTCGACGTCGAGGCCGCGCGCGTGGCCGGAGAGAGAGAACGGGCCGATGCCGATTTCGCCCGCGGACGCGAGGCGCTCGAAGCGCTGGTGCTCGATCGCAGCGCGCGGGAAGGGGCGCTGAGCGCGCTCAGGGCTGAGCGCGAGCGGGAAGGGCAGTGCTTGCGCCAGCTCGAGCAGCGCGTAGCCGGCGCCGAGGCCCGCCTGCACTCGCTTCAGCAGTTCGATGCATCGCGGACGGCCTACGGCGATGCGGCGCGGCTGATTCTCGCCGGGGCCGCCGGGGCCCTCGATCACGCGGGATCCGTGGCCGACCATCTCGACGTGACGCCCGGATACGAACGGGCCGTCGAGGCCTGTCTCGGCGACGCCCTGCAGTACGTCGTCGTGCCGTCCCACGAGATCGCCGCCGAGGGCCTGCGACTCGTGCGCGAGAGCACATCGGGCCGGTGCGGGTTCGTCGTCGTGGGCGAGGGTGCATCAGCTCCGGCCGTCAAGGCTCCACCGGTCGAGGGCCTGGTCCCGCTCTCGGACGTGGTGCGCGTCATCGGTCCTCATGCGGAGGCGCTCGCGTCGGTCGCGCTCCGTGGCTGGATCGCCCCGTCCTATGAGTCGGCCGTCGAGGCTTCGCGGCTGACCCCGCTCCCCGTTGCGACCACCGCGGGCGACGTCTGCTGGAGCCGCCAGATGGTCGCCGGGGGCGGTGACGGAGCCGAGGGGCGCGGCATCCTCGATACGAAGCGCGAGATCCGGGAGCTGGACGAGCAGGTAACCGCCCACCGGGCCGCGTTGGCTCGTCAGGCCGATGGCGTGGATGCGCTCGCGGCCCGCGTGGCCGAAGCCACTGCTGGGATCGAGGCTGTGACGGCCGGCATCCACCAGCAGGAGAAACTGAACGTCGGCTTCGAACTGCGCCTGGCTCAGGCCATCGAAGAGGCGCGCCGCCTTCAGCAGAAGCACGAACTCGTAGCGCGCGACACGCGCGCGGCGGAGGAGGAGCTGGCCGGACTGCAGAAGCGGCAGGCCGAGGCGCAGGCATCGATCGGCAGGCTGGCCGACCAGCAGCTGGCCGTCGACGGCAGGATGTCCGCCGCCCAGCGGCGCCTCTTCGAGGCGCGCGAGGAGGCCCGACAGCTGAGTGAACGCGTCAAGGATGCCATGGCGACGCACGCTCGACGGGCTGAGCGTGCGTCGGGGCTGGCGATTGAGACCGCCCGCCTCGAGGAATCCCAGCGGGAGATCGAGACCAGACTCGCCAGCCGGCGCGACGAACAGTCGGCGATGGCGGCGGAGCGGGAGCGGCTCCACGAGGCGCTGGCCGGCAGCCGGCGCGCGCTCGATGCGGAACTGCTGGCGCTCGACGCGGCGCGGGTGGAGGTCCAGGCTGCCGACGATCGGGCCAACGCGCTCCGGGTGCAGGCCGACGCCCAGGAGGAGACCATCCGCGAGGCCCGCCGGGCCCTCGACGACGTCAGGGCAGCCCGGGCCGACGCTGACGTGCAGCGCGCGAAGGCCGAGAGCGACCTCGTCCACCTGGCGGAGACCGTGGCCGAAACGCTCCAGACGGGCCTGGACACCGTGGTCGCCGAAGTCGAACTGATGGAGCAGTCGGGCGACCTGTCGCCTGACTGGCGTACGATCTACGGCGAAGAGTCCGACGATGAGGCGACGGCCGATGAAGGATCCGCGGCCGCTTCCGAACCGGCCGGCGGCGAGGTGATCGTGTCTGCGGCCAGACCGGTCACGCCGGAGGAGGCCATCGCGGAACTGAAGCGCAAGATCGAGCGCCTCGGGCCCGTCAACATGATGGCGATCGAGCAGTACGACGAACTGGAGGGGCGCCACACGTTCCTGACGTCGCAGCGCAAGGACCTGGTCGATTCCATCGCATCGACAGGCGAGGCAATCCGCAAGATCGACCAGACGACCCGGGCGCGATTCCGGGAGGCATTCGACGCGATCAACGCCAACTTCCAGGAAATGTTCGCGCGACTCTTCGGGGGCGGTCGCGCCGGCCTGACGCTGCTCGACGAGCACGACATCCTCGAGAGCGGGATCGAAGTGATCGCCCAGCCGCCGGGCAAACGGCTGCAGAACGTCCAGTTGCTCTCCGGCGGCGAGAAGGCGCTGACCGCGATCTCGCTGATGTTCGCCATCTTCCAGTACAAGCCGAGCCCGTTCTGCGTCCTCGACGAGATCGACGCGCCGCTCGACGACGCGAACACCGGCCGCTTCCTCGACATGCTCCGGACGCTCCAGGCGCAGACCCAGTTCATCCTGATCACGCACAACCGGCAGACGATGGAGATTGCCGACCGACTCTACGGGGTGACGATGGAGGAGCCGGGAGTGTCGAAACTCATCTCCGTCAGGCTCAACTAGTTAACGGGATTCGACGCCGTGGCATCCGGTTCAGCGCCCGGGAACAATCCGTCCGGGCGGTCCGTCCAAGCACACGAGGAGATACCCATGCCTCTCTCGAGAACCTCGCGGACCATCGGATGGATCGTCATGGTGTTGCTCGGCGTGGCGGCGGCCGGGTGCGACATCGCCATCAGCAGCATGGAGAACGGCCGCATCAGAGCCGTGGCGCAGTGGACGAAGAGCTTCCCCGTGACGGGGCCGGACGCGAGGTTCGAGCTCGCGAACGTGAACGGCCGCATCGAGGTGTCGGCCGGCGACGGCGACGTGGTCACCGTGACCGCTGAGATTTCGGCCCGGGGCGTCACCGAGGACGAGGCGAACGAGGTCCTCAAGGCGGTCGAGATCCACGAGATCGTCGATGCGTCGCGCGTGCGCCTCGAGACGCGCTACCCGAAAGAGCGCCGGAACCAGGGCATCGTCGTCGACTATACGGTGACGGTGCCGAAGAGGGCCGGCGTGCAGGTCGATACGGTGAACGGCGAGATCCTCCTCGCGGGCCTCGGTGGCGGTGTGAAGGCCGAGACGACGAACGGCGCGATCAAGGGCAAGGGGCTGGGGGCCTCGGTGCAGGCCAGTGTGACGAACGGCGGGATCGAGCTTCGTCTGGATGGCGTGGGGAGCGACGGCGTCTCCCTGGAGACCACCAACGGCAGCATCAAACTGTACCTGCCCGACCAGGCGAAGGCGACGCTGGCCGCCCGCGTGGTGAACGGATCGATCAGTGTGGCTGACCTGCCCTTCGAGAAGGAAGGCGGCAGTTCGCGGCGCCGCGTTCTGGGTGCCATCAACGGAGGCGGTCCGGAGCTGAAGCTCGAAACCGTGAACGGCAGCATCGTGCTCGGACGCACTTGAACGAAGACAAGGCCGCCCGGTTCCAGCGCCTGCGGCGCCGGGCCCTCGTGCTTGGCGCCGTGTGGACGGCCGCGCTCTTGGCCGGCCTTCTCCTCACGGGTTTCTCCCGCGCGATGGAATCCTGGGCAGCCGCACTCACGGCCGGCCTGTCGCCGCCGCTCGCCTCCGTAGCCGCCTCTGCCCTGGTCGCATCGATCATCTGGGGCCTGCACGAGATCGTCGCCCTGCCCATCGCCTGCTATCTGGGATTCGTGCTGGAACGGCGTTACGGGCTGTCGCGCCAGCGAGGGGGGCAGTGGCTCCGTGACTACGCCAGGGCCTCTGCGCTCTCGTGGCTCGTGGCGGCCGCGAGTGCGGCGGTCGTCTACGAGGCCATGCGCGCGTGGCCGTCGGCGTGGTGGCTCGGCGTGTGGGCGCTGGGCGTCGCGGTTTCCGTGTGCCTGGCATGGCTGGCTCCCGTTCTGCTCATGCCCCTGTTCTTCCGGTTCCGTTCCCTCGCGGACGATGCCCTCAAGGCGCGGCTGCTGGATCTGTCGTCGCGGGCCGGCACCCCGGCGCTCGACGTCTTCGAATGGCGTCTCGGTGACCGGACCCGCCGGGCGTCAGCCGCGCTGACCGGCCTCGGATCGACGCGCCGGATCCTCGTGTCTGACACGCTGGTGGCGGACTACTCCGCCGACGAAGTCGAGGTCGTCCTGGCGCACGAACTGGCGCACCACGTCCACGGAGACGTGTGGCGCGCGCTTGTCTGGGAGGGGGTAGTCCTGGGCGGCTCGCTCCTGGCGGCGAGGATGGTGCTGCCAGCGGCCGGTCCCGCGCTGGGGCTGCGCGGCGCAGCGGATCTCGCAGGGCTGCCGCTGCTCCTCCTGGTCGGCCTGGCCGTCACGACGGCAGGGTTGCCCCTGGTCAACGCGGCGTCGCGCGACCACGAACGCCGGGCCGATGGCTTTGCCCTCGAGCTCACACGGAAGCCCGAAGCGTTCGTGTCGGCGATGAAGCGTCTCGCCGCTCACAACCTCGCCGAGGAGTCCCCATCGGCCTTCGCCCGCCTGTTCTTTTCGACCCACCCGCCGTTCCATGAACGGCTGGCCAGGGCGAGGGAATGGCGGAAGGCAGTAGATAGTAGACAGTAGATAGTAGACAGTAGCGGTCGAAGGTGGTCAGGAGTCAGGAGTCAGAAGGGACTTGCCGTGAGAACCGGTCCCCGGTCCCAGGTCCCCGGTCCCCGTCTTCCTATCGCGCGTTCACGACGAGTTCGCCGCGCATGTCGCGGCACCCTTCGTCGTTCGACAGGTTGCAGTAGTAGGTGAAGGTGCCGGGCCGGTCCGCCCGGAACTCGAACGTCACGGGACGGCCAGGAGCAGCCCGCTTCGCAATGCGGTAATCATCGATGGTGAAGCTGTGGGGAATGTCCTCGGCCACGAGCGTGACGCGCAGGACGTCGTCCTGCATCACCTCGATGCGGGACGGCGAGAATTCGTACCGGCGGCTGGTCACGGTCACGTTGTGACGGACCTGTTCCTGGGAGGCGCCCGAACCGCGGGCGGTCGCCGCAACCAGCGCCGCGGACGCCAGGCCAAGCCTGCGCACCAGCTCCCGCCGTGTGATCAGATCCATGGTCATTGGCCTCCACCTGGATCAGACGTCCGAGACGCCGCCAGGGCCGTCCCTGTCTCGATGATAAACCCCGGCAGGCGGCGTGTCGAGTTGTCCGGGCTCCGCTGCGCCCCTCGGCTTCGCTCGGGGCAGCCCTGGATAATCACTCCCGGAGCGATTTCCCGTCTGGGTCGAGTGCAAATCACTCCGGGAGTGATTATCGGGTGGGCTGTCCGGCGACAGGACCCGCGAGCCGCACCGCGGACGCGCACGGGGAGGGACACGCCAGGGCTTCCGGCGGTGCGCCTGGACCGAGGATCACAGATGAGCACGAGCACGCGACAGGGACCGCGCCACCTGTGACGCGCCAGTCCACAGACAGCGAGACCCCGTCTCTCCCGGGGAGAGACGGGGCCTCACGAGAGTGCGACGGCGCTACGCGTCAGCGGCGGCGGCGGTCGCCACGGTCACTGCGGCCACCCGGTCCGCCGGGCCGTCCGCCACGCGGGCGGTGAGGACCGCCGGGGCCCCGGCGCTCCTGTCCCTCGGCGCTCCGGGGTTCTCCAGCGTCCTGCTCCGCACCGTCCGCGCTCTCGGCGGGCGGTCCGCCCTCTTCCTCGAGCAGAGCCTTGCGGCTGAGGCGGATCTTGCCGGAGGGATCGATGTTGATCACCTTCACGAGGATCTGCTGTCCCTCCTCGAGTTCGTCACGTACGTCCTGCACCCGGTGCCTGGCGATCTCCGAGACGTGGAGCAGACCGTCCGTGCCGGGCATGATTTCGACGAACGCGCCGAAGTCGGTGATGCGCTGCACCTTGCCGAGGTAGGTCTTGTTCAGCTCGGGCGTGGCCGTGAGCTCCTCGATGATGGCGATCGCCTTCTTGGCGGCGGTTTCGTCCGACGAGGCGACGTTGACCAGGCCCGTGTCCTCGACGTCGATCTTCACGCCCGTGCGATCGATGATGCTGCGGATCATCTTGCCGCCCGGCCCGATGACGTCGCGGATTTTGTCCACGGGAATCTTGATGGTGACGATGCGGGGGGCGTGGGTCGAGATGGAGGTCCGCGGCGCCGCGAGGGAATTGCTCATCTTGCCGAGGATTTCCAGCCGGCCCTTCCGGGCCTGGGCGAGCGCCTGGCTCATGACCTCCGTGGTCACGCCGGCGACCTTGATGTCCATCTGCAGGGCGGTGACCCCGTCGGCGGTGCCCGCGACCTTGAAGTCCATGTCGCCGTAGTGGTCCTCGGCGCCGGCGATATCGCTCAGGACGGCGAAGCGCCCGGTGGCTTCGTCCATGACCAGCCCCAGGGCGATGCCGGCCACCGGGGCGCGCAGGGGAACACCGGCGTCCATGAGGGCGAGCGTGCCGCCGCAGACGCTGGCCATCGACGACGAGCCATTGGACTCGAGGATGTCGGAGACCACCCGCATGGTATACGGGAAATCCTGCTCGGCCGGGAGCACAGGCACGAGCGCCCGTTCCGCCAGCGCTCCGTGGCCGACTTCCCGGCGCCCGGGGCCGCGCATGAACGCGACTTCACCGACCGAGAAGGGCGGGAAGTTGTAGTGAAGCATGAAGCGCTTGTAGGTCTCGCCGTCGACCATCTCGATCTTCTGCTGGTCCTCGGAGGTGCCCAGCGTTGCCGTGACCAGCGCCTGGGTCTCGCCCCGGGTGAAGACGGCCGACCCGTGCGTGCGCGGGAGCACGCCGACCTCGGACCAGATCGGACGGATCTCGTCGAAGGCGCGGCCGTCGAGCCGCACGCCCCGGTCGAGGATCTCGTCCCGCATGACCTTTTCCTTGAGCTCCTTGAAGATCGCCTTGGCTTCGACCCGGCGTTCCACCTCGCCTTCGGAAATCGACGCGATGAGGTCATCGAGGAGCTGGTCCACGCGCTCGTAGCTCTCGAGCTTGCCGCGGATGCGCATGGCTTCGCCGAGCGGCACGTAGATCTTCTCTTCCACTTCGCGGTAGAACTCCGCGCCGATGGCCTTGGCCGTCACCGCGCGCTTCGGTTTGCCGGCCTCTCGGGCCATGTCGTCGATGAAGGCCACGATCTGGCGGATCGCGGCGTGTCCCGCCTCGAGCGCCTGGACGATAACGTCCTCGCCGACCTCCTTCGCGCCGGCCTCGACCATGACCAGGCTGTCCTTCGAGCCGGCCACCACGATGTCGAGGGCGCTCTGCCGGCGCTGCTCGTACGACGGGTTGATGACGCACGCGCCGTCGACGTACCCGACTCTCACGCCCGCGATCGTCTTCAGCACGGGGATGTCCGAGAAGGCCAGCGCTGCCGACGCGCCGGTAATCGCGAGCACGTCTGGATCAGACTGGTCGTCAGCCGACAGCACGAGCGCGATGATCTGGCTCTCGTTGTGCCACCCGGCCGGGAACAGCGGGCGCAGCGGCCGGTCGATGACCCGGCTGGTCAGCACTTCCTTCTCGCTCGCTTTGCCCTCGCGCTTGAAGAACCCGCCGGGGATCCGCCCGGAGGCGTAGGTGTACTCCCGGTAGTCGACCGTGAGCGGGAGGAAATCGATGCCCACCCGGGCGCTGGCCGACGCGGTGGCGGTGACCAGGACGACCGTGTCGCCATAGCGGACCACGGCGGAACCGCCGGCCTGCTTGGCCAGACGGCCGGTTTCGATCGACAACGTCCGGTCGCCGATCTGAAGTTCTCGCTTCAGCATGGTGAATGCCCTCTACTTCTACTTCCGGATGCCGAGACGCTGGATGATCGACGTGTAGCGGGCGGGGTCCTTCTTCTTCACGTAGTCCAGGAGACGCCGGCGCTGGCCCACCAGCATCAGCAGGCCCCGCCGCGAGTGGTGGTCCTTGGCGTGCACCTTGAAGTGGTCGGTCAGATAGGCGATCCGCTCGCTCAGCAGCGCGATCTGCACCTCCGGCGATCCCGTGTCTCCCTGGTGCGTCTCGTAGGATTGGATGATCTCGGTCTTGCGGTCTTTGGTCAGTGCCACAGATTCCTCCACGCACGGTCCAGCAGCGGCGCAGTCGCCCGCCCCGGGTCCGCCGTGCAAAAGGCGGTCATCTCACGACGGTACAGAACAGTTCATCTTACCCGAGACGGGCCCCGCCTGGCCAGCCGAGGACCACCGCCGGCCGGATCGTGCCGTCCGGCCATGCCTGCCCGAGGCCCAGCAGGAGCCCGTCGGGAGTCAGCAGGCGCACCTCCCCAGACGCCGGTCGGGCGCCGCCCGGGAGGAGATGTGCCGGCCCGGCTCCCAGGCCGTGTACCACGCGGCGCGCCCCCTCCCCGGTCAACTGCACGGCCGGGACCTCCGGCAGGAGCGCCTCGAGGGGGATGAGCGCGGCGACAGCCGCCCCGGGCTCGCTGGCCAGGACGTCCAGCGTGATGGCCCTGCCCACATCGAACGCCCCGCTCCGGGTTCGACGCAGCGATTCCAGGCAAGCGCCGGTACCGAGCACCGCTCCCAGATCGTGGGCCAGCGATCGGACGTAGTAGCCAGGCGAACATGTCAGACGCACTCGCAGCAGCGTGCCCTGGTGCTCGAGCGTCTCGGCGTGCTCCAGCACGACCGGGACCGGATCGAGGACGACCGGCCGCCCGCGCCGGGCCAGGTCGTAGGCGGGGATTCCCCCGAGCTTCTTGGCCGAGAAGGGCGGCGGCAGCTGCGGCCGTTCGCCCAGGAATCCCTCGAGCGCCTCCCGCACGCGGCGGCGGTCGATCGCCTCCGCCAGATCCCGGCGGTCCGACTGGACCGATCCGGTGCCGTCGTACGTGTCCGTTTCGAGGCCGAGGCGGATGGCGGCCTCGTAGACCTTCAGGCCACCCGAGAGCTGGCGAGCCAGTCTTGTGGCGCCGCCGACGACGAGGGGAAGCGCCCCGGTCGCGAAGGGGTCCAGCGTGCCAGTGTGGCCGACCTTGGCGCCTCCCAGGGCACGGCGCGCGACGGCCACCACGTCGTGCGATGTCGGGCCGGCCGGCTTGTCCACGACGAGTACGCCGCCGCGAACGTCACGCGGCACTGAAGGTGCTCTGCGCTGCCGCCGCAGCGGCGGCCGCTTCCAGTTCGGGCCGCAGCCGCTCGATGACGCGGTCCCTGACGGCTGGCAGCGCGCCTTCGATCGTGCAGCCGGACGCATTGCGGTGCCCGCCCCCGCCGAAGGCACGGGCCACGCGACCCACGTCGATGTCGCCCTTGGAGCGCAGACTGACACGGACCTGCCCCTCGTCACCAGGCTTGAAGAACACGACGGCCTGGATCTGACGGACGCTCAGCGGCACGTTGATGAGGCCGTCGGTGTCGTCGAGGCTGGCGCCGGACTCCTCGATCATCCCCGGATCGAGGCGGATGAGCGCGACGCGCTCGTCGGCGTCCATCTCCAGGGTGCGCATCACGAGCGACTGGAGGCGGAGGCGGGGCAGCGTATTGCCGTCGAAGAGGCGGCGGGCGATCGAGACAGGGTCGGCCCCGGCCTCGAGCAGCCGCGCGCAGATGGTGAACGTGCGCGGCGACACACCCGGGTACCGGAAGGATCCGGTGTCGGTGACGATGGCGACGTAGAGATGGGTAGCCATCGCCGGGGTGATCGGCGCGCCCAGTTCGACGAGCAACGCGAATACCAGTTCCGCGCAAGCCGACGCGGTGCCATCGAACCACCGCACCTGCCCGTATCCGGTGTTGCCAGGATGATGGTCGATGTTCAGGATGAACGCGTCGTCCAACCCCTGGAGACCCGTTCTCCCGAGATCGCCGCACTCGAGGACGACCAGGGCGTCAAAGGGGCCGCAGACCGTCTCGGCGATCTCGATCCCATCGACGTGGGGAAACGACTGGTACTGGAGCGGCGCGCGGTCCCGATTGACGACCCGGGCCTCCTTGCCGATCGCGCGAAGGCCTTCGGCCAGCGCCACGGCAGACCCGATGGAGTCGCCATCGGGCCTGACGTGTGAGGTAATCACGAAACGCTGGCGCTCGCGAATCGCCTGGCACACCCGGCCGAGCGCGTCGCGGTCAATCTCGGTGTTCACCATCGGCATCCCTGTCGGGTCCGTCCCCGGCATCACCGCCGGCGGCGGCGCGCTGCTCCTGGATTTCGTGGATCAGCCGTTCGATCCGGTCCTGCTGCTCGACCGACTGGTCGAACCGGAATTCGAGTTCCGGGACGCGGCGCAGTCGCAGGCGCCCGGCGAGCTGGCGCCTGAGGAACGGCGCCGCGCGCCGCAGCGCTCTGGCCGTGTCCTTGCGGGCCGTGTCGTTCCCGAGCGTCGTGTAGAACACCCGCGCGATCTGCAGATCCGCGGTCACGACGGCGCGCGTGATCGTGATGAATCCGATGCCGGGATCGTGAACCTCGCGCGCCAGCAGGTCGCTGATCTCGGCGCGGATCTGATCGCCCAGCCGATCGGGCCTGAATCCCTGTGCCATGGCAACAACTAGTGCGTCGACGGACTGAAGAACTCGACGCCGGTGCGGGTGATGAGGCCCGGCTCGACTCGTTCGATTTCGCCGGCCGCGGCCTGCAGCTCCCGTTCCGCGTGATCCTCGAACGTGGAGACGGTCACGATGCCGAGCGCAGCGCGCTGCCAGAGGTCCTGGTGGTCGACCTCGGCCACGGCCACGTTGAACTTGGCGAGGCGGTCCTTCACCCGGCGCACCACCATGCGCTTGTCCTTCAGCGAGCGGGCGCCGGGCAGGTAGAGCTCGACCGACAGCAGCGCGACGATCACGACGAGACCGGCGCCAGCCGCTCGACGGTGAAGACCTCGATGACGTCCCCGACCTTGATGTCGTTGAACCGCTCGAGGCCGATCCCGCACTCGAGGCCGGTCTTGACCTCGCTGACGTCGTCCTTGAAGCGACGGAGCGACCCGATCCGGCCCTCGTGCACGACGACGTGATCCCGGACGAGCCGGGCCTGCATGTCCGCCGTCCGCGCGATGCGCCCGTCGATGACCAGGCACCCGGCGATCGTGCCGAACTTCGGCACGCGGAACGTGTCGCGGACCTCGGCCGATCCGACCCGCACCTCGCGGAATGTCGGCTCGAGCAGGCCTTCCATGGCCTTCTTCATCTCATCGGTCACGTTGTAGATGACCGAGTGGAGGCGGACGTCAACCTTGTCCCGCTCGGCCAGCTCGGTGGCGCCGCGATCGGGCCTCACGTTGAAGCCGATGATGACCGCGTTCGACGCCGACGCGAGCAGGACGTCCGACTCGTTGATCGCGCCGACGCCCGCATGGATGACCCGGACCTTCACGCGGTCGTCCGAGAGTTTGCCGAGCGTGTCCGACAGCACCTCGGCCGACCCCTGTACGTCCGCCTTGACGACGATCGGCAGCTCCTTCACGCCGCCCTCGGAGATGTGCTGCTTGAGCGATTCCAGCGTCAGACGGGTGCCCTTGGCGCCCAGTGCGCGTTCCTTGGCCTGGATCTGCCTGAACGAGGCCACCTGGCGGGCCTTGGCCACGTCGGCCGTCACCTGGAAGGTGTCGCCGGGCAGCGGCAGGCCGCCGAGGCCGAGCACTTCGACCGGCGTCGAGGGCCCCGCGGTCTTGACGTGGCGTCCCCGGTCGTCGATGAGCGCCCGCACCTTGCCGATGATGGATCCGGCAATCAACGTGTCGCCGACGCTCAACGTGCCGTTCTGCACCAACACGGTGGCCACCGGCCCGCGGCCCTTGTCGAGCTTCGTCTCGAGTACCGCACCCTGTCCCGGCAGCGTCGGATTCGCTTTCAGTTCCCCGATCTCCGACACCAGCAGGATCATCTCGAGCAGGAGATCGATGTTCTGCCGCTTCTTGGCCGAGAGGGGGACAGTCACCGTCTGCCCTCCCCACTGCTCGGGCATCAGGCCGAGTTCCGTGAGATCCTTCATGACCCGATCCGTGTTGGCGTCGGGCTTGTCGATCTTGTTGACGGCGACGATGATCGGCACGCCGGCTGCGCGGGCGTGGTCGATCGCCTCGCGCGTCTGCGGCATGACCCCGTCGTCGGCCGCGACCACGAGGATGACGATGTCGGTCACCCGGGCGCCGCGGGCGCGCATGAGCGTGAAGGCTTCGTGACCGGGCGTGTCGAGGAAGACCACCGGACGCCCGTTGACGTCGACGGCGTAGGCGCCGATGTGCTGGGTGATGCCGCCAGCCTCGCGTTCGGCCACCTTCGTTTCGCGGATGGCGTCGAGCAGCGTGGTCTTGCCGTGGTCCACGTGCCCCATCACGGTCACGACCGGTGCGCGGACGACCCGGTCCTCGGGGCGGCTTTCCTCCGCCGTGACCTCCAGCACTTCCTCCTCGTAGCTGCGCATCTGAACGTCGGCGCCGAACTCACGGGCCACCCACGTGGCGGTCTCCGTGTCGAGCGTCGTGTTGATCGTCATCATCATGCCGCGATCGACGAACAGCTTCTTCAGCACGTCCTTGGCACGGACGTCGAGCTTCTCTGACAGGTCCTTGACGGTCATACCCTCGGCCAGCGTGATCGTACGCGTAACGGGCGGAGGCGCCGACGCGATCCTCGCAGCCGGGGCGCTCGGTTCCTGCGGCCGCCGCTTCTGGCGGCCTGCGGGCGGTCGCGGGCCGCTCGGTCGGCCGGGAGGACGCCCGACCGCCGGTCGGGTCGGTCCACCGGGCATGCCTCTCGGCGGAAGACCCGGTGCCGCGGGCGGGCGGATGGGCTGCGAGGGCAGAGGCCGTGGACCGCCGG
>CAYZYG010000100.1:0-18887 GCA_964481395.1 uncultured Vicinamibacterales bacterium
CGAACTACACGATGACGGATCACTGGTGGGGCATGGTGATCGACATCGAGCAGTGCATCGGCTGCGGGAACTGCGTCCGCGCCTGCAAGGCCGAGAACGACGTGCCGCTCGACGAGGACACCTTCCGCACCTGGGTCGAGCGCTACGTCGTCGACATCGACGACATGGAGCACCCGCACGTCGAATCGCCGAACGGCGGGTACGACGGGTTCTCGCCGCTGCAGGTCGAGGGCAGGCGCGTGAAGGTGTTCTTCGTGCCGAAGCTCTGCAACCACTGCGAGCACTCGCCCTGCGTGCAGGTCTGCCCGGTGGGCGCGACCTTCGAGGGTCCGGACGGCGTCGTGCTGGTGGACAAGGACTACTGCCTCGGCTGCCGGTACTGCGTGCAGGCGTGCCCGTACGGGTGCCGCTTCATCGACCCGCGGACGCACACGGCCGACAAGTGCTCGCTCTGCTACCACCGGATCACGAAGGGCCTCACGACGGCCTGCTGCGAGACCTGCCCGACCGGGGCGCGTCAGCTGGGCGACCTGAAGAACCCGTCGGACCCGATCCACGAGTTCCTGCGGACACACAAGGTGCAGGTACTCAAACCGAACATGGCGACCGGATCGAAGACGTACTACAACGGCCTCGACGGGGCGGTCCGGTAGGGCGGGGAGGAACCGATGGGCGGCGTCCAAGGCTTCATCTACCCCAACGAGCTGGAACTCCAGTGGAGCGTCCTGATCGTCCTCTATCCCTTCATCACCGGTCTCGTCGCCGGGGCGTTCATCCTCGCCTCCCTCGAGCGCGTGTTCAACGTAGAGGCGGTGAAGCCGACCTACCGGCTGGCGTTGCTGACCGCCCTCGCGTTCCTCCTGGTGGCCCCGCTGCCGTTGCAGCTCCACCTCGGCCACCCCGAGCGCTCGCTCGAGATGTACCTGACGCCGCACACCAACTCGGCGATGGCGATGTTCGGCTTCGTGTACCTCTGGTACCTGATGGTCGTTCTCGTCTTGGAGATCTGGTTCGACTACCGCAAGGAGATCGTGCTGGCCTGGAAGGGCAGCGCAGGTTGGAAGCGGACGCTGTATGGCGCGATGGCGCTGTGGTCGGACGACATCAGCCCGGCGGCGCTGGCCGTGGACGACAGAATCGGCCGCTGGCTGACCGTGATCGGCATCCCGTCCGCGTTCCTGCTGCACGGATACGTGGGATTCATCTTCGGGTCCATCAAGGCGAATCCCTGGTGGTCGACGCCGCTCATGCCCATCGTCTTTCTGTTCTCGGCCATGGTCTCGGGCATCGCGCTGGTCATGCTGATGTACATCGCCGTGTCGAAGTACCGGCGGACGCCGATCAGCATGCCGTGCCTCGACACGATCGCGAAGTACCTGTTCTACGCGTTCCTGATCGACTTTTCGCTCGAGATGCTCGACCTGATCCACCGGATCTACGAGTCCGACGAGTCGTTCAAGACCCTCGACTTCATGGTGAAGACGCGGCTCTACACATCCCAGATCGTGCTCCAAATCGTCGTCGGCACGCTGGTCCCGCTCGCGATTCTCGCCTTCACGCAGGTGAAGCGTCTCGAGGCCTCGACGCGTCGCGTGCTCTACGTGGTCGCGGGCGTCCTGACGATGATCGGCATTTTCGCCATGCGGTGGAACGTGGTCATCGGCGGCCAGCTGTTCTCGAAGAGCTTCCTGGGCTACACGACGTACAAGGTCGAGTTCGCCACCCAGGAGGGCCTGCTCATGGCGATGGCCCTGCTGATCCTGCCGTTCATCATCCTGGCGGGACTGGTGTGGCTGCTGCCGCCGTGGCAGCAACAGGAACAGGGATTCGGCGCCAGGCGATAGGCGACAGGGCATTGACTTGGCGCCAGGCGTCAGGCGATAGAGCAGGGACTTGGCGCCACGCATCAGACGATAGGGACGCTGTCCAGTCGGAGGCCCCCATGGAAGAGCGGCTCACCCTCGTCGAGGATCAACTGGTCAGCCTGCAGGCGACCGTCTCCCGGCTGGAACAACGCCTCGCTCGGCTCGAAGCCGGCTCGGATACGGCCGATCATGCGTCTGCAGAAGACCGCGCGGCTGAGGCTGTCTCTGACGGGGCCGGCGATGCCGTACCCTCGTGGGGCCTTCGGGCGGTCTCGCTCGCAGGCCGAAGCCTGCTGGTCTTCGCCGGTGCCTACCTGCTTCGGGCGCTGACCGACAGCGGCACGCTGCCGGCGGCGGCTGGCGTCGGTGTCGGCCTGGCCTACGCCGGGGTCTGGCTCGCCGCAGCCGCGCGCGCGCGCGACGCGCTCGGTGCCGCGTTCCACGGCGGCAGCGCCACGCTGGTCGCCTTTCCCCTCATCGTCGAGGCGACGCTGCGCTTCGCGCTCTTCACGCCCGCGGCGGCTGCCGTCGTGCTGGGCGCCGCCGCCTCGGCTTTCGGCACCACGGCATGGTGGACACGCCAGCGGCCGCTCGCGTGGATGGCGACCACCGCAGCAACCGTCGCCGGTATCGTGATCGCCGTCCGCGGTGATGCGACCGCCCCGTTCGCGGTGCTCTTCGTGCTGATCGGCATCGGGACGCTGTGGCTGGGCTACGACCGGGAATGGACGATCCTCCGCTGGCCGGCGGCCGCTGTTGCCAACATCTTCGTGCTCGGGGTGACGGCCCGGGCGGTGAATCCGGAAATTGGCCAGTCGCCGTGGACGGCGCTGGGCGTGCAGTTCCTCCTGCTGGGCGGCTATCTCAGCTCCATCGCCGTCCGCACCATCGTCCGAGGCCGCGGCGTGATTCCGTTCGAGGTCGTCCAGACGGTTGCCGCGCTGGGCGTCGGCCTTGGAGGGGCGATTGCGGTCACGCGAGCGCTCGACACCGGGACGACCACGCTCGGCGCGGCCGCGTGCGCGATGGGCGCCGCCACCTATGCCGTGGCGTTCCTGTGGGTCGAGCGGCGCGGCACGGGCGTGGAGAACTTCCTGTTCTACACGTCGCTGGCGCTCGTGCTGACACTCGCGGGTCTGAACGTGCTCTTCGACGGTGCCGCGCTCGCGATGAGCTGGGCGGGCCTGGGTGTCGGTGCGGCGGCTCTCGGTGGCCGCCTGTCCCGGATGACACTCTTCAGCCACGCCGCGGCATATCTGGCCGGTGCGGCGGTGGCGGCGGGATTGTTGACCCACACCCTCCAGGCCATGGCCGGGGAGTCCGCCGGCCTGCTGGGCTGGCTGCCCTGGCCGGCGTTGGTCGTCGCGTTCGCCGCCGCGGCGTGCGCCGTGATCCGGGTCGATGGGCAGCCCGAGTTGCCCTGGACGCTCAGACAGATTCCCAGGCTTGCCCTGATCGTGATCGGTGCTCTGGGAGCGGCGTCGATCGGCGTCGACGCCCTGGCGTGGGCGTCCGGGTCCACGGGAACGGGTACGGGCATGGGTGTGCTGGCGACCGAGCGGACTGCCGTCCTGTCCCTGCTCGCGCTGGCGGCCGCGTGGGCAACGCGCTGGCCGCGTCTGTCGTCGGGTGGCGTGCTCGTCTACCCGGTGCTGCTGCTCACCGGGCTCCGGTTGGTCGTCGAGGACCTCCGGCACTCGACGCCCTCGACCTTGTTCGTGGCGTTTGCCTTCTACGGCGCCGCCCTCATCCTCGCTCCCAGGCTCAGACGGGTGGGCGCGCGCTAGCGCTGTCCCTCGGTCACGTGGGTGGCCGGTGACGCGAGCTTCGCGTCCGGGCCGACGATGATGGTGGCGAGATCGAACGGCGTCTTCCCCGCCATGACGGCGAGATCCTTGATCGGCGTGCCGGCCGTCGCATCGAACCCGGCCTCACGAAGGCGCGACAGGCCCACATCGACGCTGACGTTGAACTGTTCGCAGACCTGGCCGACGTTCTTGCGGCCCCAGCCGCCTGACGCCGCGACGTTCACCTGCGACTTCGCGTCTTCGCTCTGAATGCGCTGATAGATCTGCTGGGGCGTCAGTCCGTTGCGCTCGGCGATCTCGCCGACGGTCAGGTCCTTGCTGTCCACGACGACACCACGCGCGTCGAGGTTCGCCCAGGCCTTCTCCTCAGGCACCTTCACCATCTCGGCGAGCTTCGCGATCGACAGTTCCTCGGCGTGCGGAATGGGAGGCTCGTTCGCGGGTACAGCCCACGCGTTCTTGAGGTCCTCGCCGACGTCCATCACCGTGCTGAACGGCGGAAGGCCGGCGATCGTGAGCACGACGAGGGCCAGGCCGACGGCCGAGGCCAGGCCCAGCTCCCGCTTCATCCGCATGCCCTCGTGGGCCTTCGAGCGCAGGTAGGCCATCAGCACCTTCCAGTTGAAGTACAGGTGGAAGCCGGCCGTCACGAGGAACAGCGTGGCGAAGATCGTGTGCACGGCCTGCCACTGAGCCTTGCTGAGCGCGACGAGCGTCCAGATCGACCAGTTGGCAATGCGCCCCGGCGGAGCCACGTAGAGCACGACGCCCGACAGCGCGAGTACCAGGAACGAAAACACAATGAAAAAGCTGACGAAGACCTTCCAGGAGAACTTCTTGGTCGGAGCCATGGCGGGCCTCGGGGACAGGGACAGTAGATAGTAGACAGTAGACAGCAGGCGGAGGCCGGGGGTTCAGCCCCGGAGGCCCCTCAGTAGCCGATGGTGAATCCCACGCCGGCGGCGTGGGAGGTGTAGTTGTAGAACGCGTCGTTCGACGTGTGGCGCGTGTAGCGATACGTCAGGTCGAGGCTGAGCGCCACGGCGCCCAGGCGGTCGGCCAGCAGCGGCTGGCTCCAGGTGGCCGTAGCCAGCCAGACGCGGTCAGACCTCAAGGGCGAACCCGGGAGATCGGCGCCCTCCGTGTCGAGCGCGATCGCGCTGACGTAGTCCTTGTCGGCCCACCAGCCCAAGGCTTCAATCTCGCTTCCACTCGCGAAAACGCGCTTCAGTCCCACCTGCGCGAAGACGCCGTTGCTGGCGTACGGATCGTCGTAGACGCCGTCCTCGAAGAACCCCGCCGGGGTGGTTACGAGCGCCGGCGGCACGCTGCCCATGATGTGGCGGACCGACGCCTGGGCGTGGATGCCCGTCCGGTCGGTCAGCGACTGCGCGACGCGGACCAGGCCGATCGCCAGGCCGGCCCGATCGGTGCTCGACGATGCCAGTGTCTGCGGCGTCGGGATGACCACCCGCATGCCCGGACCCATTCCGCGCCCGCGTCCGCCACCGGTGACGATGGGTTCCACCATGTCGGTGACGGGCACGTCCGCAAAGACCCACCCCGAGTAGCCCTTGATGCCCGCCTGCGCCTCGCCGACCAGCGTCGTGCGCGACGGGAAGTTCACCAGGACGCTGCCGAATCCGCGCTGCTCGAGCTGGTTCAGCGGCGAGTAGTCGGAGAAGTTGCGGTAGTCGAGCCGGTAGCCTGCACGGACCGTTGCGGTCTCCTTTGGATGGAACTCGGCGTTCAGTCCGACGCCGGCTGAACTGTAGTCCGCGCCGGCCCAGGCGTCGCCGTTGCGGCGAAGGGCGAAGGAGCCGTTGACATAGAGGCTTCGACCCGTGGCGTCACCGGGGCCCAAGCGATAGGTGAACCCGCCCGTGTGCAGGTAGTACGACCAGTCACCCGGCGAGCTGAAGGTGCCTGCGTCGAAGTCGTAGAACACGCGGCCGTGCTGATCGTTGAACTCGTGTTCCACGACGGCGTTGGCGGCGATGTTGTTCTGCGTGTCGGATGGGGACGCTCCGGTCCGGAGACCGTCGAGCGTCCCCCCGATTGTCGCGAAGACCGAGGTCTGCCCCGCCGCAGCCGCGGCGGTAGCGAGGGTGAGGAGGAACCCGAGCGCCGTCGTCGCGGCGGCCCGGCGGGTGCGGTGCGTGGCGTGCATGATGACCTCGGTGCGCTGTCGTGGCGTGCTCGGGAACACTGAAGAAGGGCCGGGTCGGGACCGGGGCGGCACGCCAGTATCACCCCAGGTCCCGCTGTGTCCCGGCCCCAACCGTAGCCCTAGCGAGGCTGCGCCTCTGACCGCCGAGGCTTGTGGCGTGGGCTTCGCCTCGCCAGGTCACTGTGTTTCGTTGCCCCGCCTACGGCGGGACGCAGACGTCTTGAAGGCCGTCGCGAAACTTGACTCATTTGCAACGGGTCTGGGTCTTCAAGACTTCTAGCGGCGAGGCCCGCGGCCCTTGCCCTTCGGGCCCGTGCCATCACAGATCCCGCTGCCCGCGCCCTGCCGGGCTCCGAAGCCGCTGCCGTCCCGAGGCCCGATGCCCGTGCCGTTCCCGCGGCCCTTGCCGTACTGCTTGCCCTGTCCCTGACCCATGCGGTTGCCGGCCTGGAAGTTGTCGCAGATGCCGTCACCGTTGGCGTCCACGAAGTTCGGCCCCACCTGGGGGGCGGTCGGCTGAGGCGTCGGCACCGGGGTCTGGGCGGCTGCGGACGCGGCCGTGACGAGCAGCACTGCGACGGCGATTCCCAACATGCGTTTCATGACCGTTTCTCCTCTGGCGTGCGGTTCGTTGCGTTTCCGTCTGCCGGCCTCATCGCCGGCTGCCATAGGACATATCAAGAGGCGCGCCAAGTCATGGCCATCGATACTGTGCGACTTAAGTGTTGTATCTGTAGTGGCTTGCGATGATTTGGCTTGGGGGAAGCCGAGCCATCTGTCCGACCGTCTGGTCGACTCGGCCTTCGGCCCTCGACCAAATGGTCGAGTCGGCCCCTTGGGAGGGATTAACGGGCCCGGCGAGCGGACGGTGGAGGCCGAGGTGAGGCGGCCTACCCCAGCCCGGCCGCCCGTGCGCCGTGGTACACGGCCGCCGCCACGCCGAACGACGCGGCCAGCAGCACCCCGATGTCCACGGCCACCCACTTCCAGGAGCGCAGCTCGGCTCGGATGGTGGCAACGGTCGCCAGGCAGGGGATGAACAGCATCTGGAGGACCAGCATGGCCAGGCCAGCGGCTGGCGTCATCGAAGCCGCGACCAGTTCGCCGAGCGTCCGATCCGACCCGGCTGCCCCGTAGAGCACGCCGAGCGTGGCGATGGCGTTCTCCTTCGCGATGAAGCTGCTGAGGAGCGCCGTCATCATCCGCCAGTCGAGGCCCAGCCAGGCCCCGACCGGTTCCACCGCGCGGCCGACCATCGCGAGGTAGCTGGTCTCCACCTCGCCGCCAGGCAGGCGGGACAGGAACCACACGACCACCGCGCCTGCCACGATGATCGTGCCGGCGTTCCTGACGAACGCAATCGTCCGCCGCCAGACGCCGCGCAGGATGGTGCGCGCGCTCGGCGCATGGTAGAGGGGCATCTCCATGATGAAGGGCAATTGGCGGTTGCCGACGATGGGCCGCCGCAGCGCGAGTCCGAGCGCAGCCAGGACGAGCAGATTCAGCGAGACCAGCCCCCAGGCCACCAGGGCTGCGCGCTCCGGGAAGAACACGGGCACCAGCACGGCGAGCACGGCCATCCGCCCGGAGCACGGCACGAGCGGCGCGAGGAGCGCCGTGAGAACGCGGTGCCGTCGATCGCCCAGTGTCCGGGTTCCCAGCACGGCCGGGACGTTGCATCCGAACCCGAGGCACAGCGGCAGGAAGCTGCTCCCGTGCAGGCCGATCGGATGCATGTAACGGTCCATGACGTAGGCGCCCCGCGTCATGTATCCCGAGTCTTCGAGCAGGCCGAACGCCGCGAAGAAGATCACGAGGATCGGTACGAGCGTCAGCGCCGTGCCGGCGCCGCCGAGCACCCCGTCGGCCAGCAGCGACGTGAGCCACACCGGCGATCCCTCGAGCGCGGCGCGCGCCCACCGCGCCGCGTCGTGCACGATGATCCGATCCAGCCCTTTCTGCAGAGGCGCGCCCACGCTGTAGGTGATCCAGAACAGGGCGCCGAGCAGACCGAAGAGGATCACCAGGCCCCAGAGCGGATGCGTGGCGATGCGATCGAGGCGCTCGGTGACCGTGACCTGACCGGCCCGCGGCCTGACGATGGCCGCGCGCACCATCCGCCCGATCCACTCGTGCCGACCGCCAGCGACGGCCAGCACGCCATCCTCGTGACGGGCAAGAATCGCTTCGACGTCCAGCCACCGATCCGGCGGCACCCGTCCCTTCACCCGCCCGGTGATCTCCTCATCGCCCTCAAGAAGCTTGAGGGCGAGCCAGTCCTCGGGGTACTCGGGCGGCAAGGCTCCGGCCACGAGGTCCCGCAGGGCCTCGTGCTCACGCTGGTGATCCTTCCGGACGGACGGCCGCCTGGCTGCGGTGGCGCGCGGGCTCACGGCGACCGCTCGCGCCACCTCGGCCAGATCGCGCACGCCCTCGTTCCGGTTCGCCACCATCGGCACGACGGGAATCCCCAGCGCCGTCTGCAGCACGTCGGGTTCGATCCGGATACCGCGCCGCTCGGCGAGGTCGAGCATGTTCAGACCGACCACCACGGGTGACCGGAGCCACAGGAGTTCCGCGAGCAGGTACAGGCTCCGCTCGAGCGCGGTCGCATCGACAATGACCGCGACCACATCCGGACGATCGTGAATGAGGAAGTTGCGGGCGAGACGCTCCTCGTCGCTCGAGGCCGAGAGCGCATAGGTCCCCGGCAGATCGACGACGCGCAGCCGATGGCCGTCGAGGCTGCAGATGCCTTCCCGCTTGTCGACGGTCTTGCCGGGCCAGTTGCCGACGTGCTGGTCGAGGCCGGTGAGGACGTTGAAGACGGTGGACTTACCGGAGTTGGGCTGGCCCGCGAGGGCCATCGTCACGGGGCGGGACCCGTCCGGCGCGAGCGGGCTATCCTGCGCCATGGGCGGACTGCGCGACGATCACCTTGCCGGCCTCGCCGCGCCCGAGGGCGATCTGGCTGCCGAGCAGGGAAACCATCAACGGGCCGCGGCCGACGTTCTGCACGACCGAGATCTCGGTGCCGGCAGCGAAGCCGAGTGCCGCAAGACGGCCCCGGAACGCGGTGCCACCCTCCAGGCGCGCGACGACTCCCGATGCCCCCGTCGGCATGTCCGCCAGCGTCGTCAACGCGGGATCGGTGAGGCGCTTCCTCGTGGACATTCCCGTGGTACCGAAGCCTTCCCTGAACACCGTCATCCTCCCGATCGCCCGAGCCCGCCGCTTCAACCCATGGTACTCCAATCCGCACGCGTCCGGAGCGGCCTGCGACCTGGAGACGGCAGGTGCGGCCGGCGCATCCAGCCAGTACAATATTCCGGCGTGCCCGGGCCCGCCCGGCAGACCCCCCGAGACGCGTAACCCGATCAATCCAGTCGACAACGGGAGCTTGTCATGAACCTGGCCAGGTTTGCGAGACGACGTTACACCGCGGGCGAGACGCCCATCGAGTTCCTGCCGCGATTTACCGAGGCCGTTGGCGGGCCGAACATTTACGTCAAGCGAGACGACCTGCTCGGCCTCTCGGCGGGCGGCAACAAGACACGCAAACTCGAGTTCCTCGTCGCCGATGCCCTGGCCCAGGGCGCCGACACGCTCATCACCTGCGGCGCCGTGCAGTCGAACCACTGCCGGCTGACGCTCGCGGCGGCCGTCAAGGAAGGGCTGAAGTGCCGGCTCGTGCTCGAGGAGCGTGTGCCCGGCAGTTACAATCCGGGCGCGTCGGGCAACAACTTTTTGTTCCGCTTCCTCGGCGTGGAGAAGATCGACATTGTCCCGGCTGGGTCGGACATGATGGCCGCCATGGGCAGGGTCGCCGAAGTTCTCGCCGCTGAGGGCCGGAAGGGCTACGTTATTCCCGGCGGCGGGTCGAATCCGATTGGCGCGACCGGCTACGTGTCGTGCGCGGAGGAAATCCAGCACCAGCTGTTCACGCTCGGGCTGAAGATCGATCGGGTCGTCGTCCCGAGCGGCAGCGCGGGCACGCACGCGGGTCTGGTGACGGGATTCGTCGGGAACCACGTGAACATCCCGATCGTGGGCGTCAACGTGAGCCGGGACCGCGGGGAACAGGAAGCGCTCGTGCACGGGCTGGCCGTCCGCACCGCCGACCATGTCGGGATCTCCGGCGGCGTGCCGCGAGAGGCAGTCGACTGCAACGGCGACTACTGGCGGCCGAAGTACTCGGTGCCCAACAAGAAGATGGTGGAGGCCGTGACGCTGATGGCCCGGACAGAAGGCATCCTGCTCGACCCGGTCTACACCGGCAAGGCCATGGCTGGCCTCGTGGACCTGAGCCGCACGGGCTTCTTCAAGAAGGGCGAGAACGTCCTCTTCGTCCACACGGGCGGCTCGCCGGCGCTCTACGTCTACCAGAAGGCCCTCCTGGGGGAGGAAGAGGTCTCGGATTGATCTCGAGGGCCTGCGCATGAGCACGAAGACGGTCGGCATCATCGGGGGAATGGGTCCGGAGGCCACGGTCGATCTGCTGCTGCGCGTCATCAAGGCGACGCCGGCTCGCGACGACGCGGATCACATCCGTACGATCGTCGACAACGATCCGAAGGTCCCCTCGCGCATCAGAGCGCTGCTCGACGGCACCGGCGAGAGCCCCGGACCGTATCTGGCCGCGATGGGCCGGCGCCTCGAATCGTGGGGCGCCGCCTTCCTGGCCATGCCGTGCAACACGGCGCACTACTATCACTCGGAGATTCAGGCGGCCGTGAACATCCCCGTGCTGCACATGATCGACCTCACGGCGGCCAGGATCGCCGGGGACCACCCGGGGCTCCGGCGCGTCGGCCTGCTGGCGGCGACGGCCGTCGTGCGGACGGGGCTGTACACGGCGGCCTTCGAGCGGCTCGGCCGCTTGACGCTGTACCCGTGGGACGCGGAGCAGGGGCGCCTGATGGACGCAATCCGCACCATCAAGACCGGGCGTCACGGGGCGGCGGAACTCGACACGCTGCAGGCTGCGGCGGACGGCCTCGTCAGGGCCGGCGCCGAGGCCCTCGTCGTGGCGTGCACGGAACTCTCGGTCATCGCCGGCGGCCTGTCGTCGAACGTGGCCCTCTACGACGCGTCCCAGGTGCTGGCCGAGGCCATCGTCAAGGAGGCGACCGCGTAGGCTTAAGCTTCGTGGCGCTCAGAGCTTCGGGACGAGTACGGGGGTCTTCTTCTTGTAGGCTTCGTAGTCGGCCTGGCCGCCCCACTGCTCGTCCGCGCGCCGCTCCAGGATCGGGATGCCGCTGACGCGCGTGAGCAGGAGCGTGACGAAGACCGGCGAGAGCAGGGCGATCCATTGCCATCCGTGGAGCACCGGCAGGGCGATGACCGCCACGCCGATCCACAACACGATCTCGCCGAAGTAGTTGGGATGGCGTGAGCGCGCCCACAGGCCCGTCCGAATGAACCGCCCTCGGTTCGCCGGGTCGGACCGGAAGTGCGCCTTCTGCGTGTCGGCGACGACTTCGGTGCCGAAGCCAGCCAGCCAGATCGCCAGGCCGGCGATCGCGAAGGCGTCGATGTCCTTCCTGACGGTCGTCGTGATCGCCGCGAGCGCTGCCGCGGCGGTGAAGGCCACCCAGAGGCCCTGCATGGTCCACGCGAGCAGGAACCGCGGGAACGACGTCTTGATCTCGTCGAATCGCCCGTCCTTGCCGGCGCGGTGGATGCGACGGAAGAGGAAGAGACTCAGTCGGAGGGCCCACACGGCGACGAGCACGAGCAGCAGCACCGCACGCGCGTCCAGCGAGGGGCTCAGCAGCGCCGCGAGTCCCATGGTGGAGATGTAGGTGAGGCCGCCCGTCAGATCGTAGAACCTCTCGGTCTGCCCGGCGTACGCGGGTCCGAACGCCACCCACTGGATCGCGAACGCCAGCGCCACCGCCAGCGCGAACACCGGCACGCCGAACGCCAGCGCGCCGCCCTGGCTCCCGGCCCAGGCCAGCCCCGCGCCGACGAGCATCGTCGCGGGCAACGCCAACAGCGCCGTACGTTCAGCCTGCTGCATGGTCACTCCCGATCCGTGTGACGCCCGCGGCCGATCCCGGGATCCCGTTCGGCAGCCACCGAGCCGTGCGCAGGGCGCCCATCAGAACTGATCCCCGGTCCCCGATCCCCGGTCCCTGTCTGAAATGCCGTACTTCTTGAGCTTGTACCGCAGGTGCCGTTCGCTCATGCGGAGCAGGCGCGCCGCCTGCGTCTGCACGCCTCCCGCCCGGCCGAGCGCTTCGACGATGAGCGCGCGCTCGAATTCCTCGACGCGCTCGACGAAGGTCGAGGCGGCCGGGCTTTCGGCCTTGAGGGCGCCGAGATGGATCGGGAAGTCCGACGTGCCGAGCAGCGACCCCCGCGCCAGCACCATGGCCCGATGGACGAGGTTCTCGAGTTCGCGGACGTTCCCCGGGTAGTCGTACTTCAACAGGAGGTCCATCGCTTCCCTTGAGACGCCCTCGATCGGGTGCGGCGCCTCCTGGGCGAAACGCCTGAGGAACACATCGACGAGCAGCGGGATGTCCTCGCGCCGTTCGCGCAGCGGCGGCAGTTCCACGCATACCACGTTCAGCCGGTAGAAGAGATCCTCCCGGAACTCGCCCGAGCGCACCATCGCCGGGAGATCGCGGTTCGTCGCGGCGATCATCCGGACGTCCGTCCTGATCGTCCGCGATCCGCCGAGCCGCTCGAAGGCCTGTTCCTGGAGCACGCGCAGCAGCTTGACCTGCGCGCTCTTCGGCAGGTCGCCGATCTCGTCGAGGAAGAGGGTGCCGCCTTCGGCCAGCTCGAAGCGGCCTCGGCGCTCGCGGTCCGCGCCGGTGAAGGCGCCGCGCTCGTGGCCGAAGAGCTCGGATTCGACCAGCGTTTCCGGCAGGGCTCCGACGTTCACGGCCACGAGCGGGCCGGCGGCCCGCGGGCTCGCGTAATGGATCGCGCGCGCCAGCACTTCCTTGCCGGTGCCGCTCTCGCCGCGAATCAGAATCGTGGCGCGGCTCGCCGCCGCTCGGCCGGCAGTATTGATGGCCTCCGCCATCCGGGCGTTCGACGTTTCGAGTCCGGCGAGGCGATGTCGCGAGGCAAGCTGCTCGCGCAGGTTCCGGTTCTCCGAGACGAGCGCCCGGCGTTCGAGCGTCCGATTCACGAGCACCTCGAGTTCGTCGAGGTCGATGGGCTTCGAGAGATAGTCGGCCGCGCCGCGCTTCATCGCGTCTACCGCGCTCGCGACCGTGCCGAACGCGGTCATGACGATGACCGGGATTTCCGGATTGATCGCGCGCAGACTGTCCAGCAGCGTCAGGCCGTCCTTCCCGGGCATCTTCAGATCCGTCAGCACGAGATCGACCGTCCGAGCCGCCGCGATCTGAATTGCTTCGTCGGCGCCGGAGGCTGGAACGGCCTCGAGGCCGCGCTTCCGGAGGAATCCCGCCAGCACGGTCCGCTGCGACGCTTCGTCGTCGACGACCAGGACGAGACGGTCACTCACCGGGAACCTCCTCCGCAGCGCTTCGGGGCAGGGTGACGATCATGCTCGTGCCGCCGCCCGGAGTCGAATCCACGTCGATGTGGCCTCCGTGGGCGTCGACGATGCGATGCGTGACGGCAAGCCCCACTCCGGTTCCGTCCGGCTTCGTCGTGAAGTAGAGATCGAAGATGCGCGGGAGATGCTCGGGCTCGATGCCCGGACCGCGGTCGGTGACGGTAATGACCAGTCCGGCCGCATCGTGCTGCAGGCGCAGCGAGACCACCCCGCCGGCCGGCGAGACCTCGACGGCGTTCCGGAGCAGGTTGTCGACGGCGGCCTTCATCTGGTCCGGGTCGACCGCCGCCTCGACCCCGTCCGGTACCACCGAGTCGATCGCCACCGACCTGGCCAGCGCGAGACCCTCGACACCGATGGCGGCATCCTTCAGCAGCCCGGCGAGATCGACGGGCCGAATGTTCAGCCGCGGCGGCCGGGCGTACTCCAGGAACTGCTGCACGATGCGATCGATGCGCTGGGTCTCCGATCCCAGCACCTCGAGCAGTTCGCGGCGCTCCTGCTCGTCCTCGGCCGAACCGCCGGACGACGGAAATTCCCGGCGCAGGCGTTGGACGCTCATGCCGATCGCGTTGAGCGGGTTGCGTACCTCGTGGGCGACCGTTGACGCAAGCTCGCCCATGGCAGCCAGCCGGTCCCGCCGTCGCAGCGCCTCCTGGGCGCGGGCGTGCTCGACGCGCAGCACGCCGTGTTCCCGCCGCAGGCCGACGAAGGCCAGGGCGAGGAACCCGAGGCCCAGCGCCGTCACGAGCAGCACCGCCAGCCTCGTCAGCGAGCGACGCTCGGCGGTGCGGAGCCCGTCGAGGCTCAAGCCAAGGCGCAGGTAAGGGCTGCCCTCGCGAGCCAGATCGACCTGCCCGCCGAACTCGAGCACGGGCGTGCCCGCGACCGTCAGTTCGTAGGCCATCAGCCCAGGCAGGTTCCGCACGAGGGATTCGGCATCGGACGCGCTGCTTGGAGGCTCGGGCCGATCGATCGCCTCCGACGCCAGGGGGCCGTGTACCGATCGGTTTTCCTCGTCCACCAGGATGAGGTACGCGACCTCGGACACGCTGCCGGCGACATCCGCGAGCAGGTGATCGATGGACGCCTGCTGCTGCAGTTCCGCGACTTCGCTCGCGTCGACGTTGAGGACGATGGCGCCGCCGCCGGCCCGCCGGACGCCCGCGCTCAGGCGCCAGCCGCTCCCCCAGCGCGAACCGTGCACGTCGCTCACGGCTTCGGTTTCGCCTCCGCTGAGCAGCCGCTCGGCGATGACGGCTCCGTATCCGCCGCCCGACCCGAAGCCGGCGCCCGTTTCGGCGCCGCCGCGTCCGGGTCCGCCCCCTCGTCCCTGGCCGCCGCCCGCGCCGCGCCCGCGACCGCTCACTCCGGGCCCGGTTCCAGTACCCAACCCGGACCCCGGGCCCGGGCCGAAACCCCTGCCGGCGCCGGCGGGCGGCCCGCCGCCGACGCCGGACGTGAGTTCGCGCGCGCCGTCAGCCGCGAGCACCGTGACGCGGAAGAGCCTGTTCGAGGCGACGACGCGGTCGAGCAGAGTCTGAGTCAGGTCCCCGCGCCTGTCGAACTCATCGAGCAGCCGCGCGTTGTCGAGCAGCCGAGCCGCGATCGTGGCCTGCAGCTGCGCCGACGCCGCATCGCCCGCCCGCGCGGCCGCCGCAACGGCCTGCCGCAGCGACGCGGCCTGATCGACCAGCATCGCCAGCAGATCGCGGCGCGTGGCGGAATAGTCGAGCCATCCAGCCACGAGCAGCCCGACGGCGAGCACCGTGGCGGCGCCGGCAACGCGGGTTCTGACGGAGAAACGCATGTGCACTCCCGTGCAACATCACGCACAGTCGCGACGTCACAAGAGTATAACGAACCGGGGGACCTCTCGTGCGTCGTCGGGTCGAGCCGATATAATGGTGAGGTCACGGGCGAATCGGAAACGAACGAGCATGGCGCGTTGGACGAATGCGGCAGCACCGCGCCGTTCGTCGCGCGCAGGGGAACAAGCAGGATGTTCGACGGTGGAGAGGGACTGGTCGACGCGAGCACGCGGTTGGCCGAGCGGCTGGAAGAAATCGAGCAGGAGCGGGCGGCGGCGCGCGCGAAGGGCCCCAGGCTCGATCCCGAGCGCGTACGCGCGGTCGAGTCGTTGAGGCTCGCGAAAGCCGATCTCGAACGACAGTTGTCGGCGACGCAGCACGACGGACGCCGGCAGCAGCTCACCCAAGCCCTGGCGGAAGTGTCGCGCCGGCTCAAGGCCCTCAACGGCGTGCCGGTCACCTGAGTTCGTTCCTTCATCGCTTCGTCGAGGCGTGTCTCACCGTTCCGTTCAGCCTCGTGTCATCCGCTGCGTCGCCACCGCTGAGGGCGATCCCGCGTGAACCAGGAGACCGGGCCTTCCGACCCGGCATGCGTGCGTGCCAACCTCCCCGCGGGATCTCATCGTCCGGTACCACCACGAGAGCAAGCACCACGTGCGTCGCTTCGCGCGATCGCTCGGCTACCTCGATTGGGCGACGCAGCCCGATCCATTCAGAGGATTCGACGGCGCGGATCGGATTGATTTGAGCGCGGCGCTCCGGGCCGCCGCCACGACCGACCCCGGTCATCCGCCGAGGTGGGCGGACGTGTCCTTCGACGACGTGATCGAACCAGGGCTCACGGCCCCGACCGACCCGGGGCTCGCGGCCGTGTCCCTCTTCCTGCGGTTCAGCCTCGGGCTCTCGGCGTGGAAGCAGGCTGGGGCTTCCCGATGGGCCCTGCGCGTGAACCCGTCGAGCGGGAACCTGCACCCGACCGAAGGATACGTCGTGCTTGGTCCCGGCGTCGTGCCTGGCGGGCCTGGCGTCTTCCACTATGCGCCGGACCGGCACGCGTTGGAACGCCGGGCGGCGATCGGCGAGGACGGTTGGCGAACGCTGGGGGCTTCGTTGCCGCGCGGGGCGTTTCTGGCAGGCCTGACGTCCATTCACTGGCGGGAGGCGTGGAAGTACGGCGAGCGGGCCTTCCGGTACTGCCAGCACGACGTCGGCCACGCCGTAGCCGCGATGAGCATGGCCGCGGCCATGATTGGCTGGCGCGCGCGCGTGCTGCCTGCGTGGTCGAGCGCCGGCATCGCGGCGCTGCTCGGCGTCGATCGCGGGCCGGACTTCGAGGGCGCCGAGCCCGAACAACCGGGATGCCTGCTGCTGATCTGGTCGGGCGAGGCGCCATCAACCCTCCCGAACGAGACGCCGGACATCGTCGCGGCCGCCAGGGCAGCTGCCTGGACCGGCCGGGCGAACCGGCTGAGCAGCGACCACGTGCAATGGGACTGGGTCGATGCGGCCGCTGAGGCCACGCAAGTCGTTGACGCGCGCGATCAGGGTGAGCGCGGACACCTCGCAACGCGGCCATGGTCTCGCCGCGCAAGCCGTCCTGGTGACGTCCAGCCGCCGCCCGCGTGGCGACTGCTGCTGCAGCGACGGAGCGCTGTGTCGATGCATGACGGGTCGCGCATGGGCCTGGACCCGTTCCTGTTCCTGCTGCGCCGAACCCTGCCGACTGGTCAGCCGCCGTTCGACGCGCTGTGGTGGACGCCGCGCCTGCATCTCGTGCTCTTCGTGCACCGGATCGAGGGCCTCGAGCCGGGTCTATACGTGCTTCCGCGGTCACCGGCCGGGCGCGATGCGCTTCAGGACGCCTTCCACGGCGGCTTCGCGTGGATCCGTCCGGAAGGCGTACCGGACGACCTCCCCTTCTATCTGCTCGAGGCCGGCGACCTGCGTCGCGTCGCACGGGCCCTCAGTTGCACGCAGGACATCGCCTCGGATGGCTGCTTCAGCCTGGGGATGCTCGCCGAGTTCTCGCCTGCGCTCGACACGTTCGGCGCGTCGTTCTACCGCAACCTCTTCTGGGAGGCCGGTGCCATCGGCCAGGCCCTGTACCTCGAGGCCGAAGCCGCCGGCTGCCGAGGTACCGGAATCGGCTGCTTCTTCGACGATGCGGTCCACGAACTGCTGGGCCTGCGCGGCGATCGCTTCCAGAGCCTGTATCACTTCACGGTCGGCATGCCCGTCGACGACCCGCGACTGCAGACGGAGCCCGGCTACACCTGGGAGGCGCCGCCACCACCCCCGGCGTAAAGCGGGTCTAATCCCGGTCTAATCCCGGATTCATGTCGCGCGTGCTGAGCGCCGGGTTCGGAGGGCGCAAGAAACACTTCCGTACCCGCGCATCGAGGGGCTAAGCTGGTGGGAATACTCCATTCCCGCGAAGGACGGCATCATGGCGCTCGATCAGGCTCAGGTTCTCCAGGCTCTCACCGCGGTCAAGGACCCCGATCTCCACAAGGACATCGTCGCGCTCGGATTCGTGAAAGACCTCGCGATCGACGGCGGCCGCGTCTCGTTCGCCATCGAACTCACGACCCCGGCCTGCCCGGTCAAGGACCAGATGCGCGACCAGGCGAAGGCCGCCGTTTCCGCAATCCCGGGCGTCACCGACGTCGACGTGACGATGACCGCGCAGGTCCGGCGGGCCGTGTCGCCCGACCTGAACCGGGCCCACGTGCCCGGCGTCAAGAACGTGATCGCGGTCGGGGCGGGCAAGGGCGGCGTGGGGAAGACCACGGTCGCGGTCAACCTGGCGGTGGCGCTCGCCCAGATGGGCAGCCGCGTCGGCATGATCGACGGCGACATCTACGGCCCGAACGTCCCGATCATGCTGGGCGTCCAGGCCCAGCTTGGCGCCGACGGCGACAAGATCAAGCCAGCCGAGCAGTACGGAGTCCAGGTGGTCTCGATGGGCTTCCTCACGACAGACGATGCGCCGATCATCTGGCGCGGCCCGATGCTGCACGGCGTGATCAAACAGTTTTTCATGGACGTCCGGTGGGACAACCTCGACTACCTGATCATCGACCTGCCGCCGGGCACGGGCGACGTCGCGCTCAGCCTGAGCCAGACGGTCTACGTCGCCGGCGCCATCGTCGTCACCACGCCGCAGCGCGTGTCGATCTCGGACAGCCGCCGGGCCGTCGCGATGTACGAGAAGCTCAACATTCCTGTGCTCGGCCTCATCGAGAACATGAGCCACTTCATCTGCCCGTCGTGTTCGCACGAGGCCGACATCTTCGGCAAGGGCGGCGGCGAGCGCGCGGCGGTGGAGATGAACATCCCGTTCCTCGGGAGCATCCCGATCTCGGAGCCTGTGCGCATCGGTGGTGACACCGGGATGCCCATCGTGATGAGCCACCCTGATTCCGCCGCGGCGAAGGCGTTTCAGGCGACGGCCGAGCGCACCGCGGCGCAGGTCTCGATTCAGAGCTACCGGACACCGGTGATTCCGCTCAAGCCGGTGAACTGATAGGCGACAGGCGACCGGCGGCAGGCGACAGGGAGGAACGCGGGCCCAGGCGACAGGCGACCGGCGGCCCTTCGACTTCGCTCAGGGCAAGCAGGGAAGGACGCGGGCGCCTGTCGAGCCATAAGTAAGTGTTACCGGAGCGACAATCATCGCGCCATTAATCC